>JBBJMS010000228.1:0-4460 GCA_037720315.1 Variovorax sp. | reverse complement strand
CACGCTCGGCATGAAGAGCAGCTCGACGCTGACGAAGCCCTCGCCCTCGCAGGTTGCGCAGCGTCCCTTGGCAACGTTGAAGGAAAAGCGCCCGGCATCGTAGCGGTGCGTGCGCGCTGCCTTGGTGGCCGCGAACAGCTTGCGCACGCCGTCGAAGAGGCCGGTGTAGGTGGCCGGGTTGGAGCGCGGCGTGCGCCCGATCGGCTTCTGGTCCACCCGCACCAGCCGGCCGATCGCCTCCATGCCGCCGGCAATGCGGCCCGCAGTGGCGCCGGACGCCACGGTTTCGAGCGCATCGGCCTCGTCCTCGTGCGGTGGCGGCTCGTGCCCCAGATGGCCGGCCACCAGCTCGACCAGCGCCTGGCTCACCAGGCTCGACTTGCCCGAACCCGACACGCCGCTGACGGCGGTGAAGACGCCAAGGGGAAAGGCCGCGTCGAGCCGGTGCAGGTTGTTGCGCGAAATGCCTTCGAGCTGCAGCCAGCCGCTTGGCGTGCGGGGCGCCTTGGCGCGCGGCATCGGCTCGCCGAACAGATAGCGGGCGGTGCGCGAAGCTTCGACCGCACGCAGGCCTTCGGGCGGGCCGCTGTAGAGCACATGGCCGCCCTGCTCGCCGGCGTCGGGGCCGACGTCGACGATCCAGTCGGCGCGCCGCATCGTCGAGGTCGTGCTCGACCACGAACACCGAGTTGCCCGAGCGCTTGAGGCTGTCGAGCGCCACCAGCAGCGCCTCGCCATCGGCCGGATGCAGTCCGGCCGATGGCTCGTCGAGCACGTACACCACGCCGAACAGGTTGGAGCGAATCTGCGTCGCCAGCCGCAGCCGCTGCAGTTCGCCGGACGACAGCGTCGGCGTGCTGCGGTCGAGCGAAAGGTAGCCGAGGCCCAGCGCCTGCAGCGTGCGCACCCGTTCGAGCACGTCGTGCGCGACGCGCTGCGCGGCAATGCGCTTTTCCTGCGACAGATTCGGCGTGCGGCGCACGTCGGGCGCCGCGTCGTGCGATGCGCCGCCGGCCGCCACCCGGCGCTCGGTGTCCCTGCGTGCGGCGGCGCGGCTGAAACTCGCCTGGTCCTGCGCCTGCACCAGCAGGCCGTCGGCGGCGGGCTGCAGCACATGCGCCAGCCGATCCAGCGGCATCTGCGAAATTTCGCCGATGTCGAGGCCGGCGAACTTGACTGCAAGCGCCTCTCGCTTGAGTCGCTTGCCGCTGCAGGCCGGGCAGATGCCGCCCACCATGAAGCGCGAGACCCGCTTCTTCATCAACGCGCTCTGCGTGGTGGCAAAGGTGTGCAGCACGTACCTGCGTGCGCCGGTGAACGTGCCCTGATAGCTCGGCTCCATCTTGCCGCGCAGCGCCGCGCGGGTCTCGGCCGGCGTGAAGCCCGCATACACCGGCACGGTGGGCTGCTCGTCGGTGAAGAGGATCCAGTCGCGTACCTTCTTCGGCAGCTTGCGCCAGGGCGTGTCGACGTCGTGGCCGAGCGTGACCAGGATGTCGCGCAGATTCTGGCCGTGCCAGGCCGGCGGCCAGGCGGCGATGGCCCGCTCGCGGATCGTCAGCGCGTCGTCGGGCACCATCGATTTCTCGCTCACCTCGTAGACGCGGCCGAGTCCGTGGCAGGTGGGGCAGGCGCCCTGCGCGGTGTTGGGCGAAAAGTCTTCCGCATAGAGCATCGGCTGCCGCGGTGGATAGCTGCCGGCGCGCGAGTACAGCATGCGCAGCAGGTTGGCCAGGGTGGTCACGCTGCCCACCGACGAGCGCGTGCTCGGCGTGCCTCGCTGCTGCTGCAGGGCCACGGCGGGCGGCAACCCGTCGATCGAATCCACATCGGGCACGCCCACCTGCTCGATCAGCCGCCGCGCATAGGGCGCCACCGATTCGAAATAGCGCCGCTGCGCCTCGGCATAGAGAGTTCCGAAGGCGAGCGAGGACTTGCCCGAGCCCGAGACGCCGCTGAACACCACCAGTGCATCGCGCGGAATGTCGACATCGACGTTCTTGAGGTTGTGTTCGCGTGCGCCGCGAACACTGACGAAGTGGGGCCGGGGATCGCATTTCATGCCCCGTCGACGGTGGCTCTGCGGAGCGCGCGCCGTTGATAGGCGCACGCCGCGGCACGGTGTGGGATTTCGTCGAGTCTGCGCGGCTTACGCGGTGTTGGACGACATGGTGCGTGCCGGCGCCTGACTACGGTCGACACATTGAACCTTCCCTCATACATCCCGCAGGAGCAGTTCCCATGTCTTCGAAGAAGTCCACGCCCGACACCAACGATCTCACCGAGCAGCACCGCAAGGTGCAGCGCGAGCAGGACGCCAACGACCGCGCTGTGGCCAAGGAACCCGAAAGCGAAGACAAACCCATGCAGGCCGGCCACCGGCCCGAGCCCGAGAACCCGAGGCCGGCGCAGCACCTGAAGAAGCCCGGCCTCGAAGCCGACATGGACCTGCAGCCGCGCTTCAAGGCATCGGGCTATCTGGGCAGCGGCAAGCTCGACGGCATGGTGGCGCTGGTGACCGGCGGCGACTCCGGCATCGGCCGCGCCGTGGCGCTGCTTTACGCGCGTGAAGGCGCCGACGTCGCGATCGTCTACCTGACCGATGAGCAGGTCGATGCCGAGGAAACCAAGCGCTGCGTCGAGGGTGAAGGCAAGCGCTGCGTGCTGATACCGGGCGATGTGCGCGACCCGGCTTTCTGCAACCGGGCGGTGAAGGAGACGGTCGAGGCCTTCGGCAAGCTCGACATCCTGGTCAACAACGCCGCCTTCCAGCTGCATGCGGCATCGATCGAGGACATCACCGACGAGCGACTCGAACTCACGCTGCGCACCAACGTGTTCGGCTACTTCCAGATGGCGCGCGCGGCGGTGCCGCATCTGCCGCAGGGTGGCTCGATCATCAATACCGGTTCTGTCACCGGCCTGGAGGGCAGCGCCGAACTGCTGGACTACTCGACCACCAAGGGCGCCATCCATGCGTTCACGAAGTCGCTGGCAAGCAACCTTTTGAGCAAGGGCATCCGGGTCAATGCGGTAGCGCCTGGACCGGTCTGGACACCGCTGAACCCGGCCGACCGTCCGGCCGAAGACGTGAAGGACTTCGGCACGAAGACCGACATGAAGCGCCCCGCCCAGCCGGAGGAACTGTCGCCCGCGTATGTGTTCCTCGCCGCGCCTTGCTGCGCCAGCTACATCACCGGCATCGTGCTGCCGATCACGGGGAGCGTCGGCGCCGTTTGACGCTGCTGCGCTGGCGCTTTTCCCAGCGGCTGAGCACGGCGCCGATCAGCGTCACCGCGAACAGCGTGGCCGCACGGCCGGCAAGCCCACGGGTGGCGCGCTCCATGCGGCGGTCGATCTCCTGATGGGCGGAGTCGATGCGGTTCAGGTCTAGCGCAGCGGTCGGGTCGATGGCGGCGGCAGCAGGCATCTGCAGGCCGCCCAGCTTGTCGGTACCGGCCGCGGCATGCTCGGCGCTCGCCTTGGTTGCCTTCAGCGCATTCGTACCGGCCACCGAACCATGCTCGTCGGCATAGACCTTGGTGAACTCGGCACCGAGCAGAAAAATCTGCGCCGCGTAGTAGACCCAGGCCACCAGCACCACCAGCGAGCCGGCGGCCGCGAACGACTCGTTGACGCCGCTCTTGCCGAGATAGAGGCCGATCAGGAACTTGCCGATCTCGAACAGCACGGCCGTGACGAAGGCGCCGACCCACACATCGCGCCATGAGATCGCCGCCGTCGGCATGAGCTTGAAGATCATTGCGAACAGCAGTGTCAGGATGCACAGCGAAATCGCGATGCTGGCCGCCTGCAGCAGCGCCTCCGAGCCCGGCATCAGCCCACCGAACCAGGTGCCGAAGGCCGACAGCCCGGCACTGACCATGAGCGAGACGATCAAGAGGAAGGCCAGCCCGAGGATGAGGCCGAACGACAGCACCCGTGCGCGCAGCACCGCCCACACGCCCGAAGGTTTTTGCTTTTCGGGCACATGCCAGATGCGGTCGAGCGCGCTCTGCAGTTCGGCGAACACGGTAGTGGCGCCGATCAGCAGCACCACGACGCTGATCAGGCCGGCGATCAGACCCTTGTCCGGCTCGCTGGCGCTCACCAGCATCGCCTCGACGGCGCTCGCGCCTTCCTTGCCGACCATGCCGGAGATCTGCGTGACGATCTGGCCTTGCGCCGCCTCGCGGCCGAACAATGCGCCGGCGATCGCGATCACGATCACCAGCAATGGCGCCAGCGAGAAGATCGTGTAGTAGGAGATTGCCGCGCCCATGCTCGGCGCGTAGTCGTCCACCCAGGCAGAGACGGCCTTGCGCGACAGGTCGAAGAGTTGCTTTGGTTTCATTTCAATATTTCATCAGGGTGCTGAGTGACAGGCAATGCATGAAGCCGGCGCAGGCTAATCCCAGGGATACCGCGGAACCGGCTTCGCCGGGCCGCTGGTATCGCCC
>JBBJMS010000227.1:0-4486 GCA_037720315.1 Variovorax sp. | reverse complement strand
GCCCAGGGGATCGTAGGTCTGTTGCCACATGGGATTCGTTCGCCTACGCCTGCAAGACTTCGCAAAAAGCGCTGCGAGCGCCGGGTGGCCTCACGCCGCGGCCACGGTGTTCGGGCAAGGCGTGCCGTCGATGAAGCAGCGCATGTTCTGAAGCGTCACTCCGGCAATCTCGCGCAGCGCTTCGACCGTGAAGAAGCCCTGGTGCCCCGTCACGAGAACGTTGGGAAATGTCATGAGCCGCTGGAAGACGTCGTCCTCGATGATCTCGCCGGACCGGTCCTGAAAGAAGAGTTCGCCTTCCTGCTCGTAGACGTCGATCGCGAGATGCCCGAGGTGCCGGGATTTGAGGGCACCGATCACGGCGGCCGTGTCGACAAGCGCACCGCGCGACGTGTTGACCAGCATGGCGCCGGGCTTCATCAGCGCCAGCGATCGGGCGTTGATCATGTGCCGCGTCACCTCGGTGAGCGGGCAATGCAGCGAGACGATGTCCGATGCGGCAAGCAGCACGTCGAGCGGCATCATCCTGCCCATCGCTTCGAACGCCGGCGCGGGAAAGGGGTCGCAGCCCAGCACCTTGCAGCCGAGTCCGCGAAAGATTCGAGCCGTCGCCAAACCAATTCTTCCGGTGCCGACGATCCCCACTGTCTTGCCGTGAAGCGTCATGCCCAGGAGGCCTTCCAGCATGAAGTTGCCTTCGCGCACACGGTTGTAGGCACGGTGCGTATGTCGATTGAGCGTCATGACGAGCGCCAACGTGTGCTCTGCAACTGCCTCCGGCGAATACGCGGGCACGCGAGCCATGAAGAAGCCCAGTCGTTCGGCGGTACGAAGATCGACATTGTTGAACCCTGCGCAGCGCAAGAAGATGGCGCGGACGCCGAGCGTGTGCAGCGCTTCCAGCGTCGCTTCGTCCAGGCGGTCGTTGACGAAGACGCAGACGGCGTCGCAGCCCTTCGCCAGTAGCGCCGTGTCGGGCCCGAGCGTCACCTGGAAATAGGCGAACTCGAAGGCTGCGGCGTCGGCGCTCTGCACGACGGCCTCGTCGAGAAAGCGCTGGTCATAAGGCCTGGCGCTGAAGACAGCGGTTTTCACGTCGCGACCTCGTGCGATTCGAGGCGGGGGCATTTGACATCAGTACGCATGCTTGATGCCTCTTGCTGCCAACCATTGCTTCATCTCTTCGATTTCGTGCCGCTGGGCGGCAATGATTTCTTCAGCCAGCTTGCGGTTGGCAGGGTCTTTTCCTTGCTTCAACTGGATCTGGGCCATGTCGATCGCGGCCTGATGATGCGGGATCATGCCGAGGACGAATGCAACGTCGGGATCGCTGTGCTCGACCCTTCCCGCGCCACCGTGTGCCGCGGGTCGGTCTGGCGGCGCACCCATGCCGCCTGCTGCCCTCGGCCCGTGCGGCTGCTCGGGGTTGTAGGAGTGGGTCGCGATCTCTGCAATCGCAGGGCCCACTCTTCCATCCGGACCGTATAGCGCGCGGTGCAAACCCCAGTAGCTGCCGGCGAAGACCACCAGCGCGGCGGTGAGCGCGGCTGGAATGCTCCACGCGGATCGCCGAATCGCGAACCGGACCTGGGGCGTCGGGTCCGCGGCAATGGCCACGATGACGGCCATGATCAAGGCGTGCCCAACCATGTCGATGCGGCCGAACGGGTACACGGCGGCATTGAAGATGACGAAGAGCGTGATCGCGGAAAGGCGCCTGACGAGCGCCGTCCACAACAGACCGAAGCCCATGGTGAATTCCGCCACGCCCGCCATCGGTATGAAGACATCGCGCGGCATCCCGAAGGTGAGAAAGGGCTTCTCCTCGACCAGCGGGTGGAACCAGTCGGGATACGCGAACTTTTCCAGGCTGGACCACATCAACGCAATCGCCACGCCCCAACGCAGAACCTCGAACCGGTACTTGCGCCACTCGGGCCGGCTTGACGATTCGAGCACCAGGTAGGCGGCGACCGCGACGCCGAGAGACAGGTAGTCCAGCAAGTGGAAAACGTCGTACTCGGTGAGCGCCAGGCCCCACAGCAGGATGATGCCGGCGGCTGCGAGCGGCATCGTCTTTCGCGAGAACACGAAGGCTGCAATCAGCAGCTGCATCCAGGACACCCACTCGTTCGGCGTTTTCAGGTCGGGCGTCAGGTACACCCCGCCGACGGCGAAGATCGCGACGAAGAAGGCCGCGATGACGAAGCGCATGAAGTCGTCGAGGCGGTGCCAGAGCGGGCCGGTGACCTTGTCCATTCCCGCAAGGACCTGCTGGCCGAGCGGCATCTTTTCTACTGCCCGCGTGGCAACGAAGAAGACCAGCACCAGCGCGATGCCGATCCAGAACCACTGGTTCGCAAGCGTCTGGCCCAGCTGCTGCGGCGGAGCTCCGACGATGTAGGGCGCAAACCATTTCACATGGGCTTGCGCCGTCACGGCCATTGCGCCGCAGCCGATCGCAACGAAATGTGGGAAGTGCGTGCGTTGCACACTCGTCGGCTCGACCCGCACTTCGTCTTGTAGCGATGGCATCTTGGAATTCCTTGAACGTGGGCATCATGCGGCCTGCCGCGCGTCAATCGGTCAAAGAAGCGCCAATCAGGAATACATCAGGTGCTGCCGACAGCGCGGCGAGCTTTGGACCTACGTCGTGAACGCGCGTGGCGATCCATGCGCGGCACGGGGGGCCAGCGACGATGGCTCAGCAGAAGGCGCCAGATGCCGCATTTGCGAGTATTTGTCCACCGCCATGTAGAGCACGAACGACGCGGCCACGGCCGAGCCGAGGAAGAAGGTTGCGGAGTCGAAACCGCCGCGGTCCAGCAGGTAGTAGAGCGGCAGGTGGATGAGGTAAAGCGGGAACGAAATGTCTCCCATCAGCCGCAGCAGACGCGAGGCAGGCACGTTGTTGACTGGGCGGGTCGTGATCGCCCTGAACGCCCAAAGGACGAGCGCGAGCGTGCAGGCCTGCAACATGTACGCATCGATCCCGTCGCGCAGGAAGTCGCTTGCGATTCCGTGCCGCCAGCTCGACGCGAACTGGATTGCTGTCGCCAGCCCGATGTGCAGCGTGAACATGATTGCGATGTCGCGCAGGACCGACCGCGCCGCTTGCGGTTCGCGCGCCAGACGCAGGCCAGCCAGGTAAGCGAAGGAAAGAAAGAGCAGGTTGCCGCCGTAGCCGACATCGGCGTAATAGTCCCATTGCAGCAGCGTCCGACCGCAGGTGTAGAGCAGGTACGCGCCGAAGGACGCGAACATCAGCCGCCGCAGCGTTGGGCCGTCGGTCCTCAGCAACCAGGGCGTGAGGCCGTAGAGCCAGAACTCGAGCGCGAGGCTCCACGCCGAAGACACGAGCGAATTCTGCGTAAGGATCTGGTTCAGAAACAGCACGTTCGACAACGTGACCCACCATGTCGGATGCGCCGAGTTCGCCAGCACATAAACGATGTAGCTAAGCGCCAGGCTCGCGAGGTACACCGGGTAGATGCGCTTCGCCCGCCGCACCAGAAAGCCCTGCGGCTCCTTCGCATACGAAGCCCCGATCGAATAGCCGCTGATCAGCAGGAAACCCAGGATGGCTTCGAACGAGCCGAAGCTCGGAACCACGCCCCACGCGCCGAGCGGCGTGTAGGCCGCGAGGTGCGTCACGACAACGATGAAAGCCAACAGGAACCGAAGTCCGGCAAGGCCGCTCCATTTTTCAAACTGCATGTGAACGCGGGATCTTCTTTCGGGCCTGTCGGGGCGGAGGTGCTGTTGCTGTTGCGGCGAACGGCCACTCTATACGTCGAAAGTGCTCTGTCCTCTCGATGCCTCGGAAGAAAGCGCAACAAGAAGCAAGGCTGCAATGCGCAAAGGGCGGCTAATTCGTGCCGCAAGACGCGCCGCAATGCTTGATGGGAGCAGCGTTTGCGTTCAGGGCTGCATGTCGGGACTGGAAAGATCGGCCTTACGTTCGGAACGCATCGACAACAAGTTATTACCCTTCGATATGGGAGTGGGCTGATGTCAGTACACGGCTGGTTGCACGTTGCACAAAGGAAAAGTTCTGCTCTGGGACTTCAATCGTCGAGCGGCACATAGATGCTTCCGCTCATCAGCCGTCGCGCGGTCCGTGCGAGGCCCAGTGCAGAGAAGGTCGGTCGTGACGGTTCGGCGGCGGCCTCGCAGACAACCTTGACCTCCATCACACCCAGCGGGTGTCCGATATGCAAGGCATGGGTAGCCGCCGCTGCCGCGCCGACCACCTTGTGGACGACCGAGCCCGGCACGCGGGATGCGGCTGCGGTGCACATGGAGCCGGTGCCCGCCATGCTGTCGTGGCACTTGCCGAGAAACACCAGTCGCGCTCGCAAATTCATCGAGGCCGCGTCATGCACCGCGCCGTTGACGTCGGCGAAGTCGGCCGGCGGTGCGACGATTACGGCGAGCGGCAGGCCGGGAAGATGAACGGCTTTCCAGTCGTCCCACAGGCCGATCA
>JBBJMS010000226.1:0-4488 GCA_037720315.1 Variovorax sp. | reverse complement strand
TCTGCTAACGCCCCGGTGGCAGGATCACCGGCGGCGGTGGCGGCACGGGCATCGCCGGCGGCTGCGGATTGAACTGCGGCACCTGCACCGGCGGAACGACCGGAATCGTCGTCGGTGCGCCGGGCGCCTGGCCCCGTTGCCGCTGTTGCTGCTGTCGTTGCTGCTGGTTCTGGTCGGGCGTCTGGTTGGCGGGCTGCGCCGGCGTGGCGGTGCTGTCCACAGCAGGCCTGCCGTCGGTCGCCAGCGTGCCGTTGATGGCGCGCAGGTTGTCGGCCGTGAGCGTCCCGTTCGCCTGCCGCAGCGTCAGGTTGCCCAGCAGCACGTTGTAGCGCGCCACTGCCAGATCGCGCTTTGTCTGGAACAGCTGGCTCTGCGAGTTGAGCACGTCGATGTTGATGCGCACGCCCACCTGGTAGCCGAGCCGGTTGGCGTCGAGTGCGCTCTGACTCGAAGCCTCGGCGGCTTCGAGCGCCCTGACCTGGCCTGCCCCCGACACCAGCCCGAGGTAGGCCGCGCGCGTAGCCTGCGTGACGCTGCGCCGGGTCGACTCCAGCACCGAGCGCGACTGCTCTTCGAGCGCCAGCGTTTCCCGCACGCGGTTCTCGATCGCATAGCCGGCGAAGAGCGGCATGCTGAACACTACGCCGACCGTGGTTGCATTGATGCGCGATTTGCCGACGGTGGTGCTGGTGCCTTGCGGGTTGTTGCTGATGTTGTAGCCCAGGTTGGCATCGATCGTGGGCTTGTGGCCGGCCTCGGCCTTCTGCACTTCGAGTCCCGCGACGTCGACGCCGAGCCTCGCCTGGCGAATGGCCGGATGCATGTCTTCGGCCTGCATGACCCAGGCGTTCATGTCGGCCGGCAGAACGTCGGGCAGCACCACCGGCGCGGCCAGCGCGACCGGCACGCTGCCGGGCCGTCCGACCAGCTGGTCGAGCGCGATTTTCTTGACCTGCAGGTCGTTCTCGGCGGCGATCTCCTGCGACACCACCAGGTCGAAGCGCGCCTGCGCTTCGCGCGAATCCGTGATGGTGGAAGTACCGACCTCGAAGTTGCGCTTGGCCGAGGCGAGCTGCTCGCCGACGGCGATCTTCTGCGCCCGCACCAGTGCCAGCGTGTCCCGCGCGGCGAGCACGTCGAAGTACGACCGGCTGACGCGCACCACCAAGTCTTGATCGGCCGTCGTCAGCACGGCCTGTGCGATCTCGGCCTGGCGCTTGCCCTGTTCGTAGGTGGCCCAGTTCGCGGGCCGGTAGAGGGGCTGGGTGGCGTTGATGCCGGCAGTCTGCGTGTTGTATCCGCGCGAGGCGTTGCCCAGTGGCGTGTCGACTTCCAGCTCGGTGCGCGTGGCGCCGGCCGACAGCCCGACCGCCGGCAGGATGGCCGCCCTGGCCTGCGCCGCACGCGCCACGCTGGCGTCGTACTGCGCAAGCGCGCTCTGGTAGGTCGCGTCGTAGCCGCGCGCGGATTCATACAGATCGATCAGGCTTTGGCCGTGCGCCGGCAGCGCGAGCACGACGGCGAGAGCGGCCGAAAGAGGAAGCCGGGGCACGGGCATGAGCGGTCCTAGGAGTTGAAATCAGTAGCGCGGAATGGAGGGGTCTTGCTGCGCAGACCAGGCGTCGATGCCGCCGGCGACGTTCGCCACCTCGGCAAAACCGTTCTGGGCCAGGAAAGCCGCCACACGCTGGCTGCGCGCACCGTGGTGGCAGAGGCAGGCGATGCGCTGCGCCGGATCGAGTTCGGCCAGGCGGGCCGGCACCTCGTTCATCGGCATCGCGACCAGGGCGAAGCCATGCGGCACGACGCTCGCGGTCTGCAGCTCCCAGGGCTCGCGCACGTCGAGCAACACCGGTTGCGCAGCCGCATCGCGTGCAAACCAGTCGGAGAGTTCGGCGGGGCGGATCTGGTCGATCATGGTTGCTGCGGCGCTCTAGAAATTGAAGCGCGAAGGCGTCGGGAAGTTGAGCAGCCGCGGCGCGACCGTGTCCCACGGCTGCACGATGTCCCACTTGCCTTCACCGACGCGCGTCACGAAGTGCGCGCGCATCATCGGCTCGTCGCCGACGATGGCCGCCAGCCGGCCGCCCATCTTGAGCGAGCCCATCAGGCTCTGCGGAAGGCGTGCGACGGAGCCGCTGAGGACGATCACGTCGAAGGTCGGCCCGCTGGGCAGCGGCACGGCGCCGTCGGCATGGCGCACTTCGACGTTCAGGACGCCGTTACGGCGCAGGTTGCCGCCCGCGGCTGTCGCCAGGCCGGGATCGATTTCGAGCGTGAGCACTTCGGCGGCGCGGTGCGCCAGCAGGGCGGCCATGAAACCCGAGCCGGTGCCGATCTCGAGCACCGTCTCATGCTTTTGCACATGCAGGTCCTGCAGCATGCGGGCCTCGACCTTGGGCGAGAGCATGCGTTGGCCCCGCTCACGGTTCTTTGCGCCTTCGAGCGGGATTTCCATGTCGAAGAAAGCCAGCCCGCGGTGGGCCGCGGGCACGTAGTCCTCGCGCCGGATTAGCGCCAGCAGGTCGAGCACTTCGAGATCGAGCACGTCCCAGGGGCGGATCTGCTGCTCGATCATGTTGAAGCGCAGGCGCTCCATGGTCGGTATCGGGTTCATCGCGTTCTCATTTCCTCGTGTAGCTCAGGACGATCAAGACAAAGTTCAAATTTTAGGTGGCGGCTCAAGCGGCTCCGCTGGCTTTACCGTGCGCGCGCCGCGATGCCAGCGCCGCCGCGCCCAGGCGGCGAGGTCGTCCATGTAGCAATAGACCACCGGCACCACGACCAGCGTCAGCAGCGACGAGGTGATCACGCCGCCAATCACGGCCTGGCCCATCGGTGCGCGCTGCTCGGAGCCTTCGCTCACCGCGAAGGCGAGCGGCACCATGCCGAAGATCATCGCCAGCGTTGTCATCAGGATCGGGCGCAGCCGCACGCGCGCGGCCAGCAGTAGCGCTTCGGCGCGCGGCAGGCCGGCGACGGTGCTGCCGTCGGCGGCGATGCCGGGCGCGCGCGCGCGAATCGCAAAGTCCACCAGCAGGATCGCGTTCTTGGTGACCAGGCCCATCAGCATCACGATGCCGATGATGGAGAACATCGACAGCGTCGAGCCGAATATCAGGAGCGCCAACACCACGCCGATGAGCGTGAGCGGCAGCGCCGTCATGAGCGCCAGCGGCTGCAGGAAGCTCTTGAACTGGCTCGCAAGAATCATGTAGATGAAGATGATCGCAAGGGCCAGTGCCGACACCGCATAGCCGAACGACTCCTGCATGTTCTTGGTCGCGCCGCTGAACTGCCAGCCGTAGCCCGGAGGAAAGGCGATGCCGGCCAGCGCGCTGCGCACGTCGGCCGAGACTTCGCCGGGCGAGCGGCCGGCCACGTTGGCGTTGATGGCGACCTCCCGCGCGAGTGCGCGGCGGTTGATCTGGTTCGGCCCGGTGGCTTCGCGCACCTCGGCCACTTGCTGCAGCCGCACGATGCGGCTCGACCCGTCGGCGTTGGCGCCCATCACCGTGCTGACGAAGGGCAGGCGCGCCAGGTCGGCCGGCGAATTGCGCACTTCGGGCGCAAGGCGCACGTTCACGTCGTAGGTCTGATCGTCGGGCGCGCGCCAGTTGCCGACCGTGGTGCCTGCCACCAGCGTGCGCAGTGCGGCCGCGACCGGCGCCACGCCAAGGCCGAGGTCGGACGCGGCATCGCGCCGCATCACCACGCTCACCGTCGGCTTGTTCGGCTTCTGGCTCGAATCGAGATCGACCAGGCCCGGGATCGGGCGGACTGCCTCCATCACCCTTTGCGTGAGACGGTCCAGTTCCTTCAGGTCGGGGCCCTGCAGCGAGAACTCGACCGCCTTGTTGCCGCCCACCGAATCGCGCAGCCCGACGTGGGTGACGGTGAGGCCCGGCACCGAGTGCAGCCGCTCGCGCAGCACACCCGACATCTGGTCGACGCTGCGGCTGCGCTGGCCGCGATCGACCAGCCGCACGTAGATGCTCGCGTAGATCTTGCCCTGCGCGTCGCCGGTGTTGATGGTCGCGAGCGTGTAGCGCACCTCGGACATCTCGCGCAGCAGGCCTTCGACCTGGCGCGCCTTGGCCTCGGTCACTTCGAGCGAAGAGCCGACCGGTGTGTAGAAGCTGATCGCCGTTTCGGAGAAGTCGGCCTTGGGCACGAACTCGGTGCCGAGCAGCGGCACCATGAAGACGCTGGCGATGAAGATGCCCAGCGCCGCGAACAACGTGGCGAGCTTGTGCACCAGCGACCAGCGCAGGATGCCCTGGTAGCCCTCGGCCAGGCGGTCGGTGGCGCGGTCGAACCAGCCGGTCACCCGGCCGATGGTCTTGTCGTACCAACTCTTGCGACCGTCCTGAGCCGGTCCGAGGATCGCAGGGTCGTGCCAGATGCTGGAGAGCATCGGGTCGAGCGTGAAGCTCACGAACATCGAGATCAGCACCGCAGCCACGATGGTGATGCCGAACTCGTGGA
>JBBJMS010000225.1:0-4523 GCA_037720315.1 Variovorax sp. | reverse complement strand
GCACGCATCACCATGCCGCAGGCGCGCGTGCGCCTGTCCGCTGGCCGGCGCCAGATGGGCGAAGCGGTCCAGGCAATGTGCTTCCTGGCCGGCGCCAACTCGATTTTCTATGGCGACAAGCTGCTCACCACCGACAACCCGGAAGCCGAAGACGACCGCGAGCTGCTGGCCAAGCTTGGCCTGGTAACGCGCGCTTCCACGCTCGACAAGGCGCCAAAAGCGGCTTGCGGCGGCTGATCCACTATTTTCCAAAACAAGCTCAAACCAAGAGACCGGACCCGAACCATGTTCACAAAAATCCTCATCGCCAACCGCGGCGAAATCGCCTGCCGCGTGGCCGCCACGGCGCGCCGCATGGGCATCAAGACCGTTGCCGTCTATTCGGACGCGGACGCGAATTCCAAGCACGTGGCAGTGTGCGACGAGGCAGTAAACATCGGGCCGGCTGCGGCCAAGGAAAGCTACCTGTGCGGCGGCAAGATCATTGCGGTGGCGCTGGCCACCGGCGCCGAGGCGGTGCATCCGGGCTACGGCTTCCTGAGCGAGAACGAGGAGTTCGCGCGCGCCTGCGCCGAAGCGGGCCTGGTCTTCATCGGCCCGCCGCCATCGGCGATCAAGGCGATGGGCCTCAAGGCCGAGTCCAAGCAGCTGATGGAGAAGGCCGGCGTACCGCTGGTGCCCGGCTACCACGGCAGCGACCAGAACCCCGAACTGCTGCAGCGCGAAGCCGACCGCATCGGTTACCCGGTGCTGATCAAGGCCAGCGCCGGCGGAGGCGGCAAGGGCATGCGGATCGTCGAGAAGGCCGATGGCTTCGCTTCGGCGCTGGCCTCGTGCCAGCGCGAGGCGATCAACAGCTTCGGCGACGACGCGGTGCTGATCGAGAAGTACGTGCAGCGGCCGCGCCATATCGAGATCCAGGTGTTCGGCGACGCACAGGGCAACTATGTGTACCTGTTCGAGCGCGACTGTTCGGTGCAGCGGCGCCACCAGAAGGTGCTCGAGGAAGCGCCCGCACCGGGCATGACCGAGGCCATGCGCCAGCAGATGGGCGAGGCCGCGGTCGCCGCCGCGCGCGCGGTCGACTACGTCGGCGCCGGCACCGTGGAATTCATCGTCGAACAGCGCGATGGCGGCGAGATGAATTTTTTCTTCATGGAGATGAACACGCGCCTGCAGGTCGAACACCCGGTGACCGAAGCCATCACCGGGCTCGATCTGGTCGAGTGGCAATTGCGCGTCGCGTCCGGCGAGCCGCTGCCGCTGCAGCAAAGCCAACTGCAAATCCACGGCCACGCCATCGAGGCGCGCATCTGCGCCGAGAACCCGGACAACGACTTCCTGCCGGCCACCGGCACCCTGCATGTCTATCGCAAGCCGCCGGCCACGGCGTTTCAGCGCAGCCGCCTGCGCATCGACGACGGCGTGCGCGAAGGCGGCGTGATCTCGCCCTTCTACGACTCGATGATCGCCAAGCTCATCGTGCACGGCGCCACGCGCGATGAAGCACTGGCCCGGCTCGATGCGGCGCTGGCGCAAGTGCACATCGTCGGCGTGGCGACCAACGTGCAGTTCCTGCGTGGCATCCTGCGCACCGACTCCTTTGCCCACGCCAGGCTCGACACGGCACTGATCGAGCGCGAGCGCGCCGTGCTGTTCGACCAGGAACCGCTCGGCCTGCCGCTGGCCGCGGCAGCGTCGGTCGCGCGCACCCTGCTCGACGAAGCAGGCACGGCCACGGCCGATCCGTTCAGCCGCCGCGACGGCTGGCAGTCGCACGGCGTCGCGCATCGGCCCTTCGAGTTCGATTTCCGCGGCGAGACGCAGAGCGCCGAACTGCGCTATCTGCACGACGGCGCCATGATGCTGCGCGTGGGCAATGCGTCGGGGCCGCTGGTGATTGGCCGCTTTCCTGAGAACGAGATCGAAGTGCAGTTCGCCGGCCAGCGCCACACCCTGAACGTCTACCACCAGAACGCGACGATGCATGTCTTCGCGGCGCACGGTGCCACCAAGATCGTCACGGTCGACCGTCTGGCCCACGCCGGAGAAACCCATGCCGAAGGCGGCCGGCTCACCGCGCCGATGCCGGGCAAGGTGGTGTCCTTTGCGGTCAAGGCCGGCGACAAGGTTGCCAGAGGCCAGCCGCTGGCAGTGATGGAGGCGATGAAGATGGAGCACACGATTGCCGCGCCAGCCGATGGCACTGTGGAAGAGCTCCTCTACGCGCCCGGCGATCAGGTCGCCGAGGGGGCGGAGCTCTTGCGCAATCGCACCTTAAGCTCAGGGAATGACTTCCCGAATGCGAATCACCGTCTGCCTGACCGACACCCGCCCCGACCCCTGGATCGAAGGCCTGCGCGCCGCCTTGCCCGAAGCCGAGGTGGAAAACTGGGCGCCCGGCGCCGCCCCGGCAGACCATGCGGTGGTGTGGGCGCCGCCGCAGCAGTTTCTAAACGAGCAACCGCAACTGCGCGGCCTGTTCAACATCGGCGCCGGCGTCGATGCGCTGCTCAAGCTCAGGCTGCCGCCGCAGACCCGGGTGGTGCGGCTCGACGATGCCGGCATGTCGGTGCAGATGGCCGAGTACGTCTGCCACGCGCTGATCCGGCATTTCCGCGAATTCGACATCTACGACGCCGATGCCCGCGAAGGCCGCTGGAGCTTTCGCAAGCCGCGCGAGCGCAAGGACTTCGCCGTCGGCGTGATGGGTCTGGGGGTACTCGGCGAACGCGTGGCCCGTGCGCTCGCGCAGTTCGAATTCCCGGTCAATGGCTGGAGCCGTTCGCCCAAGGCCATCGAAGGCCCGGTGCGCTCGCGGGTGAGTCTGAATTCGATGCCTTCCTCGGTGCCAGCCGGGTGCTGGTCAACCTGCTGCCGCTCACCGATGCCACGCACGGCATCCTGAACCGGCGCAACCTCTCGCTGGTCAACGGGGGGCAGCCGGGCGGCTACGTTATCAACGTGGCGCGCGGTGCGCACCTGGTCGAGGCCGATCTGATCGCGCTGCTCGACGACGGCGTGCTCGCCGGCGCGACGCTCGATGTGTTCGAGGTCGAGCCCCTGCCTGCCGAACATCCTTTCTGGCACCATCCGAAGATCGTGGTCACGCCGCACGGCTCCGCCCGCACCGTGCGCGGCGCCTCCGTTGCGCAGATCGCCGGCAAGATCCGCGCATTGGAGCGTGGAGAACCCATCGCCGGTGTGGTCGAGCCGGAGCGCGGATACTAAGATCACCCCCAAAACGCCTGCGGCGCCTCCTCCTCAAGGGGGCGATACCGGTGGCCCGGCGAAGCCGGTTCCGCGGTATCCCTGGCATTGGCCGCGATGCTTCACGCCTGCACTGCCCTAGCACCGAAAGTCCCAACCGATGAAGCTCCCCAACCGCGTCAAGATCGTCGACGTCGGCCCGCGCGATGGCCTGCAGAACGAAAAGCAGCCGGTGCCGGCCGAAATCAAGATCGGCCTGGTGCACCGCCTGCAGGATGCCGGCCTGAAGGAGATCGAGGTCACGAGCTTCGTCAGCCCGAAGTGGGTGCCGCAGATGGCCGACGCTGCGTCCGTGATGCACGGCATCCGGCGCATGCCTGGCGTGCGCTATTCGGTGCTGACGCCGAACCTGAAAGGCTTCGAAGCCGCGGTCGCCGCACCGCGCGAAGAATGGCCCGATGAGATCGTCGTGTTTGGCGCAGCGAGCGAAGCCTTCAGCCAGCGCAACATCAACTGCTCGATCGAACAGAGCATCGAGCGCTTCCGTCCGGTGGTCGAGGCTGCGCGCGAGAAGGGCATCTACGTGCGCGGCGCGATGTCGTGCGCAGTGGGCTGCCCGTACGAGGGCGAGATCGCGCCGTCGCGGGTCGGCATGCTGGCCGGGCTCATGAAAGGCATCGGCGTGCAGCATGTGGGCGTGGCCGACACCATCGGCGTCGGCACGCCGGTCAAGGTGCAGCGTGCTTTAGAGGCGACGCTTGCGCACTACTGCATCGACGATGTCTCCGGGCACTACCACGACACCTACGGCCAGGCGCTGGGCAACACGTTCGCGAGCCTGGAGATGGGCGTGTGGCAGTACGACACGTCCTCGGCCGGGCTCGGCGGCTGCCCGTATGCCAAGGGCGCCACCGGCAACGTTGCGACCGAGGACGTGGTGTACATGCTGCACGGCATGGGCATCGAGACCGGCATCGACCTCGACCGGCTGATCGATGCGGGCGTGTACATCAGCGAGGCGCTGGGCCGCAAGCCGAATTCGCGCGCCTCGACGGCCATTCTCAACAAGCGTGCCGGCTGAGTTGAAGCACTTTCGTTCAAGCCGAAGCGGCGGTGGCCTGGGGCGCCATCACGCCGACGGCGTGCGCTGCTCCGCGAATGTCCCCCGGCGCGGCCTAGGGCCGCAAGCCTCCTCCTGTATTTCGCTGCGCAGAGCACACCACCGACGTGATCGTTCAGGGTGGTGGTTGATCGGCCGCCACGACCCGGCGTTTCCCGTGCCGAGGGCATGGAGTGTCCCCCGCAGCGAAATA
>JBBJMS010000224.1:0-4539 GCA_037720315.1 Variovorax sp. | reverse complement strand
GCCGCTGGCGAATGATTCGGCCCGCCGGCGGCCCGTCTGGGAACGCTGCGATTTCATGCGGCGGGGCAGGCGCGTCGAACAGCTCCAAGGCATACCGCTCGCTGCTCGGTTTGCGTGCGGCGAGCGCCACCTCGTCAATGACAGTCCAGGCGACCGGGTCGTCTCGGCTGAGCCGGTTCGCTGTTCCGCGCCAGCCTTGCTTCGCGAGTTCGCGCACCAGCAGCGGATCAAGGCCGAGAGGCAGGGCGCGCTGCGCGCCTGCACGCCACGGCCCGGCCGAGGCGTTGGGCCAGACGAGCATGACGAGTTCCGGCTGTTCGCGCTCGGCGCCTGCGAAGTCCTCGGCGCGGTTGAGCCCCAGCAAGTCTTCGATGGTTTCATCGGCCAAGCCATGCAACACGACAGCGCTCCAGCCCAGGGTCGCGGCGGCGATACGGAGCGTAGCGATGGCATGGCCCGCGTCGTGCTGGCAATAGCGGAACGCGCGTTCACCGTACTTCCACGCCTCGCGCCAGTGGATGGACGAGAGCCCGACCAGAAAGGCCTGCGCTGGAAACTCTCGCATCAAATGCGCGAACCACTCCGCGGAGCCGCTCGCGCGCCGTTCCAGACCGTGCTCTCTCGGCGCGTAGTGGTACAGGCCGGGCGCGTCCGCGAGCCCGGGAAGCGCGCCGATCAGCAGGTAGCCCTCGGTGGGATGCAGGTTGCCGCTCGAAGGGTTGCTGCGCAGTGCCCAACGCGTGCCGCCCGCCTGCTTCCACGCCGACAGCGCAAGCGCGTACTCGAACAGCCTCGACAGCGAGCAAACCGTTAGCGGCGCGCTCGGCACCGAGCCGCGCCGATAGAGATCTTCGTAGCGAGGCGACAGCGGCTCTTCGTCCACGCCAAGGATGGGCAACTGCATCAGCGGCGCGCCCTCGTAACGGCGGAACGGGTTGGGCTGGTTCACCCAATCCAGGGTGCCGGCGGAGCGCGCATAGCGGTGGAACTGGTGCTTGGTGCGCTCGTGATAACGCAGCACCGCTGCGACCTTGTCGGCGTCGTGCATCTCAGCGCCGCCCCATCCCCGTGGAGGTGTAGCGTTCGCCGGTGTCGCAGGAATGGCAATCACACCTCATGCCTTCCATTTGGACTCCCAGCGGTGGAAGGTCAATGCAGCTTGATGTCGCCGTCGAACTTGACCTTGAGCCCCAGCTCGGGGATCTCCAGGGTCATGGTGGCGGCAAGCGTCTCGGTGCCGGCGCCGGCGGCGACGGCCTTCGCCACCGCCTGCTCGATTTCGCGCTGCGAGTTGACGCCGACCATTTTGAGGAACTTGCGAATGCTGAGGTTGAGTGTCTCGTCGTCCATCAGGGTCTCCCGGTTGGTGTTACCAGAGCGGTTTGCTCAACTGCCGCGTGAACGAAGAGAACATCACGTTGAAGCTGACGCTGATTCGTTCTTCCTCGCTCATGTTGGCATCGACGGAGTGCTCCATAAACGAGGGAAACATCAGAAGCGTTCCGTTGCGCACCTTGACTACCACCGGGTCGGTGTTGTCCGCCGTCAGCTCCACGAGCGGGGCCTAGTGAGGTCTGTCTTCTCAGGTGATGAAAGTTGATCGTGTCGGTGCCGGGCTGGGTGCGCACGTAGTCGACACCGCTCAGGAAGTTGTTTGGGTGGCTGTGAATCTTGTGTGCAGCTCCCTTGGCCAGAACCGTGCCCCAGCAGGCAGTGATCTCGAACGCGTCATGACCGATACGCAGGAATCGCAGGATGCTGGTGATGCCACGATCGACACACGAAACCAACTCGCGAAAGTCCTCGCGTTCATGCCGCGCTTGTGCTGACTGCCACCCCGTGGCCGGGTTCGAGTGGCGGCCGTCCGCGCCGCACGCATGTCGGTCAGCATCGCCGGATCCTTGCGGCCAGAGCGTCGCGCAAGCCGGCCTCGATCTGGAGTTTCCAGACCAAGGTGGGAAACGTCGGAATGACATCCGAGGTTTCCATCCACCGCCTGCTTTCATTGACCATGGCCAAGCCTTCGATAGAGCATAGGCGAACACAATGGCGAGCGTTCTCGGAAAAACGCCGACGCCCGAGCCACTGCCCATGACGCCCCACTCTTCGCGGCCACCGGGCCGCCCCGCCAACCGCCTTGCCCGCGAGACCAGCCCCTACCTGCTGCAGCACGCGCACAACCCGGTGGACTGGTATCCCTGGGGTGAAGAAGCGTTTGCGAAGGCGCGCACCGAGGACAAGCCGATCCTGCTGTCGGTAGGCTACGCCACCTGCCACTGGTGCCATGTGATGGAGCGCGAGAGCTTCGAGGACTTGGGGCTGGCGCGCCAGCTGGCCGATGGCTTCGTCGCGATCAAGGTCGACCGCGAGGAGCTCCCCGACGTCGACCATGTCTACATGAGCGCGCTGCAGGCGCTCGCCGGCCACGGCGGCTGGCCCATGAATATGTTCCTCACGCCGAAGCTCGCGCCGTTCTTCGGCGGCACGTACTTCCCGCCGCGACCGCGCCAAGGCACGGCCAGCTTCTCCCAGGTGCTCGCCGCCGTGCGCGACGCCTGGACGCACCGCCGTGCCGACATCGAGCAACAGGCCGAATCGCTTCTCGGGCATGTGCGCCGCGGCACGACCCTCACGCCGCGCGCGCCGGCCGATGATGTGCACCGGCAGGCGGTGGCCCAGATCCGCCGCGGCTTCGACCGGACGCATGGCGGCTTCGGCAATGCACCGAAGTTTCCCCAGTCACCGCTGCTGCAATACCTGCTGACGCTGGCCGCCAGCGGCGACGGCAGCGCGCGCACGATGCTCGTCACGACGCTGCACCACATGGCCGCCGGCGGAATCTATGACCACATCGGTGGCGGCTTCGCTCGCTACTCCACCGACGAGCGCTGGCATGTGCCGCATTTCGAGAAGATGCTGTACGACAACGCGCAGCTCGCGCGCGTCTACGCTGGCGCGTTCAGGCTGACCGGCGAAGAAAGGCTGCGCTTTGTTGCCGAGGACACGCTCGCCTACCTGCTGCGCGAGATGCATCCCGTGGCCGCCCCGGCGGCCTTCAGCGCGGCGCAGGACGCCGACGCCGAGGGCGTCGAGGGCAAGTTTCACGTCTGGACCTTGGCCGAGTTCCGCAGCCTGCTCGGCGCCGATGCGCAGGCTGCTGCACGCCTATACGGGTTGACCGAAAAAGGCAACTGGGAGCACGGCACGAACGTGCTCGAGCCGCGCGATCCGCAGGCGCTGCGCGCCGAACTCGGCCTGGACCCCGAGGCCTTCGCGACCTGGGAACGCTCGGTGCGCGAGCGCCTCTACGCGGCGCGTGCCCGGCGGGTCTGGCCGATCACCGATGACAAGGTGCTGACCGACTGGAACGGCATGGCGCTGCGCGCGTTCGCTGAAGGAGGGCGACTGCTCGGGCGCGACGACTTCGTGCAGGTCGCGCGAAACCTTGCGCGCTTCCTGCTGGCCGCCATGGTGCGAGATGGGCGGGTCCATCACGCCTGGCGCAACGGCACGCTGCGCGACGAGGGCTATCTGGCCGACCATGCGCAGCTCGGGCTCGGCCTCGTGGAGTTGCATGCCGCAACCGGCGAGCCGGAGTGGCTGAAGGCCGCGCTCGACCTGGCCGGCCGCATGATCGAGCGCTTCCATGACCCGGTCGAAGGCTTCTTCGACAGCGCGTCGGCGCAGCTGCCGATGCGAGCGCGGGACCTCTACGACGGTGCCGTGCCCTCGGGCACTGCAGCGGCGTGCGAGCTGCTGCTTCGCCTGGCCGTTCCCTATGAACGCGGCGACTGGGCCGAGATCGCCGGCGCGACGCTCGAGCGACATGGTGCATTGATGGAGGACACACCGATGGCCGCGCCGGCGCTGCTGCACGCCCAGCTGCTGGCCGAGCGGGGGGCCGATCTTGCGATCCCGGCGGGCCCGGGCAGCGAAGGCCTGTGGGCGGGGGCGCAGTCGGCATTCGCGCCGCTGGTCACGCGTTTCCGCGGTTTACCCGGATCGATGCCACTGCTCGAAGGACGGATCGCGGGGGAGGCCTACCTGTGCCGACATGGCAGCTGCGAGCTGCCGGCGCGATCGGGCGAGGCGCTGCGTGAGCAGCTGGCGCAGTGGCACTCCGGCCCGGGCGGCAGGATCGCAGCATCAGACGGCGCCGCTTGAGGGATTGCAACCGAGCCGTCAGCCCGAGAGAAGGCCAGCGATTCACGCTTGGCGCGCCGCGAAGAGCTCGATGACCCGGTCGTTCGCACATTGGGCACTTTGCCCGCCATCGCGACCGATGCGCGTGCGCAGTCTTTACCAGCAGTAGTGCTTTCCGTCGACAACTCTTCGGCCGAGCAACGCCGCACCAGGCCGCGTTCCTGCCTGCTGCGGGGCAATACCGCATTTCGGTTGAAGTCCCGAGAGATTTCCAACTCACGTCACCGCCAGGACAGTCCCCGCTGCGGGGACGTTCGAAAACCGGCAATTGGCCGACAGTCACCCTTGCGCCAACAGTTGCACGCGGCTTCGACCCGTCGATGCCGTGCTGGAACG
>JBBJMS010000223.1:0-4595 GCA_037720315.1 Variovorax sp. | reverse complement strand
GCCATGCGCAGCCACTCGATCGGCTGCAGCCCTTCGGACGGCGCGTCCAAACACGCCAGGTGTTGAACCTCTTCGAATGAGCGGCGGCCCTTGGCTTTGTTGGCCCGGGTGCTCATCACGGCGAGGTTGTTGGGGGCGTAGCCGCCATCGTTGTTCAGACGGTCGACGGACCAGTCCGAATCCTTGAGTTCGCCGTGCGTCAAAGCGACCCGGGTGACGGGGCACTGTGCAACGTCGAGCTTTTGCAGCAGCAGTGGCGTGACCTGCTCGTCGAAGCTGCGGCCGCGCACGACGGCCTGGGTGCGCAGCTGAAGCCACTTTCTCGTGAAGCGGTCCGGTGCCTCGCGCGCCGGACCTCGTGCCGCCGCATGGTCGAAACCTTCTCGAACGCTGGCAGGCAACCGGTCGATCTCCCGCCGGCTGCGATAGACATAGAGGTCGTAGCCCAAGCGGCGACCTGCTTCAATGCAGGTTGCTTCCAAGGTGGAATCCATGATGTTCTCCCGACATCATCGCCTCAGCGATGACTCAGAGTGAGGAAAGAAAGGGTGTGCCGCCCCGAAGGGCGTGGCGTTGCGTGTGCCGACCATCGCGTGACCGCGGGGCGTGCAGAGACGCAGGCGCGGGGATATCTGGAACGGCGATTGGGTGGCCCCCACGAATGTGCAGCGCACCGAAGCGTCGAGATCGGGTCCAGCCCGATCCAGGTCAGACGCTTGTTTGCGGTGGGCGCTCGATGCGCCGTGGGTGCTGGCTGCTCATCGGCTGCGCGGTCAGCGGCCGCCAGACTGCGCCGAACGCTTCGAGCGGCTGCGGCAAAGGCGCGGTGCCCCGCGCGGCGACGAACACGAATGATGCGCTCGCCTGCGCCAAGTCGGCGGGAGCGCCGTCACCATCGACGGATGCCTCGAGGTTCACGAAGCTGCCGTCGCCGTGCTCGTGATGGTGGCGAAGCGCCAGCTCGTGCAGGTGCGCGTGCGAATGCCCAACCGACGCAGTTGCCCCCGGCGTGTCGTACTTCGCGCGACGGAAATCCTTCCATCCAGCCATCGGGTCGGCTGGCGTTTTCTCCAACTCGGCTGTCTGGTGCAGATGGCGCGGCCCGAGCACGCCCGCGATCACGCTCGAAATGGTCTGCAGCGGCAAGCTGCCCAACAGACAGATGGTGAGCAGCAAGGCGCGAATGCGGGAGTTCGACATCCGAGGTACAGGTGAACGTGATGGGTGGATCGACTTAGGACTGAACAGAATACGCGGCTTTGGGGCAAATGGATGTCGGCGTTCGTCGTTGCGGGATATGGCGCAAGTGCATTCAGTTGACTGGCTTGAGGTGAGTGTGCGACGCCCTGGCACCGTGGGAATGGCGGGCGTCGCCGGTGAGCGGCACCAGATGCATGTTGCCGTGGCGAACGCCCCGCAGCGCGATCAATTCTTCGGCGCAGGTGCGCACCGGGGCAAGCGCCCCGCGTAGCACGACCGTTTCCAGGCAGTGGTCGTGGTCGAGATGCGTGTGGAGCGTGCTGATCACCAGGTCATGGTGGTCGTGCTGAAAATCGAGCACCCGCGACGTGACGGTCTGTTCATGGTGGTCATAGACGTAACTCACGGTGGCCACGCACCAGGCCGCGGCCTTTCCGCGCGTCGTCTTGGCCAGCACCGCGCTGCCGAGGCGGGAGCGGATGAGGTCGCGCACCGCTTCGGACCGGTTGCCGTAGCCTTTGTCGACGATCAACTCGTCGAATTGCCGGGCCAGATCATCTTCCAGGGAAATAGTGAAACGGTGCATTGCGAACGATGCCTGCCTTGAATGATGAAACGCATGCCATTTTGCTCGACGACGCAAAGTGTGTACGCGTGTAGTCCGTAAGCGTGTAGGCGTGCGCATGCCCCTTCCTCGATGAGTCAGCGTAAGAAAAAATCGAAAATCGTGAGAAACGTATTTGATCGTAACGAGGTCAATCCAATCCTTCTTTGCCGCACGTACATGTGCCGGACATTCACATTCGGATTGCGTTGCGTTAGCGCGAGACGTCGACGGGTGTCCATTTCGCCGCCGGTCCGAATGCTCGCTCCGGTGGCTTTCTACGGTACCGGCGACGGCGACGCTCTGACGAGTGCGTCATGCGCCAAGGAGAAACTCATGCTTGGAAATCTCGTGAAACTGGACATGCTTCAAAAGCACAGTGAGAAACGCGCGGAGCGACGGAGGTTCTTTCGCAAGAGCGGAGGCTTTGCGGTCGGAATGGCCGGTGGCGCGATCCTCGCGGCATGCGGCGGCGGTGGCAGCAACGCGATCGGCCAGGCCGTACCCGTTGCGCCGCCGACGTCCGGCCCATCGGATGCCGACATCCTGAACTTCGCGCTCAACCTCGAATACCTGGAAGCGCAGTTCTATCAGTACGCCGTGTTCGGCAGGGGGCTTCCGGACGATCAGCTCGGCGGCACTGGTACGCGCGGCGCCGTCACCGGCGGGCGTGCGGTTCCCTTCCAGGACCCCGTGGTCGCGCAGTACGCACGCGAGATTGCCAAGGACGAAGCCGACCACGTTCGCTTTTTGCGCCGGGAGCTCGGCAGTGCAGCAGTTGCACAACCCGCGATCGACGTGGGCACTGCCGTCAACGGTGCCTTTTCATCCGCGGCCCGTGCCGCCGGACTCGTCACTGCGGGCCAGGCCTTCGATCCCTACGCCAGCGACGAAGCCTTTCTTCTCGGCGCCTACATCTTCGAGGACGTGGGCGTCACCGCATACAAGGGCGCCGCGCCACTGATCACGAGCAAGGCGTATCTGGAAGCGGCCGCAGGCATCCTGGCCGCAGAGGCATACCACGCCGGGCTGATCAGGACCGTGCTTTACGCGAAGGGGCTGCAGACGCCATCGCTGCGCACCAGCGCGGACGCCATCTCCAGTGCGCGCGACAGTCTGGATGCCGCGAGCGATGTGGACCAGGGCATCACCGGGACGGCGGAGATCTCGAACATCGTCCCGCTGGATGCAGACGGGATCGCGTTCAGCCGCACGCCCGGCGACGTGCTGAACATCGTCTACTTGACCAAGGAATCGGTCAACAAGGGAGGCTTCTTCCCGGCAGGCGTGAATGGGGCGCTCAACCTGAGCAGCGCCTTCGCCTGACACCATGCCGCACGCCGCGGGGCATCGATGTCCCGCGGCGTGCGGCAGCGCCATTCGCTTTCATTCCCCTTTTCTCTCGAGGCCAGCCATGACGCCACAGCCAGAACCCCTCGTCGCCGCGGTCCCATTGCCTGATTCGGCCGGGTCGCCGCCGTGGTCCTGGCGCCAATGGATCGGGTTGTCAATCGTGCTGGCTGGCGTCAGCGTCGTCGCGTACCAGGCGTTCGAGGCGCTGGCCGGGCACGACCCTCGCATGCGGGGCGCTTTGGTCGGCGGCCTGATCGCCGCGCTCGCCACCGCCCTGGGCACTGTGCCCGTGCTGCTGTCGCAGCAGTTCTCTCAACGCACCTACGACAGCATGCTGGGCTTCGGCGCCGGCGTGATGCTTGCCGCCAGTTCGTTCTCGCTGGTGATTCCGGCGCTCGCCGCGGCCAAGGCCCAGGGCGCCGGCAGCTGGGGCGCGGGCGGTGTGGTCGGCGGCGGCATTCTGCTGGGCGCAGCATTCCTGCTCGCCATCGACCGCCTCGTGCCGCATGAGCATTTCGTCAAAGGCCTTGAAGGGCCACAGGCACGGGCCATGAAGCGCGTGTGGCTCTTCGTCTTCGCGATCTCGCTGCACAACCTGCCCGAAGGCTTGGCGATCGGCGTCGCTTTCGCGGGCTCGGACCCGGTAGGCGCCGCGGCACTGGCGACGGGTATCTCGATACAGGACGTGCCCGAAGGCCTGGTGGTTGCGCTCGCGCTGCGCAGCGTCGGCTACGGTCGTGGAATGTCTGCGGGACTCGGCGTGCTGTCTGGTCTCGTCGAGCCGCTGGCGGCGGTTTTCGGCGCGGCGGTGATCGGCCTGTCAGCCGGACTGCTGCCTTGGGGCCTCGCCCTGGCTGCCGGTGCGATGCTGTATGTGATCAGCCATGAAATCATTCCCGAATCGCATCGCAAGGGGCACGAGGCGTGGGCCACCGGCGGCCTGATGATCGGCTTCGTCGTCATGATGCTGCTTGACACTGCACTGGGGTGAAAGCGTCCATGCACGGCAAGCCTGCGCGACTTCAAACGGACTCCTACCGCTTTCGGAAAACCACCACATGCTGCCAGGGCAGGCGCCTGTCGGTGCGCTGCCATTCGAGCGGATGCACTTGCGCTTCCTGCCGGATCTGCGCCTCGCTCATCTTGTGCAGCGCCTTGATCGGCACCTTGGCGTCCTCGGCGCGGTACTCCACGAACACCAGCTGGCCGCCTGGCTTGAGCGAGCGGACGATGCTCGCGAGCACCTCGTGCGGGAACGACAGCTCATGGTAGACGTCGACCATGATGGCCAGGTCCACCGAGCCCGGCGCGAGTTGAACGTCGGTTTCCGTGCCCAGCGACGGCTCGACGTTGCGCAGGCCCTCCTGCTGCGCGGCCTTTCGAAGCATGGCCACCATCTCCGGCTGCACGTCCACCGCCAGCACCTTGCCCGAGGGCG
>JBBJMS010000073.1:0-16498 GCA_037720315.1 Variovorax sp. | reverse complement strand
GCGGCGCGCCGCCATGTCCTGCGCCACCTGGATCACGAGCGCGCCGGTCTGGATCGAGAAAACCCGGTAGGTGGTGCCGCGGGCCTGCACGTTCGAGAAGCCGAGCACCGCACGCTGCGGGAGCGCCGCTTCGGCCGCCGATTCGAAGATGCGCACGCCGCTCGCCGTCCATACCTGCACCACGAATTCGAAGTTGCCGTCGCCTGCACCGAGCCCGCCCACCGCCGCGCTCGGCGGCAGCCCGGCGCGCAGCGAGAGCGCCATCTGCTGCATGTGATAGTCGAAGATTCCGTCGGCTTCCTTGAGCACGGTACGGTAGGCGACGAAAGCCTGCGTGCCAGCGGCCAGCACGATGGCCGCCAGCAAGAACCACAACAGGCGTGCGCGAAGAGACTTCATTCGCGGGGAATCATGTACCCGACGCCGCGGACGTTGCGAATCAGGTCGGCGCCGAGTTTCTTGCGCAGGCCGTGTATGTAGACCTCCACTGCGTTGCTGCTGATCTCGTCTTTCCAGCCGTAGAGTTTTTCTTCGAGTTGCGCGCGCGAGAGCACCATGCCCGGCCGGGCGATCAACGGCTCGAGCACCGCCCATTCGCGCGCCGACAACACCACCGGCTGCCCGCCCACCGCAACCTCGCGCGTGCGCGGATCGATGCTCACGCCCAGGTGCTCGTACACCGGCTCGGCGCGTCCTGATGCGCGGCGCAGCAGCGCGCGGATGCGCGCCAGCAGTTCGTCGAGGTCGTAGGGCTTGAGCACGTAGTCGTCGGCGCCGGCGTCGAGCCCCTCGATGCGCTGCTGCACCGAATCGCGCGCGGTCGCGATCAGCACCGGCATGCGCTGCTTGCGCGAGCGCAGCGATCGCAGCACCTCCAGCCCGTCGCGGCGCGGCACGCCCAGGTCGAGCACCACGAGGTCGTACTGCTGCATGCGCAGCGCGGTGTCGGCGGCGTCGCCGTCCTTGACCCAGTCGACCGCGTAGTGCTCGGCGCGCAGCAGGTCGAGCACGGTCTCGCCGATCATCACATCGTCTTCGAGCAGCAGCAGTCGCATCGTTGGTTGGAGGTGGCGGCCTCGGCGAAGTTCACCATGGCGTTTTCACAGCAGCGCTCTCACCTCGCGCGCGGCTTCGAACAGCAGCGGCAGCATGTCGCGCCTCAAGGCGTCTTCGTGGTGCCGCACGCCCGAGAGCACCACGTTGAGCGCGGCCACGGTGTGGCCCTGCATGTCGCGCAGCGGCACCGCCAGTGCCTGCACGCCGAGCTCGTGCTCCTCGCTGGCAAAGCAGAAGTCGTCCTTGCGCACCTGCGCGATGCGCTGGCGAAGCATGCGCGCCTGGGTCACGGTTTGAGGCGTGAGGCGCGGCAGACTGCGGCCCTTGAGCCACTGCGTCAGCTCGGCCGCCTTCATTGCGGCGAGCAGCACCCGGCCGGTAGAGGTGGCATGTGCGGGCAGCCGCGCACCGAGGTGGAGGCCGTAGGCCAGCACCCGCGTCACAGTGCCGTAGCTGCCGCTGCGCGCGACGATCACCACCTCTTCGCCGTCGAGCACCACGGCGGAGAACGATTCAAGTGTTTGCGCCGCCAGCCGGTTGAGCGTGTGCTGCAGCGAGCGCGGCAGCCGCGACGACGCCAGGTAGCTGCCGGAGAAACGCAGCACCTTGGGTGCCATCCAGAAAAAGCTGCCGTCGGTTTCAAGGTAGCCGAGATGCGCGAGCGTGAGCAGATGGCGCCGCGCCGCGGCCCGCGTGAGGCCGGCGCGCTCGGCGGCAAGAGTCGCGTTGAGGCGCTGGCGTTCGGTGTCGAAGCTTTCGAGCACTGCCATGCCCTTGGCGATGCCTTCGATGAAATCGGGTTTGGCAATGGTCATGAAAACAATGGTTGCGCGATCATCGCGCACGCGGCCTCATGATCGCACAGCGCATGGCCGGGCGGCACGCGGCACCGGCCGTACGGCCGTAGGCTCTTGCTCATTCCCCAGGAGACGCGCATGCGAACACAAGTCGCCATCATCGGCGCAGGTCCCGCCGGCCTTCTGCTCGGCCAACTGCTGCACAAGGCCGGCATCGACAACGTCATCGTCGAGCGCCAGACCGGCGACTACGTGCTTGGCCGCATCCGCGCCGGTGTGCTGGAACAGATCACGATGGACCTGCTCGCGCGGGCCGGCGTCGACGCGCGCGCCAAGGCCGAGGGCTTGCCGCACGAAGGCATCGAGCTGCTCTTCAAGGGCGCGCGGCATCGCATCGACATGCATGGGCTGACGGACGGCAAGCAGGTCACGGTGTACGGACAGACCGAGGTGACGCGCGACCTGATGGAGGCGCGCGCGGCCGAGGGCCTGGCAACCGTCTACGGCGCATCGGCGGTGAGCCTGCACGACTTCGACACCCAGAGCCCGCGTGTCCGCTACCAGAAGGACGGCGCCACGCACGAGATCGACTGCGACTTCATCGCCGGCTGCGACGGCTATCACGGGGTTTGCCGGTCCAGCGTGCCGGCCGACGCGCTGCACATCTACGAGAAGGTCTACCCTTTCGGATGGCTCGGCGTGCTGGCCGACGTGCCGCCGGTGTCGCACGAACTGATCTATGCCAACACGCAGCGCGGCTTTGCGCTGTGCAGCATGCGCAGCGCCACCCGCAGCCGCTACTACGTGCAGGTACCCACCGAGGAACGGGTCGAGAACTGGAGCGACGAGGCGTTCTGGAACGAACTGCGTTCTCGGCTCGACCCCGAAGCGCGGGAGCGGCTCGTGACCGGGCCATCGCTCGAAAAAAGCATCGCGCCGCTGCGCAGCTTCGTGGCCGAGCCGATGCGCTTCGGCAGCCTGTTCCTCGCCGGCGACGCCGCGCACATCGTGCCGCCGACCGGTGCCAAGGGTCTGAACCTGGCGACTGCCGACGTCGGCTATCTGTCGCGGGCGCTCGAAATCTTCTACGCCGATCGCAGCGCGTCGGCGCTCGACCGCTATTCGGACTTGTGCCTGCGCCGCGTCTGGAAGGCGGAGCGCTTCTCGTGGTGGTTCACCTCGCTGATGCACCGCTTTCCCGACGCCGGCGAGTTCGGGCAGAAGATCCAGGAAGCCGAGCTCGACTACCTGGTGCATTCGCGCGCCGCATCCACCTCGCTCGCCGAGAACTATGTCGGCCTGCCGCTTGACGATTTCTAGGACGCCTGCATGCGCTGCCAAAGCCTTGCGGCAGACAGCGGCATGTCAAGGTGCGGTGTGCGGTCCGCAAGGCCATTGCGCGCAAGTGCATCCGCCACAGCATTGACGATGGCCGGCGTGGCGCCGATGGTGCCGAGCTCGCCCACGCCCTTGACCCCGAGCGGGTTGTTGAGGCAAGGCGTGCTCTCGTCCAACTCCGTCTTGATCATCGAGGCAAGGATGTCGGCCCGCGGCGCCGCATAGTCCATCAGGCTGCCGGTGAGCGGCTGCCCGGTTTCGGCGTCGTAGACCACGCGCTCGCAGAGTGCCTGCCCGATGCCCTGCACGGCGCCGCCTTCGAGCTGGCCGCGCACGATCACCGGATTGACGACCCGACCGACGTCGTTCACCGAGGCGTAGGTCAATACGGCCACCTCGCCGGTGGGCGGGTCGATCTCGATCTCGCAGATGTGGCAGCCGTTCGGCCAGGTCGGCCCGGCGACCGCGCTGGTCGAGTCGACGAAGATCTGCTGTTGTGGCTGACGGCCCGCCAGGGTGAACAGATCGACTTGCAGGTCGGTGCCGGCAACCTTGAACATGCCTTCGGCGTACTGCACGTCGGCGGCGGCGACTTCGAGTTCTTGCGCTGCGAGCGCCTTTGCTTTTTCGATGGTTCGTTCGGCACCGATCCGAACGGCCGATCCGCCGGTGAAGAGAGAGCGCGAGCCGGCGCTGCCGAAGCCGTCGCCACGGTCGGTATCGCCCAGCACGATGCGCACTTTCTCTATTGGCACGCCCGAAAGCGTCGACTGCCAGCTGCGCCAGCGTGGTCGCGATGCCCTGCCCCATGGCGTTCACGGCCGAGAACACTTCGATGATGCCGTCGGCCTGCACCGAGACGGTGACCCGTTCCTCGAACACGTTGCCACCGGTCCATTCGAGACAGGTGGCGATGCCGAGCCCGCGCATCCGGCCCTTGCGCTTCGACTCGGCTTCGCGGGCATCGAAGCCGCTCCAGTCAGCCAACAACAGCGCCTGGTCCATCACCGATTCGAACTTGCCGGTGTCGTAGGTCTGCTGCATCGGGTTGGTGTAGGGCATCTGCGCCGGCTGGATGAAGTTGCGCCGGCGCAGCGCGATGCGGTCGATGCCGATCTGCCGGGCCGCCTCGTCCATCAGCCGCTCGATGGTGTAGATCGCCTCCGGCCGGCCGGCACCGCGGTAGGCGCCGGTCGGTGCGGTATGGGTCAGCACGGCGGTGAAGTGGAAATCGATGGTCTGGATGTCGTAGACGCTGGTCTGCACCCACGGGCCGATCAGAAGCTGGATGGCGACGCCGGTGCCGGTCGCGTAGGCGCCCACGTTGGCCAGGGTCTTGATGCGCAACGCAAGAATTTTTCCATCGGCGTCGAGCGCCAGTTCGGCATGCGCCTGGACGTCGCGGCCGTGCGAGGTCGAGACGAACTCCTCGCTGCGCTCGGCCACCCACTTGACCGGCCGCCGCACCGCGCGCGATGCGTAGGCGACGACGACGTCTTCCGGATAGGCGCCGGTCTTCATGCCAAATCCGCCGCCGACGTCCCCGACGACGACGCGCAGCTTGTCCTTGGGGAGGCCGATGGCATCGCAGACCGACTTGCGCACACCCGAGGGCATCTGGGTGCTCATGCGCATCGTGATCCGTTCGGATGCGCTGTCGAAATCGGCCAGTACCGAACGCGGTTCGATCGTGAGGGCGACGACGCGCTGGTTGACCACATCGAGTGCAACCACATGGGCGGCCTTGGCAAAAGCGGCGCTGGTCGCGTCGCTGCTGCCGTGGCGCATCTCGGCGGCGATGTTGCCGGTGGCTGCGTCGAAGACCAATGGCGCGCCAGTAGCGGTAGCAGCGGCCGCATCGACCACCATTGGCAGGTCCCGGTAATCGGCCATCACGGCTTCGGCCGCGTCGCGCGCCTGGTGGGCGGTTTCGGCAACGACGGCTGCGACCGCTTCGCCGACGAAACGCACGCGGTCGAGCGCAAGCACATGCCGCGGCGGCGAGAGGCAATCGGCACCATCGGCGCGCTTGAAGCCGGTCGCGCCCGGGAGCGGCTTGACGCCGGCGGCCGCCAGCTCGGCGCCGGTGAAGATGCGCAGCACGCCGGGCATGGCCGCGGCCGATTCGACATCGAGCGACACCAGCCGCGCATGCGGGTGCGGAGAACGCACGAAGCAGAGATGCGTCTGGCCCGGCAACGTGACGTCGTCGGTGTAGCGGCCGGCTCCCGCCAGCAGGCTGGCGTCTTCGAGGCGCCGCACGGCCTGGCCGCTGCCGAAGCGCATGGGATTGATTTCTGTTGTCACCGGATTCCTTTTTGCTGAGCCCTGTCTGCAGGCGCGGAAACGACTATATGGGCTTCGAGCCGAGTCGGCTGTCGACGACATCGATCTGGCCGAAGCCGTTGTATACCTGCGGCCATGCAACTGCCATGGCTGGCTCCCGGTGACCCGCTGCCCTCCGCCGCGATGGCCTGGGGCGAGTCCGACCCCGTGCCCGGCCTGCTGGCAGCCGGTGGCGACCTCGACCCGGCGACGCTTCTGCAGGCCTACGGCGCCGGCATCTTCCCGTGGTTCAGCGAAGGCCAGCCGATTCTCTGGTGGAGCCCGGACCCGCGCATGGTCCTCGAGGTGCCCGACTTCAGGCTCCACCGGTCGCTGCGCAAGACGCTGGGGCGCTTCGCCGCCGACGCAGCCTGCGAGATTCGGATCGACCACGACTTCGCGAGCGTGATCGATGCCTGCTCGCAGGCACCGCGCGCCGGCCAGAGCGGCACCTGGATTCTTCCGGAGATGGTGCGTGCCTACGAGGCGCTGCACCGTGCGGGCCATGCCCACAGTGTCGAAGTGTGGGTCGACGGCGAACTGCAGGGCGGGCTTTACTGCGTCGCGATCGGCCGCGCAGTGTTCGGCGAATCGATGTTCGCGCTCCGCGCCGATGCCTCCAAGATCGCGCTGGCGGCGCTGATCTGCTTTTGCCGCCGGCACGGCATTGCGGCGATCGACTGCCAGCAGAACACCGGCCATCTGGCAAGCCTCGGCGCGCACGAAGTCCCGCGCGAACGCTTCCTGTCGCATGTGGCCACGGCACGCCTGCAGGCCGGCCCATCGTGGCGCTTCGAACCCGTATACTGGCTCGAACTCCTGCCCGCGCGACCCTCCTTTTCGACGTGACGCACCTCAAGGATCTCCCGCTCCACACGCTGCAGTTCTACGCAACTGCGCCTTATCCGTGCAGCTATCTGCCGGACCGGCAGGCGCGTTCGCAGGTCGCCACGCCGAGTCACCTGATCCACAACGATGCGTACTCGGATCTCGTATTGAGCGGCTTTCGGCGCAGCGGCATGTTCACCTACCGGCCCCACTGCGACGGCTGCAGCGCCTGTGTGCCGCTGCGCGTGCTCGCCAACGAGTTCCTCCCGAACCGCAGCCAGCGCCGATTGCTGGTCCGCCATGCGGACTTGCAGGCGCGGGTGCTGAAGCTGTGCTTCATTCCCGAGCACTATCAGTTGTATCTGCGCTACCAGAACGGACGGCATGCCGGCGGCGGCATGGACCACGACAGCATCGACCAGTACACCCAGTTCCTGCTGCAGAGCCGAGTCAACTCCCGCCTTGTGGAGTTTCGCGAAAGCCGGGCGGACGGCAGTGCGGGCGCGTTGAAGATGGTGTCGATCCTCGACGTGCTGAACGACGGAATCTCGGCGGTCTATACCTTCTACGAGCCCGAGTCGGGCACCGGCTACGGCAACTACAGCGTGCTTTGGCAGATCGAACAGGCGCGCCAGCTGGGACTTGCCCATGTCTATCTCGGGTATTGGATCGAAGGCAGCGGCAAGATGAACTACAAGGCGCGCTATGCACCCCATGAAGTGCTGGTCGACGGCCGGTGGCAGACACCGGGCGATTTCACCAAGTAAAATGGTAGCCGGTTCAACCCCGCGCTGCCTATGAGAAAAATCAAATCAGACGTCCCGGCCGTGCCGGTCATCCAGGTGATCGAGCGCATGTTTTCCCTGATCGACGTGCTGGCGTCGCGCGAAGAAGCCATCTCGCTGAAGGAGATCAGCGAAAAGACGGGACTGCATCCGTCGACTACCCACCGCATCCTGAACGACCTCGCCATCGGCCGCTTCGTCGATCGGCCGGAGGCTGGCAGCTACCGGCTGGGCATGCGTCTTCTGGAACTGGGCAATCTGGTGAAGGGCCGGCTCAATGTGCGCGATGCGGCCATGGCGCCGATGCGCGAGCTGCACAAGCTCACCCAGCAGCCGGTCAATCTCAGCATGCGGCAGGGGGACGAGATCGTCTATATCGAGCGAACCTACAGCGAACGCTCCGGCATGCAGGTGGTCCGCGCCATCGGTGGGCGGGCGCCGCTGCATCTCACGTCGACGGGCAAATTGTTTCTGGCGCTGGATGAGCCGCAGCGCGTGCGCGGCTACGCCACCCGGACCGGTCTGGCCGGCCACACGCGCAACAGCATCACCCAATTGCCGGCATTGGAGCGCGAACTGTCGAAGGCCCGGCAATACGGGATTGCACGCGACAACGAAGAACTCGAGCTCGGCGTGCGCTGCATGGCAGCGGGCATCTACGACGATCAGGGCAAGTTGGTTGCGGGGCTGTCGATCTCGGCACCCGCCGACCGTCTGGACGACGGTTGGCTACCGAAGCTGCAGGCCACCGCGAATGAAATTTCGGGTGCGCTGGGCTACAACGCGGCCACACCGGCGACCGCTTGAGACTTGTCTGTCAACCCGCGGCGTGTGCGGCAATGGCTTGCTGCGTCGCCGGAATGGTCAGGTGCGTGGCTTCGACCCACCGCCGCACGCGTTCGGCATCGCCGATGCGGCTCAGCTTGCCGGCGGAATCAAGGAACACCATGATCAGCTTGCGGCCGGCGATGCGGGTCTGCATCACGAGGCACTGACCGGCTTCGGAGATGTAGCCGGTCTTTTGCAGGCCGATGTCCCAGTCCGGATTCTTGACCAGCCGGTTGGTGGTGTTGTACTGAAGCACGCGGTTGCCGATCTCGACCTGGTGCTCCGGCGAAGTGGAAAGCTGGCGCACGGTGGCATCCGCATAAGCAGCGCCGACCAGCAAGGCTAGGTCTTGCGCGCTCGACTGGTTGCGGCTCGACAGCCCGGTCGGCTCGACATAGCGCGTGTCTTTCATGCCGAGCATCTTCGCCTTGGCATTCATCACGCTCACAAAGGTGGCAAGGCCGCCTGGATAGGTGCGCCCGAGCGCGTGAGCGGCGCGGTTCTCGCTCGACATCAGCGCCAGGTGCAGGAGTTCGGCACGCGACAGCGTCGTGCCGACCGTGAGGCGCGAGCGGCTACCCTTTTCGGTGTCGACGTCGTCCTGGCTGATGGTGATGAGTTCGTCGCCCGGCAGTCGAGCCTCGCTCACGATCAAGCCGGTCATGAGCTTGGTCAGCGATGCAATGGGCAGCACGGCGTGGTCATTCTTGCTGAAGAGCACCTCGCGTGTGTCCTGGTCGATGACCAAGGCCACGCTCGACTTCAGGTCGAGCGCATCTTGCGTACCGTGCAATCCGGCCAACTGTCCGAAGGACTGCCGCGCCAGCGTTTCCACGCGCACCACCGAGCGTCGCTGGACCGCGACCACCGTCTTGCCGCCCCGCCTGCTGACCGATGCGACCACGTTGCGACCGCCCTTGACTACCCGATCGGCCGTGTCGCTGCGGACTGCACGTTTTGAAGCGGTGGCGGACTTTGCAACGCTCGCCTGAACCTTCTTCCCGGCAGGTGCCTTCTTGGCCGCGTTGGCCGCAGGCAGCAAAAACGCCGTGGCGCAAAGCGCGACGGCGATGAGGCGAAAGGCGGACAGATACCGCTGGCTGGAAAATCTGTGAAAACGGCCTTCAGGCATTGCAACTCTCCAGCGGCATCGAACAAGGACCGCAGTGTATCGAAATCAAAAAAAGCACGCAATATCAGTTACTTGCGCCCCCTTCTTCATTCGAAAACAAGGAATCCGCAAAACTAACCCTGTGCCGCCACCTTCACAGCTTGACTCTGTAACTTGTTGAGCGCACTCAAATAAGCCTTCGCCGACGCAACCACAATGTCGGGGTCGGCGCCCACGCCATTCACCACCCGGCCCGCGTTCTGCAATCTCACCGTCACTTCACCCTGGCTTTCGGTCGATCCGCTGATCGCATTCACCGAATACAGAACCATCTCGGCACCGCTGCGCACATGCGCCTCGATCGCCTTCAACGATGCGTCCACCGGCCCGTTGCCTTCGGAGGCGCCCGTCACCTCTTTGCCATGCACCGTGAAGACGATCCGCGCCTGGGGCCGCTCGCCGGTTTCGCTGTGCTGCGCCAAAGATACAAAATGATACTGCTCGCCGGCATGAGACAGGTCCTCTGCACTTACAAGTGCAAGGATGTCTTCGTCGAATATTTCACTCTTTCGATCGGCAAGTTCCTTGAAACGCGCAAATGCGGCGTTGGTGTCGGCTTCGCTTTCCATCGTGACGCCCAGTTCCTGCAGGCGCTGCTTGAAGGCGTTTCGGCCGCTCAGCTTGCCCAGCACGATCTTGTTGGCACTCCAGCCCACGTCTTCGGCACGCATGATCTCGTAGGTGTCGCGCGCCTTGAGCACGCCGTCCTGGTGGATGCCTGACGCGTGCGCAAAGGCGTTGGCGCCAACCACCGCCTTGTTGGGCTGCACCACGAAGCCGGTGGTCTGGCTGACCATGCGGCTGGCGGCGAGGATCTGGCGGGTATCGACCCCGAGTTCGAGCCCGAAGTAGTCCTTGCGGGTCTTCACCGCCATCACGATCTCTTCGAGCGAGCAATTGCCGGCGCGCTCGCCCAGGCCATTGATGGTGCACTCGACCTGCCGAGCGCCGCCGATCATCACGCCCGCGAGCGAGTTGGCAACCGCCATGCCGAGGTCGTTGTGGCAATGCACTGACCAGATCGCCTTGTCGCTGTTGGGTACGCGCTCTCGCAGCGTCTTGATGAAACTGCCGTAAAGCTCGGGGACGGCATAGCCGACGGTGTCGGGTACGTTGATCGTGGTCGCGCCTTCGTTGATCACCGCTTCGAGCACGCGGCAGAGCAAAACGACATCGCTGCGGTAGCCGTCCTCCGGGCTGAATTCGTCGTCTCCCAACCGGTTGCGCGCGAAGCGAACCGCGAGCTTGGACTGCTCGAACACCTCGTCGGGCGTCATGCGCAGCTTTTTTTCCATGTGCAGCGGGGAAGTCGCGATGAAGGTGTGGATGCGGCCGCTCGCCGCGCCCTTCAACGCTTCGGCAGCCCGCGCGATGTCGCGGTCGTTGGCGCGAGACAGGCCGCACACGGTCGCATCCTTGATCGCATTCGCAATCGCCACGACCGCTTCGAAATCGCCGTTCGAGCTGGCCGGAAAGCCCGCTTCGATCACGTCGACCCGTAAGCGCTCGAGCTGGCGAGCAATGCGCAGCTTCTCGTCCTTGGTCATGGAGGCACCGGGCGATTGCTCGCCGTCGCGCAAGGTGGTGTCGAAAATGATCAGTTTGTCGGCCATGGGGATTCCTTTTTCTGTCAGGCGGCTTCGGCCGCCGATTGTGCGCTGCGAGTCCTGCTGGTGCGGGCCCGCTCGAGCCCGCAGGCAACGGCCTTGAGCGACGCCGAAACGATGTTGGCATCCATGCCGACGCCGAACAGCGTCTGCGCCTCGTCGACCCGCAGCTCGAGGTAGGCAACCGCCTGCGCATCGGCACCGGCGCCGATCGCGTGCTGGTGGTAGTCGATGACGCGTATCGAATGCCCGGTGCGTGCGGCCACAGCCTGGATGAAGGCGTCGATCGGCCCATTGCCGCGGCCCTCGATCTTGCGGACTTCGCCTTCCCATGCCCAGTCGGCGCGCATCAGCACCGTTGCAGCGGCACCGACGCCCTGCTCCTCGATCACGCGATGTTGCAGGCCAATGTCGTCGTCGTCGATGCGGTACTCGCGCTCGAACAACTGCCACAGGTCGGCAGCGGTGAGTTCCTTGCCGGCGATGTCCATCACGCTGTACGGTCTGGCTGAACTCCATCTGCAGGCGTCGCGGCAGCTCGAGCCCGTATTCGCTCTCGAGCAGGTAGGCGATGCCGCCCTTGCCCGACTGGCTGTTGACGCGGATCACCGCCTCGTAGCTGCGGCCCACGTCCTTGGGGTCTATCGGCAGGTACGGCATGTCCCAGATGCCGCCTTCCTTTCGGGCGGCAAAGGCCTTCTTGATCGCGTCCTGGTGCGAGCCCGAGAACGACGTGTAGACCAGATCGCCGGCATAGGGATGGCGCGGATGCACCGGCAGCTGGTTGCAGTGCTCGACCGCAGCACGGATCTCGTCGATTTTCGAGAAGTCGAGCCCCGGTGAAACCCCCTGCGTATACAGATTGAGCGCCACGTTCACCAGGTCGAGATTGCGATGCATCCACTCGATCATGTCCGCGAAGATGTTGGGCGTCGAATGCTCCACCGTCGAAGGAAGGTTGACGATGCACTTGCGCTCGGGCGTCGGCGCCCAGACGGCAGTGACGGCATCGACCACCCGCTTGGAGAAGGCCAGGTCGGTACCCGAAAACATCTCGGGCGAGTACTGGAAGGTCCAGTGCGTTGCAGGCTGCCTGGCGGCACATCGGTCAAACATGCGTGCATGCGTAGTCGCCAGCTCGACGATCTGGTCCTTATCCATTCCGAGCACCACCCGCCGCATGACGGGCGCCACTGCGTTGTAGAGATGCACGATCGCGCGCGGCACGCCTTGCAGCGACTCGAAAGTGCGCTCGATGAGGTGGTCGCGCGCCTGCGTGAGCACCTGAATCGTCACGTCTTGCGGGATGCGGTCTTCGTCGATCAGCTTGCGCACGAAGTCGAACTCGACCTGCGACGCCGAAGGAAAGCCGACCTCGATCTCCTTGAAGCCGATCGCCACCAGAAGCTCTAACATCCGCAGCTTGCGCGCGATGTCCATCGGCTCCACCAGCGCTTGATTGCCATCGCGCAGATCGGTCGACAGCCAGATCGGCGCCTGCGTCAGAACGGCATCGGGCCAGGAGCGGTCCTTGAGGCCGATCGGTGCAAAGGCGCGGTACTTGCGGGCGGGTTGCTTCAACATCTGAATTTCTCGCTTGGTTGGAGGTTCAACCAGCAACCCCAAAAACAAACGGCCCGTTGCTGGTGCGAACGGGCCGTGGTGATGGGTATGCGCGTGCGCTACCGTCTCCGCCCGTAGGGGATCAGTAGTAGGGCCAGCGAAATCTTGTTCATGGGAAGCGGCGAATGTAGCACAGTGCTGGCTACTTGTGGAGGCCGCGCTCGTCGGGCTCGTCGGTCGAAATGCTTATGACGCTCACCTGCTGCCCCTTGGCTTTGCGCCATCCGTAGACCACATAACCGCTCAGTCCGTAGGCGACGAACAAACCGAACAGCACGCTGGGCGGGTGGATGTTGATGACGGCGATGCCGAGCGCGATCAGCACGATCACGGCGAAGGGCACGCTCTTCTTCATCTGGACGTCCTTGAAGCTGTAGAACGGCGCGTTGGTCACCATCGACAGGCCGGCATAGAGCGTGAAGGCGAACGTGACCCACGTGATCTGCTGCCACGAGAGATACAGCGCCTCGTCACCGCGCTTGCCCCACTCGGTCATGAGCCAGATGAAGCCGGCCACCAGCGCCGCCGCCGCCGGCGAGGGCAAGCCCTGGAACCAGCGCTTGTCGATCACGCCGGTGTTGACGTTGAAGCGCGCGAGGCGCAAGGCCGCGCAGGCGCAATAGACGAATGCAGCGATCCATCCCCAGCGGCCAAGGCCCTTGAGCGACCATTCGTACGCGATCAGTGCCGGGGCCGCGCCGAACGACACCATGTCGGACAGCGAGTCCATCTGTTCGCCGAACGCGCTCTGGGTATTGGTCATGCGCGCGACGCGGCCGTCGAGACTGTCGAGGATCATGGCTGCGAAGACGCCAAGCGCCGCAAGGTCGAAGCGCGCGTTCATCGCCATCACGATCGAATAAAAACCACCGAAGAGCGCTGCCAGGGTGAACAGGTTCGGGAGGACGTAGATACCTTTGCGGCGCTTGCGCGGCGCGACTTCGTCGGGGATCGTGTCGTCATGCATGAAGCCGCTCAGTGTAGTTCAGGCGCTTGCGCGGCCCAATCAAAAAGGGCCACCGCGACGGGTGGCCCTTCGATCGAAAGCGCGAGCTTTATCGATCAGTTCCGGGTTTGGTCGACCAGCTTGTTCTTCTTGATCCAAGGCATCATCGCGCGCAGCTTCTCGCCGACGACTTCGATCTGGTGCTCCGAGTTCAGGCGGCGGCGGCTGATGAGCGTCGGTGCGCCACCGGCGTTCTCGAGCACGAAGCTCTTGGCGTATTCGCCGGTCTGGATGTCTTTCAGCACCTGCTTCATGACCTTCTTGGTCTCCTCGGTCACGATGCGCGGGCCGGTCACGTACTCGCCGTACTCCGCATTGTTCGAGATCGAGTAGTTCATGTTGGCGATGCCGCCTTCATAGATCAGGTCGACGATCAGCTTCAGCTCGTGCAGGCATTCGAAGTAAGCCATCTCGGGGGCGTAGCCAGCCTCGACCAGCGTTTCGAAGCCGGCTTTGATCAGCTCGACGGTACCGCCGCACAGCACGGCCTGTTCGCCGAACAGGTCGGTCTCGGTTTCTTCGCGGAAGTTGGTTTCGATGATGCCGGCCTTGCCCCCGCCGTTGGCGGTGGCATAGGACAGGGCCAGGTCGCGCGCCTTGCCGCTCTTGTCGGCATGCACGGCGATCAGGTGCGGCACGCCACCGCCTTGCGCGTAGGTGCTGCGAACGGTGTGGCCAGGAGCCTTGGGCGCCACCATCCAGACATCGAGGTCGGCGCGGGGCTGCACAAAGCCGTAGTGCACGTTGAAGCCGTGGGCGAACACCAGCGAGGCGCCTTCCTTGATGTTCGGTGCCACGTCGTTCTTGTAGACGTTGGCGATCTGCTCGTCGGGCAGCAGGATCATGACCACGTCGGCCGACTTCACAGCGTCCGCCACTTCGGCAACCTTCAAGCCCGCCTTCTCGACCTTGGGCCAGGAAGCTCCGCCCTTGCGCAGGCCGACGACGACCTTGACGCCGCTGTCGTTCAGGTTCTGCGCATGTGCATGGCCCTGGCTGCCGTAGCCGATGATCGCGACCGTCTTGCCCTTGATGAGGCTCAGATCTGCGTCCTTGTCGTAATAGACCTTCATTGTGCTTTCTCCTTCGTTGATTCGGTGGATTGAAACTGGAATGGTCAGACGCGCAGGATGCGCTCGCCGCGGCCGATGCCGCTGGCGCCGGTGCGAAGGGTTTCGAGGATCGCGCCCCGATCGATGGCATCCAGAAACGCATCGTTCTTGCTGTGATCGCCGGTGAGTTCGATGGTGTAGCTCTTGTCGGTCACGTCGATGATGCGGCCGCGGAAGATCTCCGCCATGCGCATCATCTCTTCGCGCTCCTTGCCGACGGCGCGCACCTTGACCATCATGAGCTCGCGCTCGGTGTAGGAACCCTCGGTCAGGTCGACCACCTTGACTACTTCGATCAGGCGGTTGAGGTGCTTGGTGATCTGCTCGATCACATCGTCGGAGCCGGCAGTGACGATGGTCATGCGCGACAGGCTGGGGTCTTCGGTAGGCGCCACGGTCAACGACTCGATGTTGTAGCCGCGAGCCGAGAAGAGGCCCACCACGCGGGAGAGTGCGCCGGGCTCGTTTTCGAGCAGCACGGCAATGATGTGTTTCATATCGACGGGACTCCTCTTTTCGCCGCCCTCCCCCGCGCACGGTAATGCGCAGGCTCGGCGGGCAATAGATTCATCCGAAAAAAGTTATTGAAAGCGCCGGTCTGCGTATCGGACCGGCTTGTCGTCTGCTTACAGGTCTTCAGAACCGAGCAGCATTTCGGTAATGCCCATGCCGGACTTGACCATCGGGAACACGTTCTCGGTCGGATCGGTCCGGAAATCCATGAACACGGTCCGGTCCTTGAGCTTGCGCGCCTCGCGCAGTGCGGGCTCCACGTCCTGAGGCCGCTCGATCAGCATGCCGACATGGCCATAGGCCTCGGCCAGTTTCACGAAGTTGGGCAGCGCGTCCATGTAGCTGTGGCTGTAGCGGCCGGAGTACTCGATCTCCTGCCATTGCCGCACCATGCCGAGATAGCGGTTGTTGAGCGAGCAGATCTTGATCGGCGTGTTGTATTGCAGGCAAGTCGACAACTCCTGAATGCACATCTGCACCGAGCCCTCGCCGGTGATGCAGAACACCTCGGATTCCGGCTTGGCCAGCTTGATGCCCATGGCATACGGAATGCCGACGCCCATGGTGCCCAGTCCACCCGAATTGATCCAGCGCCGTGGTTCATCGAAACGGTAGTACTGAGCCGCCCACATCTGATGCTGGCCGACGTCCGACGTGATGTACGTGTCGGCGTCCTTTGTCATGTTCCACAAGGTTTCCACCACGTACTGCGGCTTGATGACATCCTTGTTGCCGCGGTCGTACTTGAGGCAGTCCTTGCTTCGCCACGCCTCGATGGTTTCCCACCAGCTGGAGAGCGCTGATGCATCGGGCCTCGTAGTGCTTTCCTTGATCATCGAGATCAGCTCCGTCAACACGTCCTTCACATCGCCGACGATCGGGATGTCGACTTTCACCCGCTTGGAGATGCTTGACGGATCGATGTCGATATGAATGATCTTGCGTTCGTTCTGCGCAAAGTGCTTCGGATTGCCGATCACCCGATCGTCGAAGCGGGCGCCGACTGCCAGCAGCACATCGCAGTTCTGCATCGCGTTGTTGGCTTCGATCGTGCCGTGCATGCCGAGCATGCCGAGAAACTTGCGGTCGCTCGCCGGATAGGCGCCAAGCCCCATCAGCGTGTTGGTGACCGGATAGCCGAGCATGCCGACCAGGGTGCGCAGCTCGTTCGTCGCGTTCCCGAGCAGCACTCCGCCGCCGGTGTAGATGTAGGGACGTTTGGCCGTGAGTAGAAGCTGCAGCGCCTTGCGGATCTGGCCGCCGTGGCCTTTGCGCACCGGGTTGTACGAACGCATCTCGACCTTGTCGGGATAGCCGGTGAAGGTGGTCTTCTTGAAGGAGACGTCCTTCGGCACGTCCACCACGACCGGGCCGGGCCGGCCGCTGCGTGCGATGTGGAAGGCCTTCTTCATCGTCATCGCCAGGTCTTTGGGGTCTTTGACGAGAAAATTGTGCTTGACGATCGGTCGCGTGATGCCGACGGTGTCGCATTCCTGGAATGCATCGAGC
>JBBJMS010000072.1:0-16506 GCA_037720315.1 Variovorax sp. | reverse complement strand
GCACTGCTCGCCGCGGCCAGCCTGCCCGAACCGGAGCCCGTGGCCACCGTCGGCAATTCGAGCAAGGGGCGGCTCCTCATAGTCTGCGCGCTCGTCGAGGCGGAGAAGTCGGCCGCGCTGGTGGTCGATACGCTCGACGTCACGATTCTTTCGCAAGGCCCCGGTGCCGCCGGCGGCGCACAGGAGCGGCGCTGGCCAGTGATTGCCGGGCGCATCGACTCGCTCTCCGGCTGGCTGGGCGCCTTCAAGCTGCAGTGGACGCGCGACAACCCGATCGACCTCGATCTCTGCACCCGATGCAATGCCTGCGTGGGCGCCTGCCCTGAACAGGCAATCGGCCTCGACTACCAGATCGATCTTTCCAGGTGCACGTCGCACCGCGACTGCGAGCGCGTCTGCACCGCCGCCGGTGCCATCGATTTCGGCAGGTCGCCCGAGTCGCTCGATGCGGCTTTCGACCTGGTGCTCGACCTCGGCGCAGCGCCGCAGATCGGCTGGCATGCGCCGCCGCAGGGCTACTTCCATTTGGCGGGCGGCCTGTCGCATGCCGAAGGCCTCGCGACGCTGCTGCGCATGCGCGAGATGGTCGGCGAGTTCGAGAAGCCGAAGTTCTTCGACTACAAGCAGAAGCTCTGCGCGCACAGCCGCAATGAAGTGGTGGGCTGCAACGCCTGCATCGACGTCTGCTCCGCGCACGCCGTGACCAGCGACAAGCAGCGCCAGCGCATCGTCGTCAATCCGAATCTGTGCATCGGCTGCGGCGCCTGCACAACCGTCTGCCCGACTGGCGCCCTGAGCTACACCTACCCCCGCGCGCCCGAGCAGGGCACCAAGCTGCGCACGCTGCTGTCGACCTACGCTGCAGCAGGCGGGCGCGATGCCGCGCTGCTGCTGCACAGCCAGGAAGGCGGCCGCGCGTTGGTCGAGCAGCTCGGGCGGCAGGCGCAGCTGGGCCGCGCGCAGGGCGTGCCGGCGCATGTGATCCCGGTCGGTCTCTGGCATGCGGCGAGCACCGGCATCGACCTGTGGCTATCGGCCATCGCTTTCGGTGCCTCGCAGGTGCTCGTGCTGACCACTGGCGACGAGGCGCCTTCGTACATCGAGGCGTTGAAGAAGCAGATGGAGATCGCGCAGGCGCTGCTGATCGGCCTTGGCTACACCGGCACGCATTTCCGGCTGATCGAAGCGGCGTCGCCATCGGCACTCGATGGCGCGCTCGGCACACTGCGCAGCACGCGCCAGACGGTGCCGGCTGTGCCGGCCCGCTTTGCCGTTGGCGCCGAAAAGCGCAGCACGCTCGAACTCGTCCTCGATCACCTGATGGACGCTTCGCCCGCCTTAGAGGCGGCGCCCGAAGCGCACCTGGCCGTCCCGTTGCCTGCCGGCTCGCCTTTCGGAGCCATCGAGGTCGACAAGGACAAGTGCACCCTCTGCCTCGCCTGCGTCAGCGCCTGCCCCGCCAGTGCCCTGCAGGACAACCAGAACGCACCGCAGCTTCGCTTCATCGAAAAGAACTGCGTGCAGTGCGGCCTGTGCGAAACCACCTGCCCGGAGAACGCGGTCTCGCTCGTTCCGCGGCTGCTCGCCGCGCCCGAGCGCAAGCAGGCCGTTGTGCTCAACGAGGCCAAGCCCTGGGCCTGCGTGCGCTGCAGCAAGCCCTTCGGCACGCAAAAGGCGATCGAGGCCATGCTCGGCAAGCTCGCCGGCCACGCCATGTTCCAGGGCGAGGCGCTCGAGCGCCTCAAGATGTGCAGCGACTGCCGGGTGATCGACCTGTACAGCGCCAAGAACGAAATGAAGATCGCGCCGCTATGAGCAATGCGATTCCTGTCTCGTCGGTGCTCGATGAAGAGATCGCTCGCGCCGAGCTTTACGGGCTGTTGGCGCAGATCTGGTACGCCGCGCCCGATGCCGAACTGCTCGGCGCCTTCCAGGTCACGACGACCGAGGCCCCCGCCGCCGGCGCCTTTCTCGAAGAGCCATGGCGGCAGCTCGTCGGCGTGGCGCGCAGCACCGACCAAGCCGCCGTGCGAGTCGAGTACGACGCACTCTTCGGCGGCATGGGCAAGCCCGAGATCTATTTGTTCGGCTCGCATTACCTGAGCGGCTTTCTCAACGACAAGCCGGTCGCCCAGTTGCGCAACGACCTCGATCGGCTTGGGCTTGCGCGCGAAGAAGGCGTTTTCGAAACCGAAGACCATGTCGCCTGCCTGTTCGAGGTGATGCGCTACCTGATCGCGGGCGAAGACGTCGCGGTAGCCAACCTCACGCAGCAGCAAGCGTTTTTTACGACCCATGTCCAAAGCTGGCTGCCGGCCATGTGCGAAGCCGTCGCGCAGCATCCGAATGCGCGCTTCTATGCCGCCCTCGCCGCGCTGACGCTTGCCTTCATTCAGGTCGAAACGCAAGGCTTCGACATGCTCGACGCAACTTGAGGGCAAACAAGGTTGCGGAACTGCAAACTCATCAACTAGTATCCAAATATATGTAACTGATACGACGTCAGTTGCGCTTAGCCACTCCTGGAGTTTGTTTATGCAGGACAGCCATTCCACCGGCCTCAAGCCGGCATCCCGACGCGGATTTTTCATCGGTGCCGCCACCGTTGGCGCGGTAGCCGCAGCAGTCACCGTGTTGCCGAAGGTCGGTACAGCGCCGGTCACCGCGGCCCCGATGTTGAAACCGCCGCCTGAAAACGGCGGCGGCTACAGCCTGAGCGAGCACGTCAAGCGCTACTACCAAACCACCTCGGCCTGAGGAAGCAACGACCATGCTGTTGACCCGTAAAACGACCGGCGCCTCGCGCGACGGTGCTGCGTCCTCGTCCATCCCTGCCTCGCCCTTCGTCCACAGCCTCCGGCGCGGACTCGCCCATGCCCTGCCGACAATGGACCGCCGCGCATTTCTCAGGCGTTCCGGCCTGGGTGTCGGCGTCGGCCTGGCCGCGGGTCAGCTCGCGCTGATTCGCAAGGCCGACGCCGCCGAGGGCAAGCCGGTACCCGTCGGAAAGGGAAAGATCGAGATCAAGCGCACGGTTTGCACGCATTGCTCGGTTGGCTGCGCATCGGATGCAGTGGTCGAAAACGGCGTTTGGGTGCGGCAGGAGCCGGTGTTCGATTCGCCCATCAACCTAGGCGCCCATTGCGCCAAGGGTGCGGCGCTGCGCGAGCACGGCCACGGCGAATACCGGTTGCGCTATCCGATGAAGCTGGTGAACGGCAAGTACGAGCGCATCAGCTGGGACACTGCGCTGGACGAAATCACCGCCAAGCTGAAAGAACTGACCAAGGCCAGCGGCCCCGATTCGATCTATTGGATCGGCTCCAGCAAGCACAACAACGAACAGGCGTATCTGATGCGCAAGTTCGTGAGCTTCTTCGGTTCGAACAACTGCGACCACCAAGCGCGCATCTGCCACTCGACCACGGTGGCCGGCGTGGCGAACACATGGGGCTATGGCGCCATGACCAATTCGTACAACGACATGCGCAACTCCAAGGTTGCGCTCTACATCGGATCGAACGCGGCCGAGGCGCATCCGGTGAGCATGCTGCACATGCTGCATGCCAAGGAAAACGGCTGCAAGATGATCGTGGTCGATCCGCGCTTCACGCGCACTGCAGCCAAGGCCGACGAGTTCGTGCGCATCCGTTCGGGTTCGGACATTCCGTTCCTCTTCGGCATCCTGCACCACATCTTCAAGAACGGCTGGGAAGACAAGCAGTACATCAACGACCGCGTCTTCGGCATGGAGGAGGTGCGTGCGGACGTGCTGGCCAAATGGACGCCGGACAAGGTCGAGGAGGCTTGCGGCGTCGGTGAAGCACAGGTGCTGAAGGTTGCGACCTGGCTGAATGAAAACCGGCCCGGCACCATCGTCTGGTGCATGGGCCAGACTCAGCACACCATCGGCAACGCCATGGTGCGGGCATCGTGCATCCTGCAACTGGCACTCGGCAACGTCGGCAAGTCCGGCGGCGGCACCAATATCTTCCGTGGCCACGACAACGTGCAGGGCGCTACGGACGTCGGCCCCAACCCGGATTCGCTGCCCGGCTACTACGGCATCGTCGAGGGCTCGTGGAAGCACTTCGCTGCGGCCTGGGGCGTCGATTTCGAATGGATCAAGAGCCGCTTCGCTTCGCCCGCGATGATGAGCAAGCCAGGCATCACGGTGTCGCGATGGATCGACGGTGTGCTCGAGAAGAACGAGCTGATCGACCAGGATTCCAACCTGCGCGGGGTGTTCTATTGGGGTCACGCGCCCAACTCCCAGACCCGCGGTCTGGAGATGAAGCGGGCGATGGACAAGCTCGATCTGCTGGTGGTGGTCGATCCCTATCCGTCGGCGACTGCAGCCATGGCGGCGATGCCGGGACGGCCCGAAGACCACAACGCGAACCGCGCGGTGTATCTGCTGCCGGCGTGCACTCAATTCGAGACCAGCGGTTCGGTGACGGCGTCGAACCGTTCGCTGCAGTGGCGCGAGAAGGTGATCGAGCCCTTGTGGGAAAGCCGCAGCGACCACATGATCATGCAGCAGTTCGCAGACCGGCTCGGCTTCGGCAAGGAACTGAGCAAGAACTACAAGATGCAGAAGGTCCGGGGCATGGACGAGCCCGTCCCCGACGACATCCTGCGCGAGATCAACAAGTGCGTCTGGACCATCGGCTACACCGGCCAAAGTCCTGAACGGTTGCAGGCGCACATGCGCAACATGCATGCATTCGACGTTCGCACGCTAAAGGCCAAGTCGGGCAAGGACAAGATCAACGGGTACGACTTGACCGGCGACTACTTCGGGTTGCCGTGGCCTTGCTTCGGCACTCCGGAGCTCAAGCACCCCGGCAGTGCCAATCTCTACGACACATCCAGGCATGTCATGGACGGCGGTGGCAACTTCCGCGCGAATTTCGGCGTGGAGCGCAGCGGCAAGAATCTGCTGGCCGAAGACGGTTCCCATTCGCTCGGCGCCGACATCACCACCGGTTATCCGGAGCTCGACCACATCCTGCTCAAGAAGCTCGGCTGGTGGGACGAGCTGTCCGACGCCGAGAAGCCGAAAGCCGAAGGCAAGAACTGGAAGACCGACAGTTCCGGCGGCATGATTCGCGTGTTCATGAAGAATCACGGCTGCCATCCCTTCGGCAACGCCAAGGCGCGTGCGCTGGTGTGGAACTTTCCGGATGCGATTCCGCAGCACCGCGAACCGCTCTACGGCACGCGTCCGGATCTGATGGCCAAGTACCCGACACACGACGACAAGATGGCTTTCTGGCGTCTGCCCACGCTGTACAAGAGCGTGCAGCAGAAGAACATCGCCGACAAGGTGGCCGAGAAGTTCCCGTTCATCATGACCTCCGGCCGGCTGGTCGAGTACGAGGGCGGTGGCGAGGAAACCCGCTCCAACCCCTGGCTCGCCGAGCTGCAGCAGGAAATGTTCATCGAGATCCATCCGACAGCCGCCGCCGCGAAGAACATCCGCAATGGCGAACGCGCCTGGGTTCACACGCCCACGGGGGCAAAGCTCAACGTGCAGGCGCTGGTCACCGAGCGCGTCGGACCCGACACGGTGTTCATGCCGTTCCACTTTTCCGGCCACTGGCAGGGTGCCGACATGCTGGCCTACTACCCCAAGGGTGCAGCGCCGGTGGTGCGAGGCGAGGCGATCAACACGGCAACCACCTACGGCTACGACAGCGTGACCATGATGCAAGAGACCAAGACCACGGTCTGCAACATCGAAAAAGCATAAAGAGGAATCCCAATGGCAAGAATGAAGTTCGTCTGCGATTCCGAGCGCTGCATCGAGTGCAACGGCTGTGTCACTGCCTGCAAGAACGAGAACGAGGTGCCCTGGGGCGTGAACCGCCGCCGCGTGGTCACCATGAACGACGGCATACCGGGCGAGAAATCGATATCGGTCGCCTGCATGCACTGCTCCGATGCACCCTGCATGGCGGTGTGCCCGGTGCAATGCTTCTATCGCACCGAAGAGGGCGTGGTGCTGCACGACAAGGACGTCTGCATCGGCTGCGGCTACTGCTCGTATGCATGCCCGTTCGGCGCGCCGCAGTTTCCGACGCAAGGCACCTTCGGTGCGCGCGGCAAGATGGACAAGTGCACCTTCTGCGCCGGCGGTCCCGAGGCCAACGGTTCCGAAGCCGAGTTCGAGAAGTACGGGCGCAATCGCCTGGCCGAAGGCAAGCTCCCGGCCTGCGCCGAGATGTGCTCGACCAAGGCGCTGCTGGCCGGCGACGGCGATGTGGTGGCCGACATCTTCCGCACCCGCGTTCTGCATCGCGGCAAGGGCGCCGAGGTATGGGGCTGGGGCACGGCCTACGGCTCGCAGCAGGCCGGAACGCCGACCAACGGCAACGGGGTGGCCAAGTGAGGCGCGCACTTGCAGCGGCGGCCCTCCTGTCGGCAGCCGTGCTGCTCGGCGCCTGCACCGAAAAGCCGCAGACCAACGCGCAAGGCGTCAAGTACGACGCAGTGCCCTGGAGCGGAACCGGCACGCAGGCCAATGCGGGCACGCCGTTCACCGCGCCAGGCTGGCAGGTGGGCGATCAGAAAGCCTGGCAGCAGCAGCTCAAGGTCCGCACGCAGAATGGCCAGAACGATTACGTTCGAGACAACTGAGGGAGCCGCTCGATGAGCCGCATGAACAAAGCGCTGAACGTTTTCCTCGCGGTCGCGACGCTGGTGTGCGGTGCGGCCATGGCCCAGGCGCCGAACCCGGCTGCGCAAGGCACGCTCGCCGGTGCGCCGGTTGCTGCACCTGCCGCGGCCGCGCCGGCCGGCGGCATCCGCAGCCAGAACATCTTCGAAGTCAAACCCGAAGCGAGCGCCGACCCGAATTACATGCAGCAGAGCAATGCCGAGCGCGCCAGGTGCAGCCCGGCAACAACGCGCCGATGTGGCGCCAGGTCGGGCGGGCGTCACCGGCTACAGCAGCCTGCCGCATGCGCAGGCGCCGGAGGCCGGCAACCTGATCCAGCCTTTCGTGCAGTACCCGGGTTCGCGCTTCACCAATGCCGGCGAGGCCTGGCGGCAGGTGCGCAACAACTGGATCATTCCCTACGGCGCGGCGCTGTTGTTCGTGGTGTTGCTTGCGATCGTCATCTTCTATTTCACGCGCGGGGCGATCGGGCTGCACGGACAGGAAACCGGCCGCAAGATCGAGCGCTTCACGCCGTTTGAGCGCGCCACGCACTGGTCGAATGCGGGGGCGTTCGTCACGCTCGCCGTGTCCGGCCTGGTGATGGCGTTCGGCCAGTTCTTCCTGCTGCCGGTGATCGGTGCTTCGCTCTTCGGCTGGTTCACCTATGCGCTGAAGACGGTGCACAACTTCATCGGGCCGCTGTTCGTGGTGACGCTGCTGCTGATGTTCTTTACCTTCGTGCGCGACAACATCCCGCATGCCCGCGACCTGAAGTGGCTGGCCAGGTTCGGCGGCATGTTCGGCGGACAGGAAGTGCCGTCGCATCGTTTCAATGCGGGCGAGAAGATCGTCTTCTGGGGCGGCGTGCTCTTCCTGGGCAGCATCGTTGCCGGCTCCGGCCTGTTCCTCGACAAGCTGCTGCCGGGCTTCGTGTACACCCGCGGCGAGATGCAGATCGCGCACATGATCCATGCCGTCGCGACGCTTTTGCTGATGGCGATGATCATGGGCCACATCTATATCGGCACGCTCGGCATGAAGGGTGCGTACGGCGCCATGCGCACCGGCTATGTCGACGAGACCTGGGCCAGGGAGCATCACGAGCTCTGGTACGACGATGTTGCTGCCGGCAAGATCCCGGTACAGCGCAGCGCTGGTTCAACGGCGGCCGCGCAGGTGCAGGCCGTTCGCGTCGAAGGAAGCCCCTCATGAAGAAAACCGTGATCACCGTTTGCAGCCTGGTCCTTGGACTGGCTTGCGCGTCGAACGTATTCGCCAAGCTGCCGGCGCCAGTGTCGACGCCTGAGTCGAAGGCGAAGGCGGCCGAGGCCGCAGCGCGAACCGCATGGAGCGCCAAGGTCGACAACTACAAGCTCTGCCAGTCGCAGGACCGCGTTGCGGCCAGGTATCGGACCGAGGCCGCAGCAGCAGGCAAGCAGGTTACTGCCGCGCCTGCGATGCCGCCCTGCACAGACGCAGGCCCTTTTGCCTATGCGCCACCGGCTGACCCCAAGCCGATCGAGGCCGCGGGCGCGCATTCGCCGGCGACCACTGCGGCATCGCCGCCCAGCACCACGCAGCCAGCGGCTGCGGCGATCCCGACCCAGAAGCAGTGACGAGCTCGCTTCCGCGCTTGACCTCGGCCCGCGCCGAGCTCACTCGCGAAGTGGACGTCATCGACGAGCACGGCGAGCGCGGCACGGTTTCCATTCCGGCCGAGCGCGACCTGACCGTGTATGTCGACCGGCGCGAACTGGTGACCCTGATGACGCTCGGCGCACAGCCCGAGCTGCTGGTGCTGGGCTACCTGCTGAACCAGGCTGATCGAGTCGGCGGCCGACGTCGAGTCGATCACCGTCGACTGGACGTCGGCGCAGCGGCAGTCAAGACGCATGCAGGCATCGACCGCATCGAGGAACGCACCGCGAAAAAGGTGGTCACCACCGGTTGCGGCCAAGGCAGCGTGTTTGGCGAGTTGATGGCCGGCATCGACAGTCTTCGCCTGCCCGACACCCGCATGCGGCAGGCGCAGCTCTATGCGCTGGTCAATGCCATCCGGCTCCAGGAAAGCACGTATAAATCGGCCGGCTCGGTGCATGGCTGCGCGCTGTTCACGCTCGGCGAGCAGCAAGAAGGCGGCGATGACGTGCAGATGCAATGCTTCGTCGAGGACGTGGGCCGCCACAACGCGATCGACACCATCGCCGGATGGATCGCGATGCAGCCGCCGCATCGACTCGGCGGCGGGAGGGTTTTCTACACCACCGGCCGGTTGACCAGCGAGATGGTGATCAAGTCGGCGCAGATGGGCGTGGCTATCGTCGTCTCGCGCAGCGGTATCACGCAGATGGGGCACGAGGTCGCACTGCGGGTGGGGCTCTGCGCCATCGGCCGCGCAACCAACCGGCGCTTCGTGTGCTATGCCGGCAGCGATCGGCTGGCGCTGCAGCCGGAACTCGCAGTGGCGCGCCCCGCCGTCGGAACCTAAGTCCTTCGGATTGGCTGGCCGCCGGGGCTCGGCTATCGTCTCGCCCATGAATGCTTCGCTCCGCCTCGGATGGCGCACGCTCCGGCGCGACCTGCGCGCAGGCGAATTGCGCCTGCTCATCGTGGCCGTGCTGCTCGCGGTCGCCGCCCTCACTGCAGTTGGCTTCTTTGCCGACCGCCTGAAAGGCGGACTGCAGCGCGACGCCCGCCAACTGCTCGGCGGCGACGCCGTGCTGGCCAGCGACAACCCGACGCCGCCGGCTTTTGTCGAGCGGGCGCGGGCGCTCGGCCTGCAAGGCGCCAGCACCTATGGCTTTCCGACCATGGCACGCGCCAGCGAAGCGCAGGGCGGCGCCAGCAAGCTGGTCGCGCTCAAGGCGGTCGCGGCAGGTTATCCGCTGCGCGGCAGCCTGCAGGTAAGCATGGGCAACGGCGCGCCGGGCCAGGTCACCCGCGACGTGCCCGCGCCCGGCGAGACCTGGGTCGACGCCTCGCTGCTCGAATCGCTGGCGCTGAAGGTGGGCGACACGCTGCTGCTCGGCGATGCGGCCCTGCGCGTCGGCCGCGTGATCGTTATCGAGCCCGACCGCGGTACCGGCGTGATGAGCTTCGCGCCGCGGGTGATGCTCAACCAGGCCGACGTGGCAAAGACCGGCCTCGTGCAGCCCGCGAGCCGGGTGAGCTACCGCTTCGCCGTGGCCGGCGATGGCCCTGCCGTGGAACGCTTCATCGACTGGTCCGACAGCGTCATCAAGAAGGGCGAGGCGCGCGGCGCCCGGCTCGAATCGTTCGAAAGCGGTCGGCCCGAGATGCGCCAGACGCTGGACCGCGCCGAGAAGTTCCTCAACCTCGTGGCGCTGCTCGCGGCGCTGCTTTCCGCGGTGGCCGTCGCGCTGGCGGCGCGCGGCTTCGCTGCTAGTCATCTGGACGACTGCGCGATGCTGCGCGTGCTGGGCCAGAGCCAGCGCACCATCGCGCAGGCCTATGCCTTCGAGTTCGCGGTGATCGGATTGATCGCGAGCGGGCTCGGCGTGGCGATCGGCTTCTGCGTTCACTACGTCTTCGTGCTGCTGCTGGCCGGGCTGGTCGAAACCGCGTTGCCCGCGCCGACGTTGTGGCCGGTCGCCTTCGGATTGGGCATGGGGCTGACGCTGCTGTTCGCGTTCGGGCTGCCGCCGGTGCTGCAGCTGGCACAGGTGCCGCCATTGCGGGTGATCCGGCGCGACGTCGGCGGCTCAAGCCGGCATCGGCCGCAGTGCTCGCGATCGGCGTGGCCGGTTTTGCCGCCTTGCTGGTCGCCGCCAGCAGCGACCTGAAGCTCGGGCTGATCGCCGTCGGCGGCTTCGCGGCGGCCGTGGCGGTGTTCGCGGTGCTGAGCTGGGTCGCCGTGTGGGTGCTGCGCCGCAGCGTCAACGAAACGACCGCGCCGCGCTGGCTGGTGCTCGCCACGCGGCAGATCTCGGCGCGGCCCGCGTATGCAGTGGTGCAGGTCAGCGCGCTTGCGGTCGGACTGCTGGCGCTGATCCTCCTGGTGCTGCTGCGCACCGACCTGGTCGCGAGCTGGCGGGCAGCCACCCCGCCCGATGCGCCGAACCGCTTCGTCATCAACGTGATGCCCGACCAGAGTGCGAGCTTTCAGCAGACGCTGCGCGACAACGGCGTCGCCAAGTTCGACTGGTATCCGATGATCCGCGGCCGGCTGGTGACGATCAACGACAAGCCGGTTTCCCCCGACGACTACACCGACGACCGGGCCAAGCGGCTGGTCGACCGCGAATTCAATCTCAGCAACAGTGCCGAGGCGCCGCCGCACAACATGGTCACGGCGGGCGATTGGACGCCCAACGCCGCCGGTGAAGTGAGTGTCGAGGAGGGCCTGGCCGAGACGCTCGGGCTGAAGCTCGGCGACCGGTTGCGCTTCGACATCGGCGGTATCCAGAACGATGCGCGCGTCACCTCGCTGCGCAAGGTCGACTGGGGTTCGCTGCATGCGAACTTCTTCGTGATGTACACGGTCGAGACGCTGGCCGACGTGCCCGTGACCTACATGGGCGCGTTCCGTGCGCCCCCGGTGGCGGGCTTCGACAACGCGCTCGTGCGCAGCTATCCCAACGTCACCAACGTCGATATGAGCGCCACCATCGGGCAAGTGCAGCGGGTGCTCGACCAGGTCATCCGCGCGGTGGAGTTTTTGTTCGGCTTCACGCTGGCGGCCGGGCTGGTGGTCCTGTTCGCGGCGGTTACCGCGACGCGCGAGGAGCGCGCGCGCGAGTTCGCGGTCATGCGTGCGGTCGGTGCCCGCGGCAGCCTGCTGCGGCAGGTGCAGCGCGCCGAATTGATCGGCGTGGGGCTCCTGGCCGGGTTTCTTGCAAGCATCGTGGCATCGGCGATCGGATGGGGGCTGGCCCGCTACGTGTTCGATTTCACCTGGACCGCATCGCCGCTGGTGCCCGTCGCCGGCGCGCTGGCGGGCGCCGTGCTCGCACTGGCAGCCGGCTGGTGGGGCTTGCGCGAGGTGCTGACTCGGCCTGTGGTGGATACCCTCAGGCGCGCCGTGCAATAGCTGCGCTACGGTTGCGCACCGTTTGTTAGTCAACCCTCTTCGCCAGCAAGAAAGGTTCAATGCTTTTTGCGCCGACCAAGACCCGAGTCCCGTTCTTCCGCGCGGGCCTGATCGAGCGCGTTGAGCTCGAAATGCGTCTGGACGCCGCGCTGATGCTGAAGCGGCTTGTGCTCCTCGTCGCTCCGGCCGGGTTCGGCAAGACGGCAGCCTTGTCGCGCCAGCTCACCTGCCTGCCTTCGAGTTGCGCCTGGGGTTGGGTCACGGCGGATGAGCAGGATGACCTGCCGCGCCTCTTGAGCTGCTTGATGGACGCGCTGGAGGCGCACGATCCGCCCTGGCGTGTGGCGCCCCAGAGCCTGGTCGAGCAGGTTTCGGCGCAAGGCGGTTTCGCTGCGGTCGTGGCGGAGCTGTCCAATGCGCTCGGTGCCATGCCCTTCGATCACGGCGTGATCGTGTTCGACGACCTGCATGCCGTCTCCGACCCGCGGATCTTCGAATTCCTGCGGGTGCTGCTGGAGAAGGCGCCGGCCAACTGGACCTTCGTCATCGCCTCGCGGACGCTGCCGCAGCTGCCGTTGGTGCGCCTGCGGGCACGCCGGGAGCTGGCCGAGTTCGGGCAGGCTGACCTGAGCTTCACGGTGCCGGAGACACAGCGCCTGTCGCGCGCGGCAGGCCAGGACGACAGCAGAGCGGCGGTGCAGCGGCTGTTTCGGCGCACGAACGGTTGGCCGGCCGGCCTGAGCCTGGTTCTGGACGCGGCCGGCAGGTCGGTGGCGCCCGCTGCCGAGCAGCGCCTGAGCCAGCGACACTTGTTCGACTACCTCGCCAGCGAGGTCTTCGGGAACATGTCCGAGCCGTTGCAGGTGTTCCTTACCCGATGCTCGGTGCTGGCCGAGCTCAGCGCGGCGCGTTGCGCCAAGGTCAGCGGATATGCAGGCGCAGCCGACATGCTCGAGGAGATCGAGCGACGCGGCCTGTTCGTATCGGTGCTCGACAGCGACGAACTCACGCTGCGCCTGCACGATCTTTTCCGCGATTTCCTGGAGCATCGCCTCAGAGGCGAGCGCCCGCACGAGATCCCTCGGCTGCTGCGGCTCGCGGCCGAGGACGAGCCCGATCCGGTGCGCAAGCTGGACTTTCTGCTGCGTGCGGGCGCCTGGCGCGAGGCAGAGGAAATGCTGGTCGATATCGCGCCGTCCATGCTGGCCGAGGGTGCAGGCACCAAGCTGACCAGCCTGATGAAGCAATTTCCGGCCGACGCGCAGGCCACCTCTGCGCGCCTGATCTACACGCGCGGCCTGATTGCCCTGGCCGAGATCAGTCCTCAGGTCACGGCGCTCATGCACGAGGCGGCACAGGCGTTCGAAGCAGAAGGGGATCTGCGCCTGGCGCACCGGGCTCTGGCGCACGAGGCCTACGGCGGTGCCCTGCAGCGCTTTCAGGACCGGGCCGCCGAGATCTTCGCCGCGCTCGGAGACGCGCCGCCCGACCTGGAGACCGACCTCGCCAGGGAGGCCTCACGGTACTGGGGCGCGATCATCAACGGCCCCCCCGAAGCGGCCGAGCACCACCTGCGGCGCCTGGTCGAATTGCTGGAGGACAGCGGATCACCGGCGCTCTGGTTCCGCTTCTTCCCATGGACGGAGATGACCTATGTCACCCCCGCGTTCCCGGCCCTGGTGAAGCGGGTCGTCGCCGGCGCGCTGGCCGCGGCAGGCGACGGCTGCTTCCCGCTGCAGCTGAACGCACGCGGCGCCGAGGCAGCGATCTGGCTCTGGGAGGGCCGGGTCGCCGAGTCGCATGCACTCACCCTGCAGCTTCTGGCGGACGAGGACTGGGCCGGGCGGCCACGTGCCTGCCGCTTCTCTTCCTGGGCGCTGTCGATCGCCCAGGCGGTGATGCGCGACGACCCCGATGCCTTCCGCACGGCCTTCCGCGATCGTGGCTTTTTCGAGCAGATGCCGAGGCTCGAGCTGAGCATTCGGGGCATGGTCGGCAGCGTGATGAACGACTGGGCCGCGGTCCGAACGGCCGTCGAGCGCCTGGCTGCCGAAGACATGCGCGGCTCGTTCTGGGAACCCTTTCCCCGCCTGCTCGCGGGCAGACTGGCCTTGCACGAAGGCCGGACCGAGGAGGGTCTGCGCCTGCTGCGCCAGTGTGTCGAGACATCGCGCAGCATCGATCGCTTCGGACTCGACGCCATGGCCCGGACCTCGCTGGCAACTGCGGAGATGGGCGTTGGCAATCCCGACTCAGCCTGGGCGGCGATCGAGCCGCTGGTGAGTTGGATCAGGCATTCGGGGTTCATGGCCGGCGTGCTGATGTGTGGACACGAGGTGCTGGGCAAGTTGGCCGCCCTGCCATGGGGGTCCGAGGTGCCCGAGGAAGCCCGTTCGGAAATGCAGCGCTGGGCCGCGCTGGCGCGCCAGTCGCAACCGACCGCGCGGCAGGAGGTGGCAGCTGGCGCAGTGGCCGACGCCACGGCGCTTCTGAGTGCACGCGAACGCGAAGTGCTGGCGCTCATCGCGGAGGGCGAAAGCAACAAGCTCATCGCCCGTGCCCTCGACCTCAGCCCGCATACCGTCAAGCGCCACGTGGCACGCATACTCGAACGGCTCGACCTGTCGTCGCGCGGACAGGCGGCCGCCTGGTTCCGCGACGCGGCCGCACGATGACCATGCAGATTCAAGACAAGCCGCCCTTCGACACGCCGTACGAATGGATCGGCGGCGAGCCGAGCGTTCGGGCGCTGGTCGATCGCTTCTATGACCTCATGGAACTCGAGCCGGCTTACGCGGTTTTGCGCGCCGTGCACGGCAACACGCTGGACAACGCCCGTGACCGGCTGTTCTGGTTCCTGTGCGGCTGGCTCGGTGGCCCGCAGCACTACACCGACCGTTTCGGCCATCCGATGCTGCGTGCGCGGCACCTGCCGCAAAGCGTCGGCGGCCACTCGATCGGCATCAGGGAACGCGACCAGTGGCTCGCCTGCATGGACCAGGCGATGGGAGAAACCGGCGTGCCCGATGCGCTGCGCGCGCGGCTGCGCGACTCGTTTTTTCAGACAGCCGATTGGATGCGCAACAGGTAGCGCCGCATCAACGCCGCGCCGTCGCCAGCAGCACCACCAGCGCGCCGGCGCCGCCATCTGCCGGCTTGGCCTGCACGAAGGCCAGCGTTTCGATCTTCTGTATCAACCAGCGCTGCACCTTGGCCTTGAGCACCGGCTGGCGCCCCGGCGACCCCAGGCCCTTGCCGTGCACCACGCGCACGCAGCGCACGCCCTGCTTGTGCGCATCGCGAATGAAGCCGCCGAGCGCCTCGCGCGCTTCGTCGCTGCGCATGCCGTGCAGGTCGATCTGCCGCTGGATCGACCATTCGCCCGCCCGCAGCTTGCGCGTGACATCGGTGTTGATGCCTGGGCGTCGGAAGCTCATGGCGTCGTCGACGTCCAGCAGGGTGGTCACGTCGAACTCGTCGGACAGCGATTCGCGCAGCACGCGCTGCTCGTCGAGCTGGTGCTGCAACGGAATCGGCGCCGGGGGTTCGGGCGCCAGCGGCACGGCGGCCTTGCGCCGAAGCGGCTGCGTCGCGCCGATCGCACGCGTGAACAGGTCCCGCTCCGCCAGACGCTTCTTCTCGGCCAATGCTTGCACTGCCGCAGCGGCGGCTTCGCGCTCGCGCCGCTCGGAGAGCGCGCGCTGCACCGACTTCAGATCGGCGAGGCTCTTGAGGTTGTTCGATTTGCTGGGCATCGGTTTCGCTTCGCTGCATCGCGCAGGATAAGTCGATCAGATCAGGCCGCGCTCCGCCATCGACAGGGTCTGGCCCTTGGCGACGATCATGTGGTCGATCACCCGCACGTCGATCAGCGCAAGAGCGGCCTTGAGGGTGTGCGTCAATGCCTCGTCGGCGCGCGACGGCTCGGTGCATCCGCTCGGATGGTTGTGCGCCAGCACCACCGCCGCGGCCTGGTGATGCAGGGCGCGCAGGACCACTTCGCGCGGATAGACGCTGGTGTGCGTGAGCGTGCCGCGAAAAAGCTCTTCCAGTGCGATGAGGCGGTGCTGTACGTCGAGAAAAAGAACTGCGAACACCTCGTGCGGCCGCGCGGCCAGGTGCAGCTGCAGGTAGTGCTTCACCGCGTCGGGCGAATCGAAGATGGTGCGTTCCTTCAGCTTCTCGGCCAGTGCGCGGCGCGCCAGTTCGAGCACCGCCGTCAGCTCGGCCCGCTTGGCACTGCCGCCGAGCCCCTTGACGCGCTTCAGGTCGTCCAGCCCGGTGTGCAGCAGCCCGGCCAGTCCGCCAAAGGCATCGAGCAGTTCCTGCGCCAGCTGCAGCACGTTCTTGCCCACGATCCCGGTGCGAAGCAGCAGCGCCAGCAGTTCGGCATCGCCGAGCGCGGCAGCGCCGTGGGCCATCAGCTTCTCGCGCGGGCGCGCATCGGCGGGCAGATCCTTGAAAGACATGGCGCATCCGGGCTTTGGCCCACTCCCTAAAATAGCGGCCCAGTCTATCGGGATCACCATCTTGTCCTCGACCCCCACCGTTGCCGTCGTCACGCCCGGCTCCTTTCTCACGCTGCACTACCGGCTGTCCGGGCCGGCGGGCGACATCATCAATACATTCGGCGACAAGCCCGCCACGCTGTCGCTCGGCACGGGTGAGCTTTCGGCGGCGGTCGAGGCGCGGCTCCTGGGGCTGGAGGAGGGCGTTCACACCACTTTCGATCTGGCGGCAGGCGAGGCATTCGGCGAGCGCAATTCCGAGATGCAGCAATGGGTGGCGCGCA
>JBBJMS010000009.1:0-48062 GCA_037720315.1 Variovorax sp. | reverse complement strand
CCTGTGCACCGAGATCACGCTCAACACCAGCGACACCGAAACGGCTGTCTGCAACCTGGGCTCGGTCAATCTGCTGCAGCACCTGAAGGACGGCAAGGTCGACCGGCAGAAGCTCCAGCGCACGATTTCCACCGCGATGCGCATGCTCGACAACGTGATCGACATCAACTATTACGCCGTCAAGAAGGCGCGCGACTCCAACCTGCGGCATCGCCCGGTCGGCCTCGGCTTGATGGGCTTTCAGGATGCGCTGTACGAACTGCGCATTCCCTACGCCTCGCAGGAAGCCGTGCAGTTCGCCGACGAATCGATGGAAGCGATCTGCTATCACGCCTACTGGGCTTCGACCGATCTGGCCAAGGAACGCGGCAAGTACTCGAGCTACAAGGGCTCGCTCTGGGACCGGGGCATCCTGCCGCTCGACACGCTCGACATGCTCGAGAAGGCACGCGGTGGCTACATCGAGGTCGACCGTTCGTCGACGCTCGACTGGGACGCGCTGCGCCAGAAGATCAAGACCGACGGCATGCGCAACTCGAACTGCGTGGCGATCGCGCCGACTGCGACCATCTCCAACATCATCGGCGTCGATGCGTCGATCGAGCCCTGCTTCGGCAACCTCTCGGTGAAGTCGAACCTGTCGGGCGAATTCACAGTCATCAACCACTACCTGGTGCGCGACCTCAAGCGCCTCGGCCTTTGGGACGACGTGATGGTGATGGACCTGAAGCACTTCGACGGCTCGCTGCGTCCGATCGACCGCGTGCCGCAGGACGTCAAGGCGCTCTACGCCACCGCGTTCGAAGTCGAAACCACCTGGCTGGTCGAAGCCGCTGCGCGCCGACAGAAGTGGATCGACCAGGCGCAGTCGCTCAACATCTACATGGCCGGCGCATCGGGCAAGAAGCTCGACGACACCTACAAGCTCGCATGGCTGCGCGGCTTGAAGACGACCTACTACCTGCGCACGCAGAGCGCCACGCACGCCGAGAAATCGACCGTGCAATCCGGCCGCCTCAATGCGGTTTCATCGGGCAGCGATGCATCTGCGTCGAGCATGAGCGCACTCGAAGCGGCCGCGCTTGCAGCGCAAGCGCAGATGAGTGCGATGCCTGCGACCGACATCGCTTTCTGCGGCGTCGACGATCCGACGTGCGAAGCGTGTCAGTGATGTCAGCATGAAGGCGCAGCGATTAGCGGCATCGCCTGACATCTCGCGATGCATGCGAACAACATAACGACAACATAAATGGAGCGCGATGCGATGCAGTACTTTGCAACTCACATCGTTGCTCACATAATTTGAGCATTGGATTTTTCTATGTTGACCTGGGACGAAGAAGTCAAGCCCTCCTTGCCAAAGGATCTGCAACAAGGATTGCGGCACTCATCGGACAGCGGTACGCAGATCGGCCGCTCGACGGAATTCCCGACTTCGCAAAACGTCCGTTCAAGTTCTTCCGCTTCGCCCGCTGCGCGCACGCTCGATGACGGCGCTGCAGTTCGCGCGCCGCAAGCACCGTCGGCCGTCGCACCAGTCGCACCAGTCGCACGCCGCGTCAGGGCCGCCGACAAGCGCATCATCAACGGCCAGACCGATGTCAATCAGCTGGTGCCGTTCAAGTACAAGTGGGCCTGGGAAAAGTACCTTGCCACCTGCGCCAACCACTGGATGCCGCAGGAAGTGAACATGACGCGCGACATCGCGCTCTGGAAAGACCCGAACGGCCTGACCGAAGACGAGCGTCGCATCGTCAAGCGCAATCTCGGCTTCTTCGTGACGGCCGATTCGCTGGCCGCAAACAACATCGTGCTGGGCACCTACCGGCACATCACCGCGCCCGAGTGCCGCCAGTTCCTCCTGCGCCAGGCGTTCGAGGAAGCGATCCACACGCACGCCTACCAGTACATCGTCGAATCCCTCGGGCTGGACGAGAGCGAGATCTTCAACGCCTACAACGAAGTGCAGTCGATCCGCGAGAAGGACCAGTTCCTGATCCCGTTCATCGAAGCCATCAGCGACCCGAACTTCCACACCGGCACGCACGAGAACGACCAGACGCTGCTCAAGTCGCTGATCGTCTTCGCCTGCCTGATGGAGGGCCTGTTCTTCTACGTCGGCTTCACGCAGATTCTTGCGCTCGGCCGCCAGAACAAGATGACCGGCGCCGCCGAGCAGTACCAGTACATCCTGCGCGACGAGTCGATGCACTGCAACTTCGGCATCGACTTGATCAACCAATTGAAGCTCGAGAATCCAAACCTCTGGACCGCCGAGTTCAAAGCGGAGATCAAGGCCCTCTTCATGAAGGCCGTCGAGCTCGAATACAAATATGCCGAAGACACCATGCCGCGCGGCGTGCTCGGCATGAATGCCTCCATGTTCAAGGGCTACCTCCGCTACATCGCTAACCGGAGAGCGCAGCAGATCGGCCTTGAAACGCTTTTCCCGAACGAAGAAAACCCGTTCCCATGGATGAGCGAAATGATTGACCTGAAGAAGGAGCGCAACTTCTTCGAGACCCGAGTGATCGAGTACCAGTCCGGTGGTGCGCTCTCGTGGGATTGAATTCAAGAATAGCTCTCGCCGACGATTGCACCGAAGAGTGCGGCAGCGGTGGAGCGCAGGTGTTCATGGTGCTGGAGATCGCTCCAACGCCATGAATCGCTTCATGCTGACCAACATGCGTGAAGTGCTTCAAAAGGTTGATTTTTTCAACTTGATCAAGGAGAAATAGAAATGGCAACTGCAAAGAAAGCGCCGGCTAAAAAAGCCGCTGCAAAGAAGGCTCCGGCAAAGAAGGTCGCTGCTAAAAAAGCACCGGCCAAGAAGGTCGTAGCGAAGAAGGCGCCGGCGAAGAAGGTAGCCGCCAAGAAGGCTCCGGCCAAGAAGGCCGCTGCGAAGAAGGCTGCCGCCAAGAAGGTAGCCGCCAAGAAGGCTCCGGCGAAAAAGGCTGCTGCAAAGAAGGCCCCGGCGAAGAAGGCCGCAGGCAAGAAGGCGCCGGCGAAGAAGGCTCCCGCGAAGAAAGCGGCTGCCAAAAAGGCACCTGCGAAAAAGGCGCCCGCCAAGAAAGCCGCAGCCAAAAAGCCTGCTGCCAAGAAAGCAGCGAAAAAGCCCGCTGCCAAGAAGGCCGCGAAAGCGCCCGCCAAAGCCGCAGCAGCGCCTGCACCGCAGCGCAAACCACGCTGAACCCGCAGGCAGCATGGCCGTTTCCTACGGCCAGCAAGCCCTGATTCGTTCAGAGCGGCCTTGAAGCAAAAAGCCCGACACCGAAAGGTGCCGGGCTTTTTTCGCGCGGTGCGGTGGGTCCGGTCAGAGTTCCAGGGCGTTCAGATCCACCTGATAGTTCTGCGGGCCCGCTGCGCGATCTTGAGTGCACCGATCTGGTTGCCGAGCGCTGCGCAGCGCGCGAGCGGCCAATCTTTTTCGAGTCCGAACAGTAGCGCGCCGCGCCACGCGTCGCCGCAACCCGTCGGCTCGACCACCGCCGTCGGCTCGACACCCGGCACATGCTCGCGCTCACCGCCTGTCCACACCTCGCAGCCTTCGGCAGCGAGCGTTACCACCAAGCCGCGCACGCGCTTCGAAATATCCGCCAGGCTCAGGCCAGTTCGCTGCGAAAGCATTTTTCCTTCGTAGTCGTTGACCACGACCCAGCTGGCCAGGTCGACAAAATGCGTCAGCTGTTCACCATCGAACATCGGCAGGCCCTGGCCGGGATCGAAGACGAACGGAATGTCCGCAGCCTTGAACTGTTCGGCATGCTGGAGCATCGCCTCGCGGCCGTCCGGCGCGACGATGCCGAGCCGGATGTCCTCGCGCGCGGCGACACGCGTGATGTGCGCCTGCTGCATCGCACCCGGGTGGAACGCGGTGATCTGGTTGTTGTCGCGGTCGTTCATGATCATCGCCTGCGCGGTGAAGCTGTCGTCCACCTGCCGCACGAACTCCGTGCTGATGCCGAGCGTTCGCAGTCGCTGCAGGTAGTCGGCGCCGTCGCTACCGACCGTCGCCATCGGCAGCGCACTGCCGCCGAGGGCGTTGAGGCTGTAGGCGATGTTGCCGGCGCAGCCGCCGAAGTCGCGTCGCAGGCCAGGCACCAGAAAGGACACATTGAGGATGTGCAACTGGTCGGGAAGGATCTGGTCGGCAAACCGCCCTTCGAAAGTCATGATGGTGTCGAACGCAAGAGAACCGCAAATCACTGCTGCCATGGATGAACCGTTTGTGAAGAGAGAACGAAGGTTGAGCGCAAGGCTCAGGGGTAGAACGCGAGCACGCGGTAACCGGCCACCGGCGGCAGCGCCGCGGCCTCGGGGCTGGCGAGCGCCAACGGCAGCGATGCGCCGCGCTCCGCACGGGCAGGCAAGACGGACGGCGCGCCGAACTCGGCCGGCAGGAGCACGCGGCGCACCACGGCGCGCTCCTGCGTGTCGAGCAGCGACAGCTCGACCGCAGGCATGGCCAGCGGCACGGCGGCGGCATTTCGCAAGGTGAAGCTGAGGCGATAGGCATCGCCGGTCTTGTCGCGGGCGAACGAGGCGCCGTCGATAGTGATGTCGCCAATGCGGCGCAGCGCAGAGAGCTCGCAGCCGGTCAGTTCGCAAAGCGCGGCAAGCGCCGGGCGCAGCGCCGGCTGGCGCGCGACGATCACATCGCGCTCCTGGCGCAGCACCTGCGCTATCAACAGAACCGCAGCAAGAAGCGTGATGATCCTTGTCGAGCGCCAGGCGAGCATTCGGCGCCAGAACGGCTGCCGTTCGGCGGGAGGGCCGAGCGGACCTGACCCCCGCCGCGCGGCATCGGCAGCAGCCGAAAGCTCGGATTCGCTCGCTGCCAGTACCACCGGTGCGGATTCGCGTCCCGCTGCCCGCTCCTCTTCACGCGCTTTGGCCTTGGCAATCTTTGCGTGCTTGGCGCGTGCTCGGCGCAAAGCCTTCTGCAACTGCGCATTGCCGGAATCTGCAGCCTCCGCAGGCGCCTTTTGCGGTGCGGATGGCGGCGTGCGCAGCGTCAGATCGATGTTCGGGAAAGGCGGCAGCGATGGGTAGGGTGGAACGACGTCCGTTTCGGCCGAAACCGCAGGCTGCTCCCATTCCTGCCAGGGCTCGTCGGGGAAGACGCTGGCCAACCGCTGCGGCTCGGCGTTTCGCGACGCTTCCGGCTGGTTTTCAGCTTCGGCTTCGGCTTCAGCTTCAGCTTCATCTTCGACGTCGACTTCGACTTCGACTTCGGGTGTGAATTCCAGTTCAGCGGGCCGGCTTTCGGGGTCGTCATCGAGGAAATCAGACTCCTCGATATCCAGCGTCGGCTCATCTTTCGATGGCACGGGCGCCGCTTCGGGCGCCTCATGGAGATCAACAGTGGCATCGAACACGTGGCTGCAGCGGCCACAACGGACCCATCCGTCCGAAATGCGAAGCTGGTCTCTCACCACCTTGAAAGCAGTGGCGCAGGCGGGACAGCGGGTGACCAGGCTCATGAGGCGCCGATTGTAGGGTTGCGCGCCTCGCATGCCCCGTGGCCGGCACGCTTTTTGGAGCGCTAGAACCTCGCCGTCATGAGAATCCAGCCGTCCTCGCTGTCGCTGACTTCCAGCTGCGCATGGGGCGCATAGGCGCGCTTCAATTCGTCGGCCTGGCGTTCGAGGATGCCCGCCAGCACCAGCGCGCCGCCAGGCGCGACATGACCGCACAGCAAAGGCGCGAGCAGCTTGAGCGGCGTTGCAAGGATGTTGGCGAGAACGATGCCGTACCCGCCGGTGGCTCGATCCGACAGGCCGGCATTCAGCTGCACGGCATTGGCTTCGGCATTGCGGCGGGTGGCTTCAATGGCGGTTTCATCGATGTCGACTGCGTCGATGTCGAGCGCGCCAAACTTTGCAGCACCGATCGCCAGGATGCCGGAGCCGCAGCCGTAATCCAGCACCCGCATCGAGTTTGGATTTGGATGCGCGGCGATCCAGCGCAGGCACATGCGCGTCGTCGGATGCGTGCCCGTGCCGAACGCGAGACCGGGGTCCAGGCGGATCACTTGGCGCGCCTGCATCGGCGGCTCATGCCAGCTCGGCACAATCCAGAACTCGGGCGTGATCTCGACCGGCGCAAACTGGGACTGCGTGAGCCGCACCCAATCCTGCTCCGGCACGTCGGCAAGACCGAGCAGCGAGCAGCTGGCAAAGAAGTCCTGCGCAGCCAGCACCGATGCCGCTGCGCGCGCCGACGCTTCGGCGCCGAACAGCGCGGTCACTCGGGAACGCTGCCAGCCTTCTTTCGGCGGCGGCATGCCGGGCTCGCCGAAGAGTGCCACTTCGGCATCGGTCTGCGCATCTGCATCCTCGACGGAGACGCTCAGCGCGTCCAGGGCATCGAGCGCGTCGCTGAGCGCTTCGACATGCGCTTCAGGTGCCAGGAGGCAGAGTTCAAACACCTCGGCCCCATTCAGCGTTTGCGTGCCACGAGCCACTCTTCGAGATAGTGGATGTTGGTGCCGCCGCTCATGAACTTTGCGTCGACCATCAGTTCGCGGTGCAGCGGGATGTTGGTCTGAATGCCTTCGATCACCGTCTCATTAAGGGCCGTGCGCATGCGCGCCAGCGCCTGGTCCCGCGTGTCGCCGTGCACGATGATCTTGCCGATCATGGAGTCGTAGTTCGGCGGCACGAAATAGTTGGTGTAGACATGCGAATCCACCCGCACGCCCGGCCCGCCCGGCGGATGCCACATCGTGATGCGGCCTGGCGAGGGCGTAAACTTGTACGGGTCTTCGGCGTTGATGCGGCACTCGATCGAATGGCCGCGCATCTCGATCTGCCGCTGCGTAAACGGCAGCTTTTCGCCGGCGGCGACCATGATCTGCGTCTTGACGATGTCGATGCCGGTAGTGAACTCGGTCACCGGATGCTCGACCTGCACTCGCGTGTTCATCTCGATAAAGTAGAACTCGCCGTTCTCATACAGAAACTCAAAGGTGCCGGCGCCGCGGTAGCCGATCCTCTTGCAAGCCGCCGCGCAACGCTCGCCGATTTTTTCGATCAGCTTGCGCGGCACGCCCGGTGCCGGCGACTCCTCGATGACTTTCTGGTGGCGCCGCTGCATGGAACAGTCGCGCTCGCCCAGAAAGACAGCGTTCTTGTGCTTGTCCGCCAGGATCTGGATCTCGATGTGGCGTGGGTTCTGGAGAAACTTCTCCATGTAGACCGACGGATTGTTGAACGCCGCGCCGGCTTCCGCCTTGGTCATCTGGATCGCGTTGACCAGCGCCGCCTCGGTGTGTACCACCCGCATGCCGCGTCCGCCGCCTCCGCCCGACGCCTTGATGATGACCGGATACCCGATCGCCCGCGCGATGCGCTTGTTGACGGCTGGGTCGTCGGACAACTCGCCCTCGGAACCCGGGACGCAGGGCACGCCCGCCTTGATCATGGCCTGCTTGGCCGACACCTTATCGCCCATCATGCGGATCGACTCCGGCGTAGGGCCGATGAACTGGAACCCGCTTTGCTCGACGCGTTCGGCAAAGTTGGCGTTCTCGCTCAAGAAACCGTAACCCGGATGGATGGCCTCGGAGTCGGTCACCTCGGCCGCCGAGATGATTGCCGGCATGTTCAGATAGCTTTGGGACGAGGGCGCCGGGCCGATGCACACCGCCTCTTGCGCTAGCTTCACGTACTTGGCGTCGCGGTCTGCCTCGGAATACACCATCACCGCCTTGATGCCGAGCTCGCTGCAGGCGCGCTGGATGCGCAGGGCTATCTCTCCGCGGTTAGCGACCAGAATCTTCTTGAACATGGTCACTCGATGATGAACAGCGGCTGGCCGTATTCGACCGCCTGACCGTTTTCGCCGAGGATCTGTGTGACGGTGCCGGATTTGTCGGCTTCAATTTCGTTCAGGATCTTCATCGCTTCGATGATGCAGACGGTATCGCCCTCTTTCACTTGGCTGCCGATTTCAACGAAGGCCGCCGCGCCCGGGCTGGACGAACGATAAAAAGTGCCGACCATCGGCGATTTGATGGCGTGGCCGGCTGGCGCCGGCTCGGCGGGTGCAGCGGCGTTCGAAGCGAGTGCGCCAGCGGCGGGCGATGCCCCCATCTGGGCGGCCGCGGCCCCGACGCTTTGAACATACTGGACGGGCGCAGCGATGCCGCCTTTCACTATTCGCACCTTGCCCTCGGTTTCAGTGATTTCGAGTTCGGAAATATTCGATTCCGACACCAGATCGATCAGTGTCTTGAGCTTGCGCAGATCCATGAGACTCCACCACCGGCATTACCGGCATAAACGCGGCTGTAGAATTTAAGTGAGCCGAAAATCGCGGAAATTGCGCCTACAGAGGCCAAATTTTGCGATCGGGTCGGTCATTCTAGCTTGAACTATGCTCGTCGCCAGGCTTCCAGGTCCTGAGCCGCGAGCTTGCCCATCTTACGGGCGACGATGCCGCCGCCGCTGTCGAGGACAAGTGTGAAAGGCAGGCCGCCACTCGTGTTCCCCAGTTGCTTAACGAGTTCGGTCCCGTCCAAACCAGCCAATCCCAATGCATATGTCACCGGTGTTTTGGTCAGGAACTTGCGCACTGCACTAGGCTGATCGATAGCCAAGCCCACGACTTGCCAGCCGTTTGACGAATTTTGCTGAAAGAAAGCGTCAATCATCGGCATTTCCTCCACGCAAGGCGGGCACCATGTAGCCCAGAAATTAAGCAGCAACGGCTTGCCGCGCAATTCTGCAAAGACCAATTCACCGCCTTCTGGACGATCGAAGCGCCGGGTCCAGAACGTTGCATCGACCTGCTCCCCGACGGCCGTCGTCCCGCGCCTGTGCCATAAAGCGCCGGCCACTCCGGCACTGGCTGCCGCAGCAGCAACCGCGCCATAGACCCATTTTCTGCGTGTAGGCGAATGAGTCATTCAGTTTCCTTTTCGAGCAGCTGGCGCAAAGCGGCGAGGTTGCCGCGCGGCGTGCGTCCCTGTGCGTCGAGTTTGAGTGCGCCGCGCAGATCGTCGAGGTCGTACACCAAGAGGTGCACGCCGATCTCTTCACCGAGCGCGCGGCTTGACGCATGCACGCTGAGCGCTTCGACCTGCTCGCCATGAAAGCCGGTGACCATGCGCGGTTCGTAATCGACGCGGTGATCGATGAGCGCGATCTCGGCGGACTTGGAGTCGTCGCAAAACAGTTGGATGTAGACGTCCGACAGTCGGGTCGCCGTGCCGTGCCATACCGCCCCGCCGACGTGCGGTCGAAACTGCGCCATGCGCTCCATCCATTCCAGCGCCAGCATGCGCAGCGCCTGCAATTCCTGCGGCTGGGTATCGGCGCAGAAGAGTTGGATGTAGTCGCGCACCTCGGCTTCGACCTCGTCGTTGTTCGGCAAAGGTGTGCGCGCAGGAAGCCCCAGGATGCGCAGCGCGCGGCGCTTCGCGGGGCCGTATTCCAGTCCTTCCTCGACGACGAGCCGGGCTGCGGAGGCAGCGATTTCCTGCTTGGACGTGTCCATTCGGCCATTCTGCCCGCAGTGCAGCGCTGGCAGAAGACCACGCCGGGCGCGTCCCTAAAATCGACCGATGCACATTCACATTCTCGGCATCTGCGGCACCTTCATGGGCGGCGTCGCTGCACTCGCGCGCGAAGCCGGCCACCGGGTGACCGGCTGCGATGCAGGCGTCTACCCGCCGATGAGCGACCAATTGCGAGCGCTCGGCATCGACCTGATCGAAGGCTTCGGCGCCGACCAGATCGGACTGCGGCCGGACGTCTTCGTGGTGGGCAATGTCGTGTCGCGGGTCCGGCTGCCAGACGGCAACCCGAAATTTCCCCTGATGGAAGCAATCCTGGATGCAGGATCGAGCTACACCAGCGGCCCGCAATGGCTGGCGGAGCATGTGCTGCAGGGCCGGCATGTGCTGGCAGTGGCAGGCACGCACGGCAAGACGACGACCACTTCCATGCTGGCCTGGATTCTGGAGCGCGCCGGTCTGGCGCCCGGGTTTCTCGTGGGTGGCGTGCCGCTCGACTTCGGGGTTTCTGCGCGGCTTGGCGGGAGCAATGAAGCGCCGTTCGTCATCGAGGCAGACGAGTACGACACGGCTTTCTTCGACAAGCGCAGCAAGTTCGTCCACTACCGTCCGCGCACGGCGATCCTGAACAACCTGGAGTTCGACCACGCGGACATCTTCGACGACCTGGCGGCGATCGAGCGGCAGTTCCATCACCTGATTCGCACAGTGCCCTCGACCGGGCGGGTCGTCGTCAACGCAACCGAAGAAAGCCTGCAGCGCGTGCTGGCGCAAGGCTGCTGGAGCGATCTGGCGCGCTTCGGTGTCGGCGGCGAATGGCAGGCCCATGGATCGCACGGCGCGTTCGACGTGCTTCGCAATGGCGCACCGGCCGGCACCGTCGCGTGGACGCTTTCGGGCCTGCACAACCAGATGAATGCGCTCGCAGCGATTGCAGCGGCGGAGCACGTCGGCGTAGCACCGGCGGATGCGGCCGCATTCCTGGGCAGCTTCCGCAACGTGCGGCGGCGCATGGAACTTCGCGGCAGCGTCGGCTGCGATGGCGGCGGCGAGATCACGGTCTACGACGACTTTGCGCACCACCCGACGGCAATCCACACGACGCTCGACGGATTGCGTAAACAGCTCGACGCCGCTGGCCGGCATACGGAGCGCATCCTCGCCGCCTTCGAGCCACGCAGCAACACCATGAAGCTCGGCGCCATGGCGGCTCAGTTGCCGTGGAGCCTGGAGGCGGCCGATCTTGCGTTCTGCCACAGCGGCGGCCTCGACTGGGACGCCGCTGCCGCGCTTGCGCCGATGGGCGCGCGTGCAGAGGTCATCGGCGCCATCGAACCACTGGTGGCCCGGGTCGCTGCCGCAGCCCGGCCCGGCGATCACATCGTGTGCATGAGCAACGGCGGCTTCGGCGGCGTGCACGAGAAGCTGCTTGCCGCGTTGCGCGGCCGCTGAGCGCAGAGGGCGGCGTCAGCCCCTTCGCTGCTGGACGGCCTGCGACAAGGTGTCGAGCAGTTGAACCGAATCGTCCCAGCCCAGGCATGCGTCGGTGATGCTCTTGCCGTATTCCAGATCGCCGATGCTGTCTTTGCCCGCCGTGAACTTCTGGGCGCCGGCGCTCAGGTGGCTCTCGACCATCAGCCCGAACACCTTGCGGCTGCCGCCCTTGATCTGCAGCGCGATGTCTCGCGCAACATCGATCTGCTTCTGGTGCTGCTTGCTGCTGTTGGCATGGCTGCAGTCGACCATGAGCGTCGGTGGCAGTTTGGCGGCTTCGAGGTCGCGGCAGGCCGCGCCAACGCTGGCGGCATCGTAGTTGGGCGCTTTGCCGCCGCGCAGGATCACATGGCAGTCCTGGTTTCCGTTGGTCTGCACGATGGCAACCTGGCCGTTTTTGTGCACCGAAAGAAAGTGATGCCCGCGCGCTGCCGCCTGGATGGCATCGGTCGCGATGCGGATGTTGCCGTCGGTGCCGTTCTTGAAGCCGATCGGTGCGGAGAGGCCCGAAGCCAGCTCGCGATGCACCTGGCTTTCAGTGGTGCGGGCACCGATGGCGCCCCAGGCGATCAGGTCGCCGATGTATTGCGGCGAGATCACGTCAAGAAATTCGCTGCCGGCCGGCAAGCCGAGCCGGTTGATGTCGATCAGCAGCTGGCGCGCGATGCGCAGGCCCTCGTCGATGCGAAAGCTCTCGTCGAGATAAGGGTCGTTGATCAGGCCCTTCCAGCCGACGGTGGTGCGCGGCTTCTCGAAATAGACCCGCATCACGATCTCGAGCGTGCCGGCGTGCTTCTCGCGCTCGACCTTCAGGCGTCGGGCGTATTCGAGCGCGGCAGCGGGGTCGTGGATCGAACAAGGCCCCATCACGACCAGCAGCCGGTCGTCCTTGCCGGCCATGATGTCGTGGATTTTTCGGCGCGTGTTGGTGATCAGCGATTCCACCGGCGTGCCGCGGATCGGGAAGAAGCGGATCAGGTGTTCGGGAGGGGGCAGCACGGTGATGTCCTTGATGCGTTCGTCGTCGGTTCGGCTGGTCTTTTCGACGCTCGCATACCAGCTGTCGCTGGCAGGTGCAGTGCTCGTGCTCATTGCTCTTTCCTTCACTTGAAATCCATCGGGCATAAAAACCGCCGGGGCCTGAGGCGCCGGCGGTTTTGAGGGGTGTGTGCTTGCTTTACGCGCTCGCCTCTCGTCCGCCGGAAACCGGGAACCAGAAGTACGAAAAGTAGAAGGCGCGGCGCGAAGACATAGCGGCGGAATGTAGCACAGGCTTCAGGCCGTGCCGCCGACCGTCAGGCCGTCGATGCGCAGGGTCGGCTGGCCGACGCCGACCGGCACGCTCTGGCCTTCCTTGCCGCAGGTGCCGACGCCGGAGTCGAGCGCCATGTCGTTGCCGATCATCGTGACCCGTTTGAGCGCATCCGGCCCGTTGCCCACCAGCGTCGCCCCCTTGACCGGATACTGGATTTTTCCGTTCTCGACCCAATAGGCCTCGCTGGCTGAAAACACGAACTTGCCGCTCGTGATGTCGACCTGTCCGCCGCCGAAGTTGGTGGCGTACAGCCCCTTCTTGATGCTGGCGACGATTTCTTCCGGCACCCGCTTGCCGCCGAGCATGTAGGTGTTGGTCATCCGAGGCATCGGCGTGTGGGCGTAGCTTTCGCGGCGGCCGTTTCCCGTCGGCGCAGTCTTCATCAGCCGCGCGTTCAGCGAATCCTGGATATAGCCTTTGAGAATGCCGTCCTCGATCAGAACGTTGCGCTGGGTCGCGTTGCCTTCGTCGTCGACGTTGAGCGAGCCGCGCCGGTCGGCGATGGTGCCGTCGTCCAGCACCGTGACGCCCTTGGCCGCCACGCGCTCGCCGATGCGGCCCGAAAACGCGCTCGACCCCTTGCGGTTGAAGTCGCCTTCCAGTCCGTGGCCGATCGCCTCGTGCAGCAGGATCCCCGGCCAGCCCGGTCCGAGCACGACCGTCATCTCGCCCGCCGGCGCGGGCCTCGATTCGAGATTGGTCAAGGCCGCCTTCACGGCCTGGTCCACGTACTCGGCAATGTGCTCGTCATCGAAATAAGCGAGCCCGAAGCGTCCGCCGCCGCCGCCGGAACCCATCTCGCGGCGGCCGTTCTGCTCGGCGATCACCGTGACCGACAGCCGCACCAGCGGGCGCACGTCGGCGGCCAGCGTGCCGTCGGCGCGTGCCACCAGCACCACGTCGTATTCGCTCGCGAGGCCGGCCATCACCTGTGCCACCCGGGGATCGCGCGAGCGCGCAAGCTGCTCGGTCTTTTCGAGCAGCTTGACCTTGGACGCGTTGTCGAGCGTCGAAATCGGATCGACGCCGCCGTAGAGCGAGCGGCTGCCCGCGATCCTCCGTGCGGGCGTCTTCACCCGTGCGGTGCGCCCCGCCGATGAAATGCTGCGCACCGTGCGCGCCGCATCGAGCAGCGAGGCTTCGGAGATGTCGTCCGAATAGGCGAAGGCGGTCTTCTCGCCGCTGACCGCACGCACGCCGACGCCCTGGTCGATGCTGAAGCTGCCGGTCTTGACGATGCCTTCTTCGAGGCTCCAGCCTTCGCTGCGGGTGTACTGAAAGTAGAGATCGGCGTCGTCGACCTGGTGCGCGGTGATCTCGGCCAATGCCCGCGAGAGGTGCGACTCGTCGAGGCCGAAGGGCGTGAGCAGGAGTTGCTGCGCCGTGGCGAGGCGCTCGATGGTGGGTTCGCGGGAAATCATGGGGGATTATTGCTCGCCCCCAGGCTGCGCGCACTTCGTGTCGCTTCTCCTCCCCCCTGCCGGGGGCAACACCTGCGGCCCGGCAAAGCCGGTTCCGCGGTGTTTCTGGAAGGGTTTAGCTCTGCATCAGGCGTTTCGCGCGCGAGATCGACATCAGGATTCCCAAACCGAGCCCGAGCGTCACCATCGCCGTGCCGCCGTAGCTGATGAACGGCAAGGGCACGCCCACCACGGGCAGGATGCCGCTCACCATGCCCATGTTCACGAAGGCGTAGGTAAAGAAGATCATCGTCATTGCCCCGGCCAGCAGGCGCGAGAACAAGGTCGGCGCATCCATGGCGATGGCCAGGCCGCGAAAGATCAGGAAGATGAAGGCGGCGATCAGCGCCAGGTTGCCCATCAGGCCGAATTCCTCGGAGAAGGCCGCGAAGATGAAGTCGGTGGTGCGCTCGGGAATGAACTCCAGGTGCGTCTGCGTCCCCTGCATGAAGCCCTTGCCGCCCATCCCGCCGGAGCCGATCGCGATCATCCCCTGGATGATGTGGAAGCCTTTTCCGAGCGGGTCCTTGGTCGGATCGAGCAGCGTGCAGATGCGTTGCTTCTGGTAGTCGTGCAGCACGCGCCAATCGATTCCGTCGGCGCACAGCTGCGGCTCGAAGCCCACGATCAACGCCACGCCGACCAGTCCGAGAAGCACCGGCGGCAGGATCAGTTTCCAGGACAGTCCGGCAAAGAAGATCACCGAAAGGCCCGCTGCCAGCACCAACAGCGACGTGCCGAGGTCGGGCTGCTTCATGATCAGCCCGACCGGCACCGCCAGCAGCACCGTGGCAACGACGAAGTCGAGCGTGCGCAGTTGCCCTTCGCGACGCTGGAACCACCACGCCAGCATCAGCGGTGTCGCGATCTTCAGGATCTCGCTCGGCTGGATCACCATGCCAACGTTGATCCAGCGCTGCGCTCCTTTCTTCGTGATGCCGAACAGTGCCACCGCGATCAGGAGCGCCACGCCGGCGGTGTAGAGCGGCACCGCGAAGAACATCAGCCGTTGAGGCGGCACCTGCGCCACCACGAACATGATGAAACCGGCCAGCAGCATGTTTCGCCCATGGTCCGAAAAACGAGAGCCGTGGTCGAACCCGGATGAGTACATCGTCAGCATGCCGGCGCAGGCCAGCAGGAACACCGCGAAGGCAAGGAAGCCATCGAAGCCCTGAAAGATGGGCGCGATGCGCCGCGCGAGCGACGGCTGGTTGAACACGGCTGACATGGGCGCGAATTATCCGTCGCTGCGCCTGCCATTAGGCCGGCCGCACCGTGAGATCGCGCGATCCCATGAGAATCTGCACATGCCGAGCCTGCCGCCCACCACCCATCTGCTGTACCTGCATGGCTTTCGCTCGTCGCCGCAGTCGACCAAGGCGCGGCTGGTTGCCGAACGGGTGGCCGAACGGCATCCGCGGACGACCTTGTGGTGCCCGCAGCTTCCGCCCTCCCCGAGCGAGGCGATGGACCTGGTGCTGCACGGCATCGGGCATTGGCCGACGGACACCATGGCCGTCATCGGCTCGTCGCTGGGCGGCTTCTATGCCACCTGGGTTGCCGCCAGGACGCGTTGCCGTGCAGTGTTGTTGAATCCGGCGGTTCATGCGCCGCGCGACCTGGCGCGCCACATCGGCGAGCAGACCGCCTGGCACGACCCAGGCGAGCATTTCAATTTCAAGCCCGAATACATCGACGAATTGAGGGCGCTGGAAGCCGGCCCGCTCGCGCATCCGGAGCGCATCTTCGCCATCGTCGCCAAGGGCGACGAAGTGCTGGACTGGCGCGAAATGACGGCCCGATACCCGGCCAGCCGCATCGAACTGCTCGAAGCGGGCGACCACGCGCTCTCCGACTTCGCGACGCGTCACCTCGACGCCGTGATGGGCTTCATCGACCCTGCCTGAGCGTCTTTTGCGGCGTGGCGCGCCGCTGCCCATGGGACAATCCGCGCCATGTTTGTTTTGTTCGAAGAAGCCGGCAAGTACCTCGGTGGCCGCGTACTGTCGGAGGCGGAGGCCTCGGCGCAGGTCGAGCTCGAGTCCGGCAAGCGCATCAAGGTCAAGGGCGCCAACGTCGTGCTGCGTTTCGAGAAGCCGAGCCCGGCCGAATTGATGGCCGAAGCCCGCACGCTGGCCGCCGGCGTCGACCTCGACCTGGCATGGGAGTTCGCGCCCGAGGGCGAGTTCACCTTCGCCGAACTCGCCGCCGAGTACTTTCAGCCTCATCCCACATTGGCCCAGCAGGCCGCCGGCCTGCTCGCCCTGTTCGAGGCTCCGCACTACTTCCGTCGCGCCGGCAAGGGGCGCTTCAAGAAGGCGCCGGCCGAGATCGTGCAGCAAGCGCTCGTCGCCATCGAGAAGAAGAAAGCGGTGCAGGCCCAGATCACCAAGTGGGCCAGGCAGCTCGCAGCCGGTGAATGCCCGGCGCCCATTCGCGAGCAGCTGTTCAAGATCCTGTTCCGCCCGGACAAGAATGCACCCGAATACAGGTCCGTGGTCGAAGCCGCGCGCGCCACCCAGCTGCCGCCGCTCGATCTGCTGCAGCGGGCGGGCGCGATCGACTCGCCCTACCAGTTCCACTGGCGGCGCTTCCTGTTCGAGAACTTCCCCAAGGGCACCGGCTTTCCGGCGCTGCAGGCACCGGCCATTGCGGATGAACTGCCGCTCGCCGCGGTACAGGCCTTCTCGATCGATGATTCGCAGACTACCGAAATCGACGACGCCCTGTCGGTCACCGGCCTGGGCAGCGGCACGGTGACTGTCGGCATCCACATCGCGGCGCCGGGACTCGCACTCGAACCGGGCGGCGCGATCGACCAGGTGGCGCGCGCGCGCATGTCGACCGTCTACATGCCGGGTCACAAGATCACCATGCTCCCCGACGACGTGGTGGCCGCCTACACCTTGCTCGAAGGGCGCGACTGCCCGGCCGTGTCGCTCTACGCCCATTTCGATGAAGCGACGCTGGAGCTGAAAAACACCAAGACCAAGCTCGAGCGGGTGCCGATCGCAGCCAACCTGCGCCACGACCAGCTCGACGCCGTCGTCACGCAAGCCTGGCTGGAAGATGCTTCGGTCGACAGCGCGAACGCGCCGGAGGCCGCATCGCGGCTGCGCGAACCGCTGTCGTTCCTGTTCCGCCTGGCCAAGGCGCTAAAGGCGCAGCGCGAAGTCGTGCGCGGCAAGCCGGAGAATTTCAACCGGCCCGACTACAACTTCCGGCTGGTCGGGAACGTTGGCGAACCGGACGGCGGCGAACAGGTGCAGATAAGCACCCGCCAGCGCGGTGCACCGCTCGACCTGATCGTTGCCGAAGCGATGATCCTCGCCAACAGCAGCTGGGGCGGCTGGCTCGGCGAGCTCGGCGTGCCCGGCCTCTACCGCAGCCAAGCGAGCCTGGCGCCGGGCATCAAGGTGCGCATGGGCACGCGCGCGTTGCCGCATGCCGGGCTGGGCGTGAAGAGCTACGCCTGGAGCACGTCGCCGCTGCGCCGCTACACCGATCTGGTGAATCAGTGGCAGATCATTGCGGCTGCGCGCCACGGCAAGACGGCGGCGCTCGCGGCGCCCTTCAAACCCAAGGACGCCGACCTGTTCTCGATTCTCTCGGGCTTCGACGCGGCATACGCCACCTACAACGCGCACCAGGGCGGCATGGAACGCTTCTGGACGCTCAAGTACCTGCAACAGCAAGGCATCACCGAACTCGATGCGACCTTGATCAAGGACATGCCCAACGGCGCGCTGGTGCGTGCCGACATGCTGCCGCTGGTGTTCCAGGCCACCGGCACGCAGGGCCTGATGCGCGGCGCGCGCGTTCGCGTGCGGCTGGGCGAGATCGACGAAATTGCGCTCGACGTGCACGGCACCGTCATCGAACGCCTCGACGCCGCACAGGTACAGGCCACGCCCGATGAAGAAAGCGGCGAGGACGACGAAGAAGAAGTTTCCGGGCCGATCGCCATTGCCGTCGACATGGCCGACAGCGAACCCGCCACGGAGACCGCACCGGGATGAACCTGCGCGACCTGAGCACCCTGCAGATTGCGCTGGGCCTCTCGGTCACCGCGCATGTGCTGGTGCTCGGACTTCGTTTCGCGAGCCCCGAGACCTTCAACCGGGTGTTTGCCGAAACGCCGCTCGAGATCATCCTGGTCAACGCCAAGACCAACGAACGGCCCGACAAGGCCACGGCCATCGCGCAGACCTCGCTTGCCGGCGGCGGCGATCTCGATCGCGGGCGGGCTACCAGTCCGCTGCCGCCCTCGGCGTTCACCACTGTCGGCGACTCGGCAGAAGACGCGCAGCGCCAGGTGGAGGCGATGCAGGCGCAGCAGATGCTGATGCTGGCGCAGATCAAGCAGCAGCTCGCCAGCATGCCGCAGCCCGATCCGCGCAACATGGGCAACCCGAGCGACACGTCGGCGCGCGAGGAAAAGCGCCGCCAGCTGGTCGAGCTGCTGGCCGAGATCGAGCGCAGGGTGAACCAGGAAAACGCGCGGCCCAAGAAGCGCTACCTGAGCCCCGCCACCCGCGAGGCCACTTACGCGATCTACGTCGACGCGCTGCGCCGCCGGGTCGAGGCACGCGGCACCGAAAACTTTCCCGAGTTGGCCGGCAAGAAGCTGTACGGCGAACTCACGATGATGCTCACCGTCAACTTCGACGGCGCCATCCTCGCCACCGAGGTGATCGAAAGTTCGGGCAACCAGGCGCTGGACCGCAGGGCTCAGGCAATCGTGCGCAGCATCGGCAACTTCGGCAATTTCACCGACGCGATGCGCCGCCAGACGGATCAGATCGTGCTGCCATCGCGCTTCAAGTTCACCCGCGACGAGACGCTGGAGACGCAGCCTCGTCCAAGGAATGAGCGAGGCGCGATTGGATCTGTACTGCGTGATGGGCAATCCCGTCGAGCACAGCCGCTCGCCCTGGATCCACGCACGCTTTGCCGAACTCACCGGACAGGTGCTCGACTACGGCAGACGCCTCGCACCGCTCGGCGCCTTTGCCGAGACCGTGGCTGCCTTTCGCGCCGACCCGTCGGGCACCGCGCGCGGCTGCAACGTCACCGTGCCTTTCAAGTTCGATGCCGCCGCGCTGGCGCACCACCTCAGCACGCGCGCGTCGCTGGCACGCGCGGTCAACCTTCTGCGCTTCGACGAACAGGGCATCCACGGCGACAACACCGACGGCGCCGGGCTGGTCGGCGACATCACCGTGCATGCCGGCGTGGCGCTTGCCCGCAGCGACCTATTGCTGCTCGGTGCCGGCGGCGGTGCCTCTGGCGTGCTGGGTCCGCTGCTCGCGGCTGGACCGCGCCGCGTGGTGGTCGCCAACCGCACGCTCGCCAAGGCCATCGGGCTGGTGCAACGGCATGCGGCGCTGGCGCTGCAGCACCACGTCAGCCTCGAAGCGCACGAACTGCATGCGGTGCCCGGCAACTTCGACATCGTGGTGAATGCCACTGCATCGAGCCTGGCCGGCGCCGACGTTCCGGTGGCGGCGCGCGTGCTCAAGCCCGGTGCGCTGGCGCTCGACATGATGTACGGCCCGGCCGCGGCCGGCTTCATGCAGTGGGCACGCGACAACAGCGCCATCGCGCGCGACGGACTCGGCATGCTGGTCGAGCAGGCGGCCGAGGCCTTCGCGATCTGGCGCGGCGTGCGCCCGCCCGCGGCGCAGGTGCTGGCAGAGTTGCGCCAGATCGTCGACTCGCCGTGAAGGCCGTGCTGCGTTGGCTGCTGTGCTTGCTGGCCGCGGGCCTGGCGCTGCAGGTCTTCTTCATCGCCCGCATCGCCGTCATGGCGGTGATCGATCCGCAATCGACCGCCTTCCAGCGCTCCGAAGCATGGCTGCTGGCGACCGAAGGCCGCCGCAACGGCGAGCGTGAGTGGAAGCAGCGCTGGACGCCCTATGCGCAAATGCCCGACGCGCTCAAGCGGGCGGTGATCGCGAGCGAAGACGGCGAATTCATCTACCACCGCGGCATCGAATGGGAGGCGATCGAACGTGCACGCCAGCGCAACTCCAAGGCCGAAGAACTGGCCGCCAGGCGCGCAGCGCAGCGCCGCGCCCGCGGCAGGGAGGCGCGGCCGCCGCAGTTGCGCGGCGGCTCGACCATCACCCAGCAGTTGGCCAAGAATCTGCTGCTCTCCGGCGAGCGCACGCTGCTGCGCAAGGGCCAGGAGCTGGTGCTGGCGACGGCGCTCGAACTGCTGCTGGACAAGCAGCGCATCCTGGAGATCTATCTGAACAACGTCGAGTGGGGCGAAGGCATCTTCGGCGCCGACGCGGCCGCGCAGCACTACTTCAAGAAGCCGGCGACACGGCTCGGTGCGAACGAAGCGGCACGGCTCGCAGTCATGCTGCCGAGCCCGAAGTTCTTCGAGCGGCGGCCCGGTTCGGCCTATCTCAATGGCCGCACTGCGACGATCGCCGCGCGAATGCCGTCGGCCGAATTGCCCTGAGCCTGCTGCTGCCCGCAGCCCCACCCGCCCTATCATCCGCGCCATGCTTGCAAAGTTCACGGGGTGGGTCATGCTCTGCCTGATCCGGCTGCTCACCGGAGCCCAGGCCCGTTGGTGGGGTTGCCCGCCCAAGGCGGAACAACGCATCTATTTCGCCAACCACCAGAGCCATCTCGACCTGGTGATGATCTGGGCCGCGCTGCCCGATGAACTGCGCAGCATCACGCGGCCGATCGCGGCACGCGACTACTGGGCCAACACGCCGCTCAAGCGCTGGATCACGACCGAGGTGTTCAACGCGATCTATGTCGAACGCAGCGGCAGCGCGCCGATGCCCGCAGCGGCGCAGCCGCCGGCCGAACGCATCGACCCGTCGCTGGAACCGGGCCAGGTCGAGTTGCCACTCGCGCAGCCGGAGTTGGACGCCGCGCCGGCGATCGTGGTGCCGGGCAGCGCCGAGGCGCTCGCGCCCCTGCAGCCGCTCATCGAGGCGCTGTCGAGCGGCGACTCGATCATCATTTTTCCCGAAGGCACGCGCGGACACACCGGCGAGCCGCAGAAGTTCAAGTCGGGTCTCTACACGCTCGCGCAGATGTTTCCCGAGGCGGTATTGGTGCCGGCCTGGATCGACAACGTGCAGCGCGTGATGCCGAAGGGCGAAGTGGTGCCGGTGCCTATCCTGTGCTCGGTAACCTTCGGTGCGCCGGTAAGCCTGGAACAAGACGAAGAGCGCCGCCCCTTCCTCGACCGCGCGCGCGAGGCGGTGATCGCATTGCGCCATGTCTAGATGAACGAATACCTCCGCAATCTTTCGCCGACGCACCAGGTCGCAGCCCTGTTCCTGATCGTCTTCGGGCTGCTGGTCGTGGTCAGCTCCATCGCCTTTTTGCTCACGTTCAGGGAACGCCGCAACCCGGTCCACGACGAAACCTGGCAGCGCGAGCTGCTGCACTTCCTGAGCCTGCTGCGCACCACCTGGCTGATGGTGGTGGTGTTCTGGATCGGCTGGGCACTGGGCGAAACCGTTGCAACGCTGTTGTTCGCGCTGATCTCCTTCTTCGCGCTGCGCGAGTTCATCACCCTGTCGCCCACTCGCCGCGGCGACCACCGCAGCCTGATCCTCGCGTTCTTCGTCGTGCTGCCGATCCAGTTCTGGCTGGTGGCGACGGCGCACTTCGACCTGTTCACCGTGTTCATCCCGGTCTATGTGTTCCTGGCCATCCCGGTGGTGAGCGCGCTGTCCAACGATTCGAGCCATTTCCTCGAACGCACCGCGAAGTTGCAGTGGGGCATCATGGTCTGCGTCTACGGCTTGAGCCATGTGCCGGCGCTGCTGCTGTTGTCGTTTCCGGGCTACGAAGGCAAGAGCGCGTTCCTCGTCTTCTTCCTGGTTTTCGTGGTGCAGACCTGCGTGCTGACCCAGCACCTGATCTCGCGGCGCAGCACGATGCCGAGCGACGCCGACGCCGAGACGAACGACCAGTCGACAAGCCGCGTCGGCGCCCTCGGCCATTGGCTGTTCCGGCAGGCGCCCTTTGCCGGCAACGTGAGCCGCAGCTTCAACTGGACCAGCTGGGCCATCGGCATGGCGATCGCGAGCGCGGTCGGTGCGCTGTTCTCCTTCATCACGCCGTTCAAGTTCGGCCAGGCGATCGCGGTGTCGCTGATTGCCTGTGTCGCCGGATCGATGGGCCACCTCGTGATGAAGGCGCTCAAGCGCGACCGCGGCATTCCCAACTGGGGCCAGCGCGGCATCGGCGTGACCGGCGCCAACGGCCTGCTCGACCGCGTCGACGCGCTGTGCTTCGCCGCACCGGTGTTTTTCCATTCGGTGCGTTGGTACTTCGACGCATGACCGCCATCCGGATTCTGGGAATTGACCCTGGCCTGCAGACCACCGGCTTCGGCGTTGTCGAAAGAGACGGTCACGCACTGCGCTACATCGCGAGCGGCACCATCAGCACCAAGCACCTCCCGCGCGGCGAGCTGCCGGCGCGCCTCAAGGTGCTGTTCGACGGCATCGGCGAAATCATCGAGCGCTACCAACCCGAGGCGGCCGCGGTCGAGATCGTGTTCGTCAACGTCAACCCGCAGTCGACGCTGCTGCTCGGCCAGGCCCGGGGCGCCTGCCTCACCGCGCTGGTGACCGGCAACCTGTCGGTCGCCGAATACACCGCGCTTCAGATGAAGCAGGCCGTCGCCGGTCACGGCCGCGCCGGCAAGCCGCAGGTTCAGGAGATGGTCAGGCGGCTTCTGCAACTGCCGGGCCTGCCCGGCAGCGATGCGGCCGACGCGCTCGGCATCGCGATCACGCATGCGCACGTCGGCAGCTCGATGGACCGGCTCGGCGCAGCGGCGGTGCTGGGGCGCAGTACCAGCGGTATGTATCGGCAGGGGCGGGCGCGGTAGAAAAGAAAACTCAATTCATGCCCCAGCGTGTCAGCCCTCGTGGGGTCGGTTCACGCAAGTCACTATAGCTTGCGAGGCGGTATGAGCCTGGGTGTTCGAATCCACTGACCCGTAGCTCGAGCATCGAATTGACCAGGTCATCAAGGTCCATCGGCGTTACCGGGATGTCTTTGTGTTTGCCATGTGCGTTGTTCGATGACCTAACGCAGCAATCGGTGTGTCGATGTTCTAGCCGCTTTTCTGTCAAAGGTAAGTACTGGCGCATACCCCGCAGCCTGCGCCCGCATCGCGACGAGGTAGTCGGAAAAGTCGGCGGTCCCAGCCTCATACAGCTCCAAAGCCTGCCGAACAAGCACCGGAGACTCCACCTTCAGCTGGTCCTGATTCAACAGTGCACTTATCGCTTGGTGCACGGAATCGCGCATATAGCCGTAGGTGCGCTCCAGTACCCATGCCAGTTCGCAGAGGACAACGTGATCCACGTAAGCAGGGGAACGGGCGCTGGCGTTATCGCGCAGCCAAGACTCGGCTTTGCCGGCCTGCCGCGCATCGTCGTTGGTGAGAAGCCGAACCAGCAGGTTGGTATCGAGTGCGATCACTTTGAAGCGCCGGGATGGTGCTTCTCGCGCAGATGGGTTGCGATTCCACTGTCCATTTCTTCGACCGTGAGCGCCCGTCGCGGGCGTGCCAGCAAGCCCCGAAGCGCTTGCACGGGTGTGGGCTTTGGCCGTTTCAGGACGATGGTGTCGCTGTCGACTACCGTCACCAGCAGCCGGTCACCTGCCTCAAGTCCGAGCTGAGCCCTCGCGGCGCTTGGCAGCGTCATCTGGCCCTTGGAAGTCAAAGTGGTTTGCATGCAGTTTCCTTACAGGTCGGTAAGGATAGCAGTTCAAGCCACCCGCTCCGCAATCAACACCGCAAAGAACCCGAACGCCGCCAGCAGCGTCCACTTGAGCACGGTCCAGCCGAAGCGCCGGTACTTCACTTGGGCAGTGCCGGCGTAGAACGCGAAGGAAACGCCGGCGACCAGCAACAGGAACAGAATCGCCCAGCGGAACAGCAGCATCTCAATTAGGAAAAAAGATGCGCGCTACCAGGCGCGGGCGACTTCGGCAAAGCCGGCCGGCGCGTGCTTCTCGTCGTCGAAGGTGACGATCTCGTAGGCATCTGCGTGCGCGAGCAGTTCGCGCAGCAGCTTGTTGTTGAGCGCATGGCCGGAGCGGAATGCGCTGTAGGCGGCAAGGAGCGGCCGGCCGATCACGTACAGATCGCCTATCGCATCGAGGATCTTGTGCTTCACGAACTCGTCGTCGTAGCGCAGCCCGCCGGCATTGAGAACCTTGGTGTCGTCCATCACGATCGCGTTGTCGAGCCCGCCGCCCAGCGCCAGGCCTTTCGAGCGCATGTACTCGACTTCCTTGGTGAAGCCGAAGGTGCGCGCGCGGGCGATGTCGCGGCTGTAGGAGCCCGAGCCCAGGTCGAACTCGACCCGCTGGCCGCTGGCGTCGACCACGCGGTGATCGAAGTCGATCTCGAAGCTGAGCTTGTAGCCGTGATAAGGCGACAGCCGCGCCCACTTGGCGTCGGGGCCCTCGCCTTCGCGCACCTCGACCGGTCGCAGCACCTTGATGAAGCGGCGTGGTGCGTTCTGCAATTCGATGCCGGCGCTCTGCAGCAGGAACACGAAGGACGACGCCGAGCCGTCGAGGATCGGCACTTCGTCGGCAGTGATGTCGATCAGCAGGTTGTCGATGCCCAGGCCGGCGCAGGCCGACATCAGGTGCTCGATGGTCTGGACCTTGGCACCCTTGGACGACACGGTCGATGCGAGCCGCGTGTCGGTCACCGCCTCGGCCGTCATCGCAATCTCGACCGGCTCCGGCAGGTCGACCCGGCGGAACACGATGCCCGAATCGACTGGCGCCGGGCGCAGCGTGAGCTCCACCCGCTGCCCGCTGTGCAGCCCCACGCCCACGGCGCGGGTGATGGACTTGAGGGTTCGTTGTCGCAGCACGCCCGCGATTTTAGGAGCGCGAGGCGTCCGGCGTACCGTGCGCCTCGCTATGTCCGCAATAGCCGTCATTTGGAAACGGCCCGGATTGATGGCGCAAAAAGCGTTGCGAGGGGCCCGAGGTTGCGTCGAGGAGCGCAGCCGTACTCGGGTACGGCGAGCACCGCAGTCGCGAGATCGGGCCGCGCAGCTGCTTTGTGCGCCATCAATCGGCCTGGCGGCGCAGGAACGCGGGGATCTCGAAATCGTCCATCCCGCCCGACGACAGCGCATCCACCTTGGCCGCGGCCATCGTGCGGTTGGTGCGCCAAACGCTCGGCACGGCCATCCCTTCGTAGTTGGGCTGCGCGCCGTGACCGTGACCGTGGCCAATGCCGCCAAGCGTCGGCACCTGGAACGGGATGTTGTCCGTGCCGGTGCGAATCACTTCGAGCGTCGGCGCCTGGCGGCGTGCGTCCTGGCGCGACAGGCCGGTGGCCACCACGGTCACGCGCATCTCGTCGCCCAGGCTGTCGTCGTAGGCGGCGCCGTAGATGACGTGCGCGTCGGGCGAGGCGTAGGCGCGGATGGTGTTCATCGCGAGCTTCGACTCGCTCAGCTTCAGCGAACCCTTCGACGCGGTCACCAGCACCAGCACGCCCTTGGCGCCCGACAGGTCGATGCCTTCGAGCAACGGGCAGGCCACTGCCTGCTCGGCCGCGATGCGCGCACGGTCCGGGCCGGCGGCCGCGGCGGTGCCCATCATCGCCTTGCCCGGCTCGCCCATCACGGTGCGCACGTCTTCGAAGTCGACGTTCACGCCGCCGTACTCGTTGATGATTTCAGAGATGCCGCCGACCGCGTTCTTGAGCACGTCGTTGGCATGCGCGAAGGCTTCGTCCTGCGTCACGTCCTCGCCCAGCACGTCGAGCAGCTTCTCGTTGAGCACCACGATCAACGAATCTACGTTGGCTTCGAGTTCGGCCAGCCCGGCGTCGGCGTTGGTCATGCGGCGCCCGCCTTCCCAGTCGAAGGGCTTGGTCACGACGCCGACGGTGAGGATGCCCATCTCCTTGGCGACGCGCGCGATCACCGGCGCTGCGCCGGTACCGGTACCACCGCCCATGCCGGCCGTGATGAAGAGCATGTGCGCGCCGGCGATCGACTCGCGAATGTCGTCGATCGCGGCTTCGGCGGCGTCGCGGCCCTTCTCGGGCTTGCTGCCGGCGCCCAGCCCGTTGGTGCCGAGCTGGATGGTCTTGTGCGCATTGCTGCGCGAAAGCGCCTGCGCGTCGGTATTGGCGCAGACGAACTGAACGCCCTGCACGCCGCGCTCCATCATGTGGGCGACCGCGTTGCCGCCGCCGCCGCCGACACCGATCACCTTGATCATCGTGCCCTGGTTGAACTCTTCCATTTCGATCATTTCGATAGCCATTTGTGACTCCTTGAATGTGCAGTTGCCGTGTGTTTGGGAATGAATTTGTTTTGGGGTAACCGGTGCGAGTTCATGGAGGCGGCCCGGTTCGCCGCCATCGCTCGTTGAAGTGCCGCGTTGGTGGGTGTAAGTCCATGGTCAAAAATTCCCCACGATGAAGTCCTTGAAGCGTCCGAATGCGGTCTTACCGACCCGTTCTTCTGCGCCACCTTGAAGCCGCGCAAGCGCGCATAGCGCGCCTCTTCCAACAAGCCCATCACGGTCGCGGCGCGCGGCTGCGCCACCATGTCCGACAACGCGCTCGAATACTTGGGGATGCCGCGCCGCACCGGCTTCAGGAAGATGTCTTCGCCGAGTTCGACCATGCCGGGCATCACCGCGCTGCCGCCGGTGAGCACCACGCCCGACGACAGCACCTCTTCGTAGCCCGACTCGCGAACCACCTGCTGCACCAGCGAGAAGATCTCTTCGACGCGCGGCTCGATCACGCCGGCGAGCGCCTGCTTGCTCAGCATGCGCGGGCCGCGGTCGCCGAGGCCCGGCACTTCGACCTGCGTGTCGGGATCGGCCAGCAGCTGCTTGGCGTAGCCGTTCTCGACCTTGATGTCTTCCGCGTCCTTGGTCGGCGTGCGCAGCGCCATCGCGATGTCGCTGGTGATCAGGTCGCCGGCGATCGGGATCACCGCCGTGTGTCGGATCGAGCCGGCGGTGAAGATCGCGACGTCGGTGGTGCCGGCGCCGATGTCGACCAGCGCGACGCCGAGGTCCTTCTCGTCCTCGGTGAGCACCGCGTCGCTCGACGCGCTCGGGTTCAGCACCAGCTGCTCGACGTCGAGGCCGCAGCGGCGCACGCACTTGACGATGTTCTCGGCCGCGCTCTGCGCGCCGGTGACGATGTGCACCTTGGCTTCGAGGCGCATCCCGCTCATGCCGATCGGCTCCTTCACGTCCTGGCCGTCGATCACGAACTCCTGCGGCTCCACCAGCAATAGCCGCTGGTCGCTCGAGATGTTGATGGCACGCGCCGTCTCGACCACGCGGGCCACGTCGGCCTGGGTGACTTCCTTGTCCTTCACCGCCACCATGCCGCTCGAGTTGATGCCCCGGATGTGGCTGCCGGTGATGCCGGTGTAGACGCGGCTGATCTTGCAATCGGCCATCAGCTCCGCTTCCTTGAGCGCCTGCTGAATGCTCTGCACCGTGGCGTCGATGTTCACCACCACGCCGCGCTTGAGTCCGTTGCTGGGGGCGACGCCGAGCCCGGCCAGCTTGAGTTCGCCGTTTGCCAGCACCTCCGCCACCACCACCATCACCTTGGCGGTGCCGATGTCGAGTCCGACAACCAGGTCTTTGTATTCCTTGGACATGAAGCTCCTCTGTTCGCTTTCTTTTTTCGCTACTTTTTCTTGGGATCGGGCACGACCGTGGTGACGCCGCGCAGACGCAGCGCATAACCCTCGTTGTGGCGCAAGTCGGCGCCTTCGATCGCGCCGACGGTGCGCCCGTACTGCCGCGCCACCGGCGCCGCTGTACCAGGAAGCGCTGGTGCGCATCGCCACCTCTTCGCTCTGCCCGCGCCCGAGTTCGAGCGTGGCGCCGGTGTCGAGCACCGCGCGCCAGCTGCCTCGGCTCGACAGCGTGAGCTGGTCGATGCTCAAGTCGAAGGGCTCGAAGAGCGGCAAAAGCAGGCGGTACATGCCGAGCACCTGCCCCGCCTGCTCGGCCGGTCCGCCGAGCCGCGGCAGGCTGTCGGCGACCTCTGCCACGTTGGCGTCGAACACTTCGCCGTAGCCGTTGATCAGCTGCGAAGCCGCTTCGTCGCCCCAGTGCGCGGCCGGCACATGCTCGGTCAATGTTGCGCGCAACTTGTTCGGGAACTCGCGCCGCACCACGGCCTTGCGCACCCAGGGCACCGATTCGAACGCGCTGCGCGCCCGCGCCAAGTCGACGGTGAAGAAGTTGCCCGCCAACTGCGGCGCGACATTGGCCCTGAGCGTCACCGCGTTGTTGTGCGTGACCTCGCCGTCGACCTTGATGCCGGCCAGCGGAAAGAGGGGCTGGCGCAGCACCCACCAGGCACCCGCCGCCAGCAACACGAACGCGAACGCCACATACACCAGCGTCGCGGTCACGTTCATCAGCTTGACGTCGAAGGGCGCCTGGATGTTGGCGGTCACGGGGCCTCCGGCTTGCTGTCGAGGGTGGCTGCTGCGAGCACGCGCAGGCAAAGGTCTTCGTAGGCGATGCCCGCCGCGCGCGCCGACATCGGCACCAGCGAATGGCTCGTCATGCCCGGAGACGTGTTCATTTCCAGCAGGAACGGCCTGCGGTCGCTGGCGCGGATCATCAGGTCGGCTCGGCCCCAGCCACGGCAGCCGAGCTGATGGTAGGCGGCCAGCGCGATACGCCGGATCTCTTGCTCTTCGGCGTCGGGCAGGCCGCTCGTGCAGTGGTACTTCAAGACATCGGTGAAGTACTTGTTCTGGTAGTCGTAGGCGCCTTCGGGCGCGGCGATGCGCACCACCGGCAGCGCCTGCGCATCGAGGCCGCTGCCGAGGACGGCGCAAGTCACTTCCTCGCCCTCGATGAATTCCTCGCACAGCACATCGCTGTCGTAGCGCACCGCGAGCGCTACCGCATCCTGCATCTGCCTGTGCACGTTGTCCGGGCCCATGACCTTGGTCACGCCGATGGACGAGCCCTCGCGCGGCGGCTTGACGATCAGGGGCAGGCCCAGCACGTCGGGCACGGCGCGGATCTGTTCGCGGCTCTGCTGGTCGAAGGCGAGCCGCACGTAACGCGGCGTCGGCAGGCCGTCGGCCTGCCAGATGCGCTTGGTCATGACCTTGTCCATCGCCACGCTGGAGGCCATCACACCGGAGCCGGTGTAGGGAATGCCGAGCAGTTCTAGCGCGCCCTGCACGGTGCCGTCCTCGCCGTGGCGCCCGTGCAGCACCACGAAGCAGCGGGCAAAGCCTTCGCGCTTGAGCTCGACCAGGTCGCGCTCGGCCGGATCGAAGGCATGCGCGTCGACGCCGCGCGAGCGCAGCGCATCGAGCACGCCGGTGCCCGACATGATCGAGATGTCGCGCTCGGCCGAGCTGCCGCCGAACAGGACGGCGACCTTGCCGAAGTCTGCAACCGTGCTCATAGCGGCCTCCCCTCGCGCGTGAAGCGCTCCGATTTGCGCTCGGCTGCGCCGCCGAGTTCGACCACCTTGCCCGGCACGGCGCCGATGGAGCCCGCACCCATGCACAGGAGAACGTCGCCGTCGCGCGCGTTGTCCAGGATGGCCTGCGGCATGGCGCCGATTTCGTCAACGAACACCGGCTCGACCTTGCCTGCCACGCGCAGGGCGCGCGCCAGCGAGCGACCGTCCGCGGCGACGATCGGCGCCTCGCCGGCCGCATAGACCTCGCCCAGCAGCACCGAATCGGCTGCGCCGATGACCTTGACGAAGTCTTCGAAGCAATCGCGCGTACGGGTGAATCGATGCGGCTGGAAGGCCAGCACCAGGCGCCGGCCCGGGAAGGCGCCCCGCGCGGCTGCGATGGTGGCGGCCATTTCGACCGGATGGTGGCCGTAGTCGTCGATCAGGCTGAAGGTGCCGGGGCCGCGCGCATCGGGCAACAACACGTCGTCGTAGCGCTGGAAGCGCCGGTCCACGCCCTTGAAGTCCGCCAGCCCGCGCTGCACCGCTTCGTCCGGCACGCCGAGCTCGACCGCCACGGCGATCACCGACAGCGCATTGCGCACGTTGTGCTCTCCCGGCAGGTTGAGCACGATGTCGAGGTCGGGCAGCGTGATGCCGTTGCGCCGCTGCGCGGTGAAGTGCATCTGCGAGCCCACGGCGCGCACGTTGACCGCGCGCACCTGGGCGTCCTCGTCGAAGCCGTAGCTGGTGACCGGGCAAGACACCTCCGGCACGATCTCGCGCACCGCGGCGTCGTCGGTGCAGAGAATCGCCACGCCGTAGAAGGGCATGCGGTGCAGGAAGTCGACGAAGGCCTTCTTGAGCCTTGCGAAGTCATGCCCGTAGGTTTCCATGTGGTCGGCGTCGATGTTCGTGACCACTGCCATCACCGGCAGCAGGTTCAGGAACGAGGCATCCGACTCGTCCGCCTCGACCACGATGTAGTCGCCGCTGCCGAGCTGCGCGTTGGCACCCGCGCGACGCCCTCCGATGACGAAGGTCGGGTCGAGCTCTGCGGCGCGAGCACGCTGCAACCAGGCTGGTGGTGGTGGTCTTGCCGTGCGTGCCGGCGATCGCGATGCCCTGCTTGAGCCGCATCAGCTCGGCCAGCATCATCGCGCGCGGACCACGGGATGCGCTTGCGCGCGGCGACGACCTCGGGGTTGTCGGCCTGCACGGCCGTGGAAGTGACGACAGCGTCGGCACCCGCGATGTTGGCCGCGGCGTGCCCGACGAAGGTGCCGATGCCCAGGCCCCCGAGGCGCTTGAGCGTGGCGCTGTCGGAAAGGTCGGAGCCGCTGATCATGTAGCCAAGGTTGAACAGCACTTCGGCGATGCCGCACATGCCCGAGCCGCCAATGCCGACGAAGTGGATGTGGCGAATGGCGTGCTTCATTTCGCGAGCTCCTCGCAGGCGTGCACAACGGCTTCCACCGCGTCTGTCTTTTGCATGGCCTTCGCCTTCACGGCGCGTTCGATGAGGGCGCTGCGCCCGGTCTTCTGTAGCAAGTCGGCCAACAATTCGGGTGTGAGTTCGGTCTGCTGAACGAGCCAGCCGCCACCGGCGTCGACAAGGAAGCGCGCGTTGGTGGTCTGGTGGTCGTCCACCGCGGAGGGAAAAGGTACGAACAGCGCTGCTGCGCCGACGGCCGCGATTTCGGTGACGGTGCTTGCGCCGGCGCGCGCGACGATCAGGTCTGCATCGGCATAGGCGCGCGCGGTGTCTTCGATGAAGGGCGTCAACTCGCCTTCGACCCCGGCAGCCGCATAGTTGGCGCGCAGCTCGTCGATCTGTTTCGCGCCGGCCTGGTGCGTCACGATCGGACGCTCGGCCGGCGCGATGCGCGCCAGCGCCTTAGGCACGACCGCATTGAGCGCCTTGGCGCCGAGACTCCCGCCCACTACCAAGAGCTTGAGCGGGCCGGTGCGGCCGGCGAAGCGCGCCATCGGATCGGGCTGCGACGTAAAGGCCGCGCGCAGCGGATTGCCGACCCATTGCGCCGTCTTCAGCACATTCGGGAACGCGGTGAATACGCGATCGGCCACGCTCGCCAGCACCCGGTTGGAAAGGCCCGCCACCGAGTTCTGTTCGTGCACGACCAGCGGCTTGTTGAGCAGCACGCTCATCATTCCGCCGGGGAAAGTGATGTAGCCGCCGAGGCCGACCACGACATCGGGCTTGACCCGGCGCACCACTGCGATGCTCTGCACGAAGGCACGCAGCAGACGCATCGGCAACAGCGCGAACGCGATCGGCCCCTTGCCGCGCAAGCCGCCGAACTGCACCGGCTCGAATGCGAAGCCGCGTGGCGGCACCAACTGGTGCTCCATGCTGTCCGGTGCGCCCAGCCAATGCACGCGCCAGCCGCGCTCGCGCAATGCTTCGGCAACCGCGAGACCCGGAAAGATATGGCCGCCGGTTCCGCCTGCCATGACCAGTGCGGTCCTGCTCAAATCGGTGCCGCTCATATGCGGCCCCCGCGCATCAACACTCGGTTCTCGTAATCGATGCGAAGCACGATCGCCAGCGCGACCACGTTCATCAGGATGGCCGAGCCGCCGAAGCTCATCAGCGGCAGGGTCAGCCCCTTGGTCGGCAGTGCGCCGAGGTTGACGCCCATGTTGATGAAAGTCTGGAAACCGATCCAGATGCCGACACCCTGCGCCACCAGGCCGGAGAACACCCGGTCGAGCGCAATCGCCTGGCGGCCGATGTGCATGACCCGGCGCGTGAGCCACAGGAAGAGACCGATCGCGAGCAGCACGCCGACCAGGCCCGACTCCTCGCCAATCACTGCCAGCAGGAAGTCGGTGTGGGCTTCTGGCAGCCAGTGCAGCTTTTCGACGCTGCCGCCGAGCCCGACGCCGAAGATCTCGCCGCGGCCGATGGCGATCAGCGAATGCGACAGCTGGTAGCCCTTGCCGAGCGCGTGCTCCTCGCTCCAGGGATCGAGGTAGGCAAAGATGCGCTCGCGCCGCCATGGGCTCGACGCCACGATGGTGGCGAAGGCACCGGCCACCAGCGTGGCGATCACGAAGAACATGCGCGCGTTCACGCCGCCGAGAAAGAGGATGCCCATCGCGATGACGGCGATCACCATGAACGCGCCCATGTCGGGCTCGGCCATGACCAGCATGCCGACCACGACGACGGCAAAACCCATCGGCATCACCGCGCGGAAGAAGCGCTCCTTGATCTCCATCTTGCGCACCATGTAGCTGGCGGCGTAGAGGATCATCGCCAGCTTGGCCAGTTCCGACGGCTGGAAGCGCATGAAGCCGAGCGGCAGCCAGCGGCGCGCACCGTTGACGTTGATGCCGATGTGCGGAATCAGCACCAGCACCAGCAGCAACAGCGAAGCCACGAAGAGCCAGGGCGCCGCGCGCTCCCATGTCTTCATCGGCACCTGGAACGCCAGCAGCGCGGCAACGAAGGCAATTGCGATCGACGCCGCATGCCGGCTGAGGAAGAACGCCGGTCCCTAGCCGGCCCGCGCAAAGCGTGGGTTGTCGGGCAGCGCGATGGAGGCCGAATACACCATGACGAGGCCCCAGGCGAGCAGCGCGAAGGTGACCCACACCAGCGCCTGGTCGAAACCGAGCACGCGCACCGGCGCCGCCTTGGTCTGCGTCATGCCTGCGTTGCCGAGGCGAACCGGCAGATGCATCGGCAGCGCGTCGATCCCGCTCGCGGCGGCACGGCGGAACCAGCCGCCGAATCGGCCACCCGTGTTGGGCGTGTTGGGCGTGGCTGCGGCAGGCGTGCTCATGAAGCCTCGGTTTCGGCGAGCGCCTGCACGGCCTCGCAGAACACCGCCGCGCGGTGCGCATAGCCGTCGAACATGTCGAAGCTCGCGCATGCCGGCGACAGCAGTACCGCATCGCCGGGCTGTGCGCGGCAGGCGGCCAGCGTCACCGCTTCGGGTAGCGTGGCCGACCTCAGCATCGGCACGCCGGTGGACGCCAAAGCCTGCTCGATCAGCGACGCGTCGCGTCCGATCAGCACCACGGCGCGCGCGTGCTGACGCACCGGCGCCGCCAGCGGAGCGAAGTCCTGCCCCTTGCCTTCGCCGCCGAGGATGACGACCAGCCTGCGTTCCTCGCCGAGCCCTGTCAGCGCGGCCACTGTCGCGCCGACATTCGTGCCCTTGCTGTCGTCGAAGTACTCGACCTCGTCCACCACCGCGACCGGCTCGACCCTGTGCGGCTCGCCGCGGTATTCGCGCAAGCCATAGAGCATGGGCGCGAGCTGGCAGCCGGCAGCAGTGGCGAGCGCGAGCGCGGCCAATGCATTGAGCGCGTTGTGGCGCCCTCGGATGCGCAGCGCGTCGGCCGGCATCAGCCGCTGGATGAAGATCTCCTCTTCCTCCACAGCAGCGCCGCGCTTACGCTTCTGCGTTTCGTCGGCTTCCAGCGCGCGCACGAGCCAGGCCATGCCGTTGATCCGTTCGAGGCCATAGTCGCCCGGGCGCAGCGGCATGCCCGCGCCGAAGCTGACGATGCCACGGGGCACCTGGCCCTTCGCCGGCTTGATGGCCGCGGGGCGCATCGCCATCACCGCCGCATCGTCGCGGTTGAGCAGCACGGCGCCCTTCATGCCGAAGATGCGCGACTTGGCGGCCGCATACGCCGCGAGGTTGCCATGCCAGTCCAGATGGTCTTGCGAAATGTTGAGCACGGCGGCGGCGGTCGGCTCGAAGCCCTGCACGCCATCGAGTTGAAAACTGGAGAGTTCGAGCACCCAGACCTCTGGCAGCGTCTGCGCATCGAGGTGCGCAGCGAGCGTGTCCAAGAGCGTCGGGCCAATGTTGCCGGCAACCGCCACCGTCTTGCCGGAGCGGGCCACCAGCTGGCCGGCCAGCGCGGTAACGGTGGTCTTGCCGTTAGTGCCCGTTACCGCGAGCACGGCCGGCGTGTAGCCCTTCGGTGCCGGCGCTGGGGGTGCGGCGACGAGCGCAAGCGGTGCGTCGGTGTCGTCGTCGTCTTCGTCGACGGGTGCCACTTCAGACGTTGGTAGCTCTTGCGTCGCGGGCACTGGCGGCTCTTGCATTTCCGCTTCCTCGGAAAGCGCGGCATCCTCCACGGTGCGCAGATCGCGCAGCGCGAGCGCGAACAGATCCAGTTCGCCGCCCACCGGCAGGCCCATCGCCCGCGCCGCGTCGACCACCGCTGCGATCGATGCCGGCGCCAGGCCGGGCGAACGATAGACGGCCCGCACGGTCGTGCCCTCGACCAGTGCGGCCGAGAACGGCCCGCCGATGAAGATGGCCTCAGGCAGTTCGCTCTGAAGTGCGGCGAGCTGGGGTGGCGCATCTCGCGTGTCGGCAACGGTCAGCGTCGCGCCGTGCCGTGCGCACCAGCGCGCCATCGCCATGCCCGAGGCGCCGAGGCCCAGGATCAGTACGTGGAGGTCTTGAAGATGCTTCACTTCAGCGCAGCTTCAGGGTTGAAAGGCCCACCAGGCACAGCAGCATGGTGATGATCCAGAAGCGCACCACCACCTGCGTTTCGCGCCAGCCGCTTTTTTCGAAGTGGTGGTGCAGCGGCGCCATCTTGAGCACGCGGCGGCCTTCGCCGAAGCGCCGCTTGGTGTACTTGAAGTAGGTGACCTGCGCCATGACGGAGACCGCTTCGACCACGAAGATGCCGCCCATGACGAAGAACACGATTTCCTGCCGAACGATCACGGCGATGGTGCCGAGCGCGCCGCCGAGCGCGAGCGCGCCCACGTCGCCCATGAACACCTGCGCCGGATGGGTGTTGAACCAGAGAAAGGCCAGCCCCGCCCCGGCCATGGCGGAGCAGAACACCAGCAGTTCCCCCGAGCCCGGGATGTGCGGAAACAGCAGGTACTTGGAATACACCGCGCTGCCGGTGACATAGGCGAACACGCCCAGCGCCGAGCCAACCATTACCACCGGCATGATCGCCAGGCCGTCCAGTCCATCGGTGAGGTTCACCGCATTGCTGGCGCCGACGATCACCAGGTAGGTGAGGATCACGAAGCCGATGCCGCCCAGCGGATAGCTCACTTCCTTGAAGAAGGGCACGAGCAGGTTGATCTTGGGCGGAAAGTCGAGCGCGAAGCCCGAACCCACCCAGCTGTAGAACAGCTCGAGCACGCGCCAGTTGGAGCTTTCGGAAATGCTGAAGAGCAGATAGACGCCGGCGAGCAGCCCTACCGCCGACTGCCAGAAATACTTCTCGCGCGAGCGCATGCCTTCCGGGTCCTTGCGCACCACCTTGCGCCAGTCGTCGACCCAGCCGATGGCGCCGAAGCCGAGCGTGACCCACAGCACGATCCAGACGAAGCGGTTCGACAGGTCGAACCACAGCAGCGTCGCAAGGGCGATCGAGAACAGCACGAGCACGCCGCCCATGGTGGGCGTGCCGCTCTTGCTCAGGTGCGTTTCCATGCCGTAGCCGCGCACCGGCTGGCCGATCTTGAGCGCCGTCAGGCGGCGTATCACGTAGGGGCCGGCGAGCAGGCCCATCAACAGTGCTGTCAGCGCCGCCATGAGGGCGCGGAACGTGAGGTACTGGAACACGCGCAGGAAACCGAACTCGGGCGACACGGTCTGCAGCCATTGGGCGAGGCTCATCAGCATTTGGGTGCGCGCGGTTCAGTTCGCATGGCCGGCCTCCTTGTCTGGGTGTTGTTGTTGTCGTTGTTCTTGCACGGCTGCGCCGATGGCGTGCGCGACGCGCTCCATCTGCATGAAACGCGAGCCCTTGACCAGCACGCTGGCGCTGCGCTGCAGCTGCGCCAGCACCGCGGCGTTGAGCGATTCGATGCCCTCGAAATGCCGCGCTTCGGTGCCGCCCGCCGCGGCGTATGCGGCGATGCTGTGCGCCGATTCATTGCCGAGCGCAAAGAAGGTGTCGATGCCGCGCTCTGCGGCCCAGGCGCCGACTTCGGCATGGAATTCGGCGCTGCGGCCGCCGACCTCGCCCATGTCGCCCAGCACCAGCAAACGCGGTGCCGGCAACCCGCTGAGCACGTCGATCGCGGCGCGCACCGAATCGGGATTGGCGTTGTAGCTGTCGTCGACCAGCGTCAGCGCACGGCCGTCCGGCAGTTGCAGCGCGGTCGTCATGGAACGCCCCTTGACCGGCTCGAACGCGGCCAGGCCTTCGGCAATCTGCTCGATCGATACGCCGCTGGCGAGCGAGCAAGCCACTGCCGCCAGCGCATTGACCACGTTGTGCCGCCCTGCAATGCGCAGGCTTGCCTTCACTTCGCCGAGCGGCGTGCGCACCGCGATCTGCCATGCATCACCCTGCCATTCGGCGCTTCTCAAGGCGATATCGGCATCGGCCGACTCGCCGAAGGTCAGGCAGCGGCGCGAGGCGCCTTCGTGCGCCATCTCGTTCCACAGCGCGGTGAAGGCGTCGCCATAGGGGAAAACTGCGGTGCCGTTGTCGGGCAGCGCCGCGAACACGGCCGCGTTCTCGCGTGCGACGGCGTCGACGCCGTCCATGAATTCCTGATGCTCGCGCTGGGCGTTGTTCACCAGGGCGATCGTCGGGTGCGCCATCGCCGCGAGCCGCGCAATTTCGCCCGGATGGTTCATGCCGAGTTCGACCACTGCCAGCTGGTGACATGCGCGCAGGCGCAGCAGCGTCAGCGGCACGCCGATCTCGTTGTTGAAATTTCCGGCCGTCGAGAGCACGCGGTCAGGACCCGCGGCATCGAAGATCGAGGCAATCATCTGCTTGACGGTCGTCTTGCCGTTGCTGCCGGTGACCGCGACGAGCGGCAGGCTGAACTGCGCGCGCCAGCCGGCAGCGAGCGCGCCGAGCGCAGCCAGCGTATCGGGCACTTCGAGCCCGGCCAGCCCGCCCGCCGCCAGCCCGCGGTGGGCAATCGAGGCCACGGCGCCGCGCGCCAGCGCATCGGGCAGGAAGTCGTTGGCATCGAAACGCTCGCCCTTCAGCGCGACGAACAGGTCGCCAGGCGCGAGAGTGCGCGTGTCGGTGTGCACACGGGAGATGGGGGTGGCCGGGTCGCCAACCAGCCGCGCGCCGGGAATCCAGGCCTGCGCCCGGTCAAGCGTCATCATCGGTGCGCCCGCCTGCGAATCGCTCATGCGCTGGTTCTCCTTCGCGTCAAGGCGAGGACGACATGCTCGCGGTCGGAGAACGCAATGCGCTCGCCCGCGACTTCCTGCCAGGCCTCGTGACCGCGTCCCGCGAGCAGCACCACATCGTCGGTGCCGGCCTCGGCCAGCGCTTGAGCGATGGCGCGGGCGCGGTCGGGCTCGACCCGCACCGCGTCGGGTCGGGCAAGCCCCGACAGCATCTGACCGATGATGATCCCGGGCTTCTCGCTGCGCGGGTTGTCGCTGGTCAAGACCACGCGGCCGGCCTGCTTTTCGGCCACCGCGGCCATCAGCGGCCGCTTGCCCGCATCGCGATCGCCGCCGCAGCCGAATACGCACCAGAGCATGCCGCCGCGCTGCAGTGCGAGCGGGCGCAGCGCGGCCAGCGCCTTGTCAAGCGCATCGGGCGTGTGCGCATAGTCGACCACCGCCAGCGGCTGGCCGGCCATGCTTACGCGCTCCATGCGTCCGGGCACGCTGTCGAGCCGGCCGCAGGCGGCCACGGCTTCTGCGAGCGAGAGCCCGAGGGCGCGCAGCGCGCCCAGCACACCCAGCAGGTTGGCCACGTTGTACTCGCCGATCAACTTCGTCTGAAGGCGTTCCGTCGGCACGCCTTCTTCGGCTACCGAGAACTGCAGGCCCTGCGCGTCGTAGCCGATGTCCTTCGCCATCAGGCGCGCCGCCGCGCCGTCGGCCGACACGGTCCAGATGTCGAGCGTGCCGACGCCCTGGTCGACCAGCGCCGCGACCAGGCGAGCGCCGTGCGGGTCGTCGATGTTGACCACTGCCGCTCGCAGCCCGGGCCAGCGGAACAGCTCGGCCTTGGCTTGCCAATAGGCCTCCATGCTCCCGTGGTAGTCGAGATGGTCCTGGGTGAAGTTGGTGAACAGCGCGACGGCGATGCGGGTTCCATCGAGGCGTCGTTCGGCAATGCCGATCGACGAGGCCTCGATCGCACAGGCGCCGAAACTGCGATCGGCGAAGCCGCGCAGTTCGCGCTGCAGCATCACCGGATCGGGCGTGGTGAGGCCGGTGTGTGTGAGCGCGGGCGGCACGCCGATGCCGAGCGTGCCCACCACCGCGCAAGGCGACGGACCCTTCGGCCCCGAAGCGGAAAGCGCCTGCGCGAGCCACCAGGCGGTGGAGGTCTTGCCATTGGTGCCGGTCACCGCGAGCACGGCGAGCTGCGCCGACGGATCGTCGTGGTAAGCCGCGGCGATCGGACCCGTGGCCGCCTTCAGGCCGGCATAGCCGGCGATCTGCTCGCCGCCGTCGAAGCCGAATTGCTCGACGCCCTGCGCCTCGACCAGGCAGGCGGCGGCGCCTTGCGCCAGCGCGGCCTCGACATGGCGCCGGCCATCGGTGGCGGCGCCGGGCCATGCGATGAAGCCGTCGCCCGCGCCCACCGGCCGGCTGTCGGCATGCAGCACGCCGCGCACGCGGGACTTGAGCCAGAGCGCGGCTTCGACGGGATCGCGCAGCGTCATCATCAGAAGCTTTCCTCGACGCCGTTGGTGACGACGAGCGGCTTCACGGCCATGTCGGGCGCGACGTTCATCATGCGCAGCGTCTGCTGCACCACTTCGCTGAACACCGGCGCCGCGACCAGGCCGCCGAAATACTGGCCGGCGCTCGGCTCGTCGATCATCACCGCGACGATGATGCGGGGCTTGTCGATCGGCGCCATGCCGGTGAACCAAGAGCGGTACTTGTTGCTCGCGTAGCCCTTGCCGACCTGCTTGTGCGCGGTGCCCGACTTGCCGCCGACCGAATAGCCAATGGTCTGCGCGCGCTGCCCGGTGCCGCCGGGGCCGGCGGCCATCTGCAGCATCTTGCGCACCGCCAGCGCGTTCTGCGGCGAGAAGACCCGGGCGCCGACCGCTGCATCCGGACTCTTCAAGATCGTCGCGGGAATGATCTGCCCGTCGTGCGCGAAGGCGGTGTACGAATGCGCCATCTGGAACAGCGAAGCCGACAGCCCGTAGCCGTAGGCCATGGTGGCCTGCTCGACCGGGCGCCAGGTTTTCCACGGCCGCAACCGGCCCGTTACTGCGCCCGGAAACTGGAGCTGCGGCTTCTGTCCGTAGCCGAGGGCGGTGTAGGTGTCCCACATCTCGTGCGGGCTCATCTTTTGCGCAATCTTGAGCGCGCCGACGTTGCTCGATTTCTGGATCACGCCCTCGACCGTGAGCGTGCCGTAGTTGTGCGTGTCGCTGATGGTGAAGCCGCCGATGCTGAAGCGCCCCGGTCCGGTGTCGATTTGCGTCTGCGGCTTGATGCGGCCGGCCTCGAGCGCCATGGCAACCGTGATCGGCTTCATCGTCGAGCCGGGCTCGAAGGTGTCGGTCAAGGCGCGGTTGCGCAGCTGCTCGCCGGTCAGGTTCTGGCGCTTGTCGGGCACGTAGCTCGGGTAGTTGGCCAGCGCCAGCACCTCGCCGGTGATGGCGTCGAGCACCACCACGCTGCCGGCCTTGGCCTTGTGGGCCGTTACCGCATCACGCAACTTTTGATAGGCGAAGAACTGCACCTTGCTGTCGACGCTCAGCTGGATGTCGCGGCCATCGACCGGCGGTACCAGTTCGCCGACGCCCTGGACCACCCGGCCGAGCCGGTCCTTGATGACGCGGTGCGCGCCTGCCTTGCCGGCAAGTTCGCCGTTGAAGGCGAGTTCGATCCCTTCCTGCCCGTTGTCCTCGACATTGGTGAAGCCCACCACATGCGCGGCTGCCTCGCCCTCGGGGTACTGGCGCTTGTATTCCTTGCGCTGGTAGATGCCCTTGATGTCGAGTTCGGCGATGCGCTTGGCGATGGGGGCGTCGACCTGGCGCTGGATCCAGACGAAGGTCTTGTCCTCGTCCTCGAGCTTCTTGTCGAAGTCCTTCTGCGACATGCCCAGCAGCTTGGCCACCTGCTTCAGCTTTGCCTTGACCTCGGGGTCGTCGCGCTCGACGTCTTCGGGAATGGCCCAGATGCTGGGCGCCACCACGCTCGACGCGAGCAGCAGCCCGTTGCGGTCGAGGATGCGGCCCCGGTTGGCCGGCAGCTCCAGCGTGCGGGTGAAGCGCACCTCGCCCTGCCGCTTGAAAAAATCGTTGCCGATCACCTGCACATACGCAGCCCGACTCGCCAGCACCAGGAAGCCCGACGCGATGACTGCGACGATGAACTTGCTGCGCCACACCGGCGTCTTGCTGGCGAGCAGCGGACTGGTTGTGTACTGAACGCTGCGGCTGCTGCGGCTTGCGCGGCGGTTCATTGCGACGTCCTCCGCGCGGTAGACGCGCGTGCCGCGGACGCGGGCGGCTCCGGCGCCACGACCGCGGGAATGACGGTGCCGTCCGACCGAACGTACTGCGTGATCGCCGGCGTGGTGGTGCGCATCTTGAGCTGTTCCTTGGCCAGCTTCTCGACGCGCAGCGGCGTGGCCTGCGCGCGCTTCTCGACCTGCAGCCGGTCGTGGTCGAGCTCGAGCCGGCGCGCTTCGGTCTGCACGCGGTGCAGCTCGGTGAACAGCTGGCGCGACAGGTACTGGGTGTGAACCAGGTAGATCGCGGACGCCATCGCGGCCAGCAGCAGGAGCAGGTTGAGGCGCGCCATGTCAGTGGATTTCGGTGCGCTCTGCTACGCGCAGGATGGCGCTGCGCGCGCGCGGGTTGCCATCCACTTCGGCCTGCTGCGGCTTGATGCGGCCGAGCGCGCGCAGCTTCATCGCCCGCGGCGCGGCAAACGGCGCGCGCCGGTCGTAGACCTCGCGCGAATGCCTGGCGATGAACTGCTTCACGATGCGGTCTTCCAGCGAATGGAAGCTGATCACCGCAAGGCGGCCCTGGGGTTGCAACACGGCGAGGCTCGCTTCTAGCGCCTGTTGCAGCTCTTCAAGCTCGGCGTTGATGAAAATCCGAAGAGCCTGAAATGTGCGCGTTGCAGGGTTCTGGCCCGGCTCGCGGGTTTTGACCGTGCCAGCCACGAGCTCGGCCAGCTCGGCGGTGGTTGAAATTGGGCCCCGTTCTTGTCGGCGAGCTGCAATCGCCTTTGCAATCTGAACAGCAAACCGTTCCTCACCATAGTCACGAATCACCTCCGCTATCTGCTCTGGTTCGGCCGTTGCCAGCCATTCGGCCACGCTCTGGCCGCGCGTGGTGTCCATGCGCATGTCGAGCGGGCCGTCGAAACGAAAAGAAAAACCCCGTGCGGGGTTGTCGATCTGGGGAGAGCTGATGCCGAGGTCCATCAGCAGGCCGGCGACACTTGCCGGCGGCAGTTCTCCGAGGTCGCGAAAGCCCTGATGGCGGATGGAAAAACGCGCATCCTCAATGCGCGCTGCTTCGGCCACCGCTTCCGCGTCCTTGTCGAACGCGATCAGCCGGCCCGAAGGCCCCAGCCTTTCCAGGATGGCGCGGGCATGGCCGCCGCGTCCGAAGGTCGCATCCACATAGGTGCCAGCCGCCTGCTGCCGTGCGTCGACGAAAAGCGCTTCGACCGCTTCGTTCAACAAAACGGTTTTGTGGGTCCATGGCTGCTCCATTGCCGGGCTCAGAACGAGAAGTCCTGGAAGACATCGGGCATTTCGCCCTGGGTGGCCTCGGCCTCCTTGGTGTCGTAGGTGGCCTTGTCCCAGAGTTCAAAGTGATTGCCCATGCCCAGCAGCAGCGCGTCGCGCGTGATGCCGGCGGCCACGCGCAGTTCGGGCGACACCAACACGCGGCCGGTGCCGTCCATCTCGACATCCATCGCATTGCCGAGGAACACGCGCTTCCACCACTGCGCCGCCATCGGCAGGGCAGCGATCCGATCGCGGAACTTCTCCCATTCCGGACGGGGGAACACCATCAGGCAGCCATGCGGATGCTTGGTGATCGTGAGCTGGCCGGCCGCCGTGGCACTCAGGACGTCACGATGCCGGGTCGGCACGGAGAGCCGCCCCTTGGCATCCAGACTGAGCGATGAAGCGCCTTGAAACACGACGACGTGACCCCCTGTGCTGGGTGGCGTCGCACGCCCGAAAGAGGCGTTACCCGACACTTTTTCCCACTTAACTGCACTTATTTCCACTGTAGCAGGAAACGCTTAATGTGCAACGCAGCGCTGGGGGGTATTTTTTGCAATGGAATCAACGACTTAGCGGTGTTATTGCAATCAATATACCGCTGAATTTCGTTGCAAATGAAGCACTTAGCTCACGCAATGAATGTGATGCGTGAAGCGGGTGACCTCTACGCTCCGGTCAAAGGATGTAGCGCGAAAGGTCTTCGTCGTGACTTAGTGCCTTCAGCCGCACATCGACATAGTCCGCATCGATGCGAATCGACTGGCCATCGAGCTTGGCGGCGTCGAAGCTGACCTCGTCCAGAAGGCGCTCCATGACGGTCGACAAGCGCCGCGCACCGATGTTCTCGGTGCGCTCGTTGACCTCGAACGCGATGCTGGCCAGCCGCGTGATGCCGTCGGCCATGAATTCGAGGGTCACGCCTTCGGTCGCCAGCAGCGCCTGGTATTGCTTCACCAGCGACGCCTGCGTCTGGGTGAGGATGCTTTCGAAATCCGCGACCGACAGCGACTGCAGCTCGACACGGATCGGAAAGCGGCCCTGCAGCTCCGGAATCAGGTCGCTCGGCTTGCTCAGGTGGAACGCGCCGCTCGCGATGAACAGAATGTGGTCGGTTCGTACCACGCCGTACTTGGTGCTGACGGTGGTGCCTTCAACCAGCGGCAGCAGGTCGCGTTGCACGCCCTGGCGGGAAACGTCGGAGCCCTGCGCTTCGCTGCGCGTGGCGACCTTGTCGATCTCGTCGATGAAGACGATGCCGTTCTGCTCGGCGTTGTGAATGGCCTGCGCGCGGATCTCGTCCTCGTTCACCAGCTTGGCGGCTTCCTCGTCGACCAGGAGTCGCATCGCCTCGCCGATCTTGAGCTTGCGCGTCTTGCGCTTGCCCTGGCCGAGCTGGCCGAACATGCCGCGCAGCTGCTCGGTCATTTCCTCCATGCCGGCGGGCCCCATGATCTCGAGCGGCGTGTGCGCATCGGCCAGGTCGATCTCGATGTCCTTGTCGTCGAGTTCGTGCTCGCGCAACTTCTTGCGGAACGCCTGCCGCGTGGCGTTGCCGCCGTCGGGCGCGGTGCCCTCGGCGCCGCGCGCCGGCGGCAGCAGCACGTCGAGGATGCGTTCCTCGGCGCCGTCTTCGGCCCGCATTCGTACCTTGGCGCTCGCGCCCTCGCGGGTCTGCTTGACGGCGATTTCGGCCAGGTCGCGGATGATCGAGTCGACGTCCTTGCCGACATAGCCGACTTCAGTGAACTTGGTCGCCTCGACCTTGATGAACGGCGCGTCCGCAAGACGGGCGAGCCGGCGTGCGATCTCGGTCTTGCCCACGCCCGTCGGGCCAATCATGAGGATGTTCTTGGGCGTGATTTCAGCACGCAGTTTTTCTTCGACCTGCTGGCGCCGCCAGCGGTTGCGCAGCGCTATCGCCACGGCGCGCTTGGCCTCGGGCTGGCCCACGATGTGGTGGTCGAGTTCGGAGACGATTTCCTGCGGGGTCATGGACATGGTGCGGCTCAGAGCGTTTCGACTGTGTGGTGCATGTTGGTGTAGATGCAGAGTTCGCCCGCGATCTCGAGCGACTTCTTGACGACCTCGCCGGCGCTCAGCTGGGTGTGGTCGATCAGTGCCTTGGCAGCGGCCTGCGCATAGGCGCCACCCGAGCCGATCGCGATGATTCCGTTCTCCGGCTCCAGCACGTCGCCGTTGCCGGTGATGATGAGCGAGGTGCTCGCATCGGCCACCGCCAACATCGCCTCGAGCCGGCGCAGCACGCGATCGGTGCGCCAGTCCTTGGTGAGTTCGATCGCAGCGCGCGCCAGGTGCCCCTGGTGCTTTTCGAGTTTGGCCTCGAAGCGCTCGAACAAGGTGAAGGCATCGGCGGTGGCGCCGGCAAAGCCGGCCAGCACCCTGCCGTGATAGAGCCGGCGCACCTTGCGCGCGCTGCCCTTGATGACGATGTTTCCGAGTGTGACCTGGCCGTCGCCCCCAATGGCGACCTGGTCGCCCTCCGGGGCCTTGCGCCGCACGCTGATGATCGTGGTTCCGTGAAACTGTTCCATCGGGGCCATATTGGGCAAAGCGACGGCAATGCAAGCCTGCCCGAGCGTGGGCGGCAGACCGATATCCCCCGAGACTTATTGCTTGCGGACTTCGACCGCCGCGTGGTCAGCGATGCCGATCACGCCGAAGAACGCGGCGATGAGCCGGTGCGCATCGACGAATTGAACGCGCTGCTCGCGCGCATCCCGCGCGGTGACCCAGTTCAGCAGAGTGCCGGCCGCCACAAAATCGATGCGGACCAGTGCAGCGCATGAAACCGTCAGCGCGGGCGCATCGACCAATTCGGCATCGAGCCGTTCCCAGGTCGAAAGCGACTCTCCCACCAGTTCCCCGGCCAGCGCCGTGTGTCCGGCCACGGCCGCTGCGAGTTCTGGGTCTGCGTCCAGCTGGCCGCGCACCGAAGCGAGCGCGAAACCCGACACCCGCGGCGCCGAGAGCACCGGCGACTCGCCGAACTCTGCAAAGTCGCCCTTGGGATCTTCCCAGGGCGGCGGAGACACCTCGTAGGTGATGCAGTAGTTGAGCGCCAGCAATTCGAACGCATCGCCTTTGTGCATCACGCGCAGCGCCGCCATGTGCAACTGCCACCACACCGCATCGGTGTTTCGGTCATTGACCGGCGTCGACTGGGCGAGGACCGCGAGCAACCGCTCGCCGCCCGTGAAGCGCAATTGCACCGGCGAATCGGCCCAATGGGCGAACAGCGCGCGCAGCGGTCCGGCGGCATCGGCGTCGATGGCGCCGAGCAAATGCCAGTCGAGCTTCCAGGCGGCGCCGGCGGCGCCGAGTGCGCGGGTGAGGCCAAGCAAGGCCTCGCGGTTGAGCCGTGCCGGGCTCGACCAGTCCGCGCCGCTTGCCGGAGGCGGCACCGAATCGCCGAAGGGCGCCGCCGAAGCGCGAACATCGCGCGCAAGCGCGCGCAGCGAAATCCACTCGGGTGCTTGGCGTTTCATGTGCTGCGCGTAGCGGGTCGCAACGGCGGCGAACTTCTCTGCATCGCCGGTGGCGCGATACAGGTCGAGCAGCGAAAGCCAGCTGTCGTCGTGGTCTGCATTCGGGTTGCCCGGCGACAGCGTCTGCAGGAGGATGGCTTCTGCACCGGCATCGTCGCCGTGGGCGAAGCGGATGGCGGCCTCTTCGATGCCGCCGTCGTAGGTCGAGCGGGAGCCTTGCTGTCCGGCGGCATTGGGCGCTGTTCCGGGCACCGTGTCGGCATAGGCGCGCGCATGCTGGGCGGCCATGTCGGAGCCCTCCGCGGCCGAGCCCTCGGCGGGCGCGTCACCTGCTGGGCCGCGGTTCTTCCACCATTGCTGCGACATCTGCTCTTCGATCTCGTCGATCTTCTTGAGCGTGAGCGCCCGGCCCTCGGTCTTGCCGGAGGTGCTGCTGACATTGAACGACGACGGCGTGGCCGCCGGGTCGCGTCCGCCGGCGGCTTCGCGCTGACGCATCTTGCGCAGCATGTCGAATTCGCGGCGGCGCACGAAATCGTTGCGCTGCCGCCGTTCGATCATTTCCTTGAGCATTTCACGGCTGTAGCCGTTCTCTGGCGACCCAGCCTCCTCACTGTCGAGCTCGGACCAGTCTTTGAGCGGATTGCGGACGAACTTCGCCACCTTCGACAGCAGGCGACCGGATTCCTCCTTTGCCATAAGTCAATGAGCGAAGACCAGGGATACCGCGGAAACGGCTTCGCCGGGCCGCTGGTATCGCCCCTTCGAGGGGGAGGCGCCGCGGGCGCTTCGGGGGTGGTTCATCTCAGTCACCAAACATCTTCTGCTTCAGCTCCCGGCGCTGCTGCGCTTCGAGCGACAGCGTCGCCGTCGGCCGGGCCAGCAGGCGGCCCACGCCGATCGGCTCGCCGGTTTCGTCGCAGTAACCGTAGTCGCCCGCGTCGATGCGCTGGATCGATTGCTCGATCTTCTTCAGCAGCTTGCGTTCGCGGTCGCGGGTGCGCAGTTCGAGGGCGTGCTCTTCCTCGATGGTGGCGCGGTCGGCCGGGTCGGGCACGACGACCGTGTCTTCACGCAGATGCTCGGTGGTCTCGCCGGCGTTCTCGAGGATGCCGCGCTTGAGTTCCTGGAGCGTAAGGCGGAAGAACGCCATCTGCTTGTCGTTCATGTATTCCGAGTCGGGCATCGCGATCATCTCGGCATCGCTGAGCTCCTGCGCCGACTTGGTCTTCCAGTTGTTCACGAGCTTCGGGTCGCGCTTGACGGCCACCGGCGGCGGTGGCACCAGCGCGGTCGTGGGGATTTGCATGAAGCTGGACTTGGCCGCGGTGGACGCCACCGATTGCGGCATGGAGGGCACGGTCAACTGCGACAGCCGCGACACGCGTCCGCCGCGTGCCGGGGCAGGCGTGGCGACAGAGCTGTTCATCGAGGGCGTTGCAGTGGCGGGCGTGGAGGCGGCAGCCGTTTTTTTCATGGGGATCGTGGAGACAGGTGCGGCGGCTTTGGGTACGGCCGCTTTGGTTGGCGAGGTGTCGGGTGCACTCGACGTGGCGGTCTTCTTGGCAGGAAAAGCTTTCGACGGCGCGGTGGGCTTGACTGGCGCGGCTGTGGAAACCTTCTTCGCGGGGGGCGCGGCCGTGTTTGTAGCCGGCGTCTTTTCCACCGCGGGCTTGGTGACGGGCTTGGCTTTGGCGATGGGTTTCTTCACGGTGACTGGCTCCTTCGGCGAACTGGAACGCCCGCCTGCGGCGAACCCCGGGGTTATACCCCCGAAAGCAAGACGGAAACGTGCGCGGTCCTATGCCGAAAGTCACACTTAACGAGAAGGGACGGGGTATGGCCCCGGAACAGGCGCGCGATTGTATAGCTCTCGGCGCGCCTCACACGAGGCATTGGTCGAGACCCTGTTCCAGGACTTCGCGCGGCAAGTCGATGCCGATGAAAACCATGCGGCTGGTGCGTTGCTCGTCCGGTCCCCAGGGCGGGCCCAAGTCGCTGCCCATCAGCTGGTGCACGCCCTGGAAAATCACCTTGCGCTCGGTGCCCTGCATGTGCAGCACGCCCTTGTAGCGCAGCATGCGCGGTCCGTAGATGTTGACGATGGCGCCCAGAAAATCCTCGAGCCGCGCCGGATCGAAAGCCTTGTCCGAGCGGTAGACGAAGCTCTTCACGTCGTCGTCGTGGCGATGGTGGTGGCCCTGGCCTTCCTGCGCATGGGATGGATGGTCGCAGTTCTCGCCGTGCTCGTGATCGTGGTGCACGTGGTCGTCTTCCTTCAGGAAGTCCGGGTCGATGTCCAGCTTGGCGTTGAGATTGAAGCCGCGCAGGTCGAACACGTCCTTGAGCGGCACCTCGCCGAAATGAACCTTCTGCTGCGGCGCGCGCGGGTTCATGTGCTTCAGCCGGTGGATCAGCGCGTCGGTCTCACCCGCCGCTACCAGGTCGCTCTTGCTGATGAAGATCTGGTCGGCGAAGCCTACCTGGCGCCGCGCCTCCTGCCGGTCGTCGAGCTGCTGCGGCGCATGCTTGGCATCCACCAGCGTCAGGATGGAATCGAGCAGGTAGCTCTCGGCGATCTCGTCGTCCATGAAGAAGGTCTGCGCCACCG
>JBBJMS010000071.1:0-16663 GCA_037720315.1 Variovorax sp. | reverse complement strand
ACGTCATCGTGCCGGCGCTGGAGCGCGTGTTCCAGGCCAGCTTTCTGCCGAAGGACATCTATCTCATCAGCAAGATGCCGAGCGATCCGCAGCAGGGCGACATCTTGCCGATCACGGTGATCTCGCTCGTCCTCGCTTTCGTCGCAACCCTCTATCCGAGTTGGCGCGCGAGCCGCGTCAACCCGGCCGAGGCGCTGCGTTATGAGTGATCGGGTCGACGCGGTAGTGCTGAAGGTACGCGGCCTGACCAAGCGCTTCCACGAAGGGCGCATCGACCTGACGGTGCTGCATGGCGTCGACCTCGACGTGCGCGCAGGCGAAACGCTCGCCATCGTCGGTGCGTCCGGGTCGGGCAAGAGCACGCTGCTGCACCTGATGGGCGGGCTCGACGCGCCGACGGCCGGCAGTGTCGAATTGCACGGCAAGAACATCGCGCATGTGAACGCGGCCGAGCAGGGCCGCCTGCGCAACAGGCATCTGGGCTTCGTCTACCAGTTCCATCACCTGCTGCCCGAATTCAGCGCGCTCGACAACGTGGCGATGCCGCTCAAGATCCGCCGCGCCACGCCCGCCGAAGGCAGCGCGGCGGCGGGCGACATGCTGAAGGCGGTCGGGCTTGGCGAACGCATGCAGCACCGCCCGGCCGAGCTTTCCGGGGGCGAGCGCCAGCGGGTGGCGATCGCACGCGCTCTGGTCACGCAGCCCGACTGCGTACTGGCCGACGAACCCACCGGCAACCTCGACCGCGCCACTGCCGATGGCGTGTTCGCGCTGATGCTGCAACTCGCGCACGATCGCGGCACCGCCTTCGTGATGGTCACGCACGACGAGAGCCTGGCCAAGCGCTGTGACCGCGTGCTTCGCCTTACCGCCGGAAGGCTCGCCGACTAGAGTCATGACCACCATCGAAGCAGGCGATATCACCGACCCGCTGCTGCATACCGGCTTCAAGGGATATCCCCGCACGCAGCCCCCGCGGCGGCGCAGCGAGGTTGGCCATGCCGGCTGGAACGTGCTGGCCGGCGACCTGACGCTGCCTCTGGCCGTGCTCAGGCGCGAGGCGCTCGAACACAACCTCGCCTGGATGCAGGCCCGCGTGCGCGAGTGGGGCGTCGACCTGGCGCCGCACGGCAAGACAACGATGTCGCCGCAGCTCTTCCGGCGTCAGCTCGATGCCGGTGCCTGGGGCATCACCTTTGCAACGGTCACCCAGCTCGCCATCGGAGTGGCCGCAGGCGCGCGCCGCGCGCTGATCGCCAATCAGGTCGTGAGCGACCAGGACCTGGCCGGCATCCAGCTGCTGCTGAAAGCACATGCGGATCTGCGCATCGTGTTTCTGGTCGATTCGCTGGCGCAGTTCGCCTTGATCGAGGCATGGGCCGTGCGCAACCCAGGCAGCGTGCCGTTCGAGGCGATGCTCGAGATCGGCATCGTCGGCGCGCGCACCGGCTGCCGAACGCACGACGAGGCGATCGCACTCGCCACGCGGCTGAGGGCGAGCACCGCCGCGCGGCTGGTCGGCATCGAAAGCTACGAGGGCCAGGGCGCCATCGGCGAGAGTGGCGCAGACGCTGCCTATGTCTCGGCACTGATGGACAGGGTGGAAGCGGTGGCGCGCCATTGCGACGCGCATGACCTGTTCGAGGGCGACGAGGTGCTCGTGTCCGCCGGCGGCTCGGCGATCTTCGACCTGGTGGCAGCACGGCTCAAGCCGGCGCTCGGGCGCAGTGTGCGCGGGCTGCTGCGCTCCGGCTGCTACGTCACGCACGACCACGGCTTCTACAGGCAGATGCAGAGCGCAATCGACCGGCGCCTGGGCTGCGGTTGCGGCGACAGCCTGCGCCCGGCGATGGAGGTGTGGGCCACGGTGCAGTCGCGGCCGGAGCCAAAGCTCGCGATCCTCGCAGTGGGCAAGCGCGACATCTCTTTCGACCTCGCGATGCCGGTGCCGATCGCCCGGGCGGCTCTCGGCAGTCTGGTGCCGCAGAGTGTTCCACCGGGCTGGGCCATCACCGCGCTGAACGACCAGCATGCCTACATGCGCTGGGACGATGCCGACGAAGCGCAGGCACCGGTGGTCGGCGAGCGCGTCGGCCTGGGGATTTCGCATCCCTGCACCACCTTCGACAAGTGGCGCTGGATGCCGGTGGTCGAGGACGACTACCGCGTGAGCGATGCCGTGTCGATGAATTTCTGACGAGAGCGGTTCAGCCCGCGATCGAATAGCCGCCGTCGACCGGGATCGCCGTGCCGGTGACGAAGTCGGACGCCGCGCTCGCAAGGAACACCGCGATGCCCGCCAGGTCTGCGGGCTGGCCCCAGCGGGCCGCCGGGGTGCGCGCGACCACGCGCTCGTCGAGCCCGGCTACCTGCGCGCGCGCGCCGTCGGTCAGATCGGTCTGAATCCAGCCGGGCAGCACCGCGTTGACCTGGATGTTGTCCGGCGCCCAGGAGGCAGCCATGGCGCGGCTCAACTGCACGATGCCGCCCTTGCTGGCACCGTAGGCCGGTGCGTAGGGCGCACCGAAGATGGACATCATCGAACCGATGTTGATGATCTTTCCGCCGCCCGCCGCCTTCAGGTGCGGGTAGGCCGCGCGACAGCACAGGAAGGCACTGGTCAGGTTGGTGTCCATCACCATGTTCCATTCGGCCAGCGCGAGCTGATCGACCGGTTTGCGCACGGTGCTGCCGGCGTTGTTCACCAGAATGTCGAGGCGGCCGCAGCGCTCGGCCAACTGGTCGAGCAGCGCCTGAACCGAGGCCTCGTCGGTCACATCGGCAGCCAGCGCGAAGCTGTCGCTGCCGAGCGAGCGCAGCACCTCGACCGCTGCGGCGGACTTTTGCGCGTTGCGTGCCGCGATCACCACGCGCGCACCGGCGCTTGCAAGCCCTTGTGCCATGGCGAGCCCGATGCCGCCGTTGCCGCCGGTGACCAGCGCAACCTTCGAGTGCAGGTCGAACATTCGTCTCAGAGGATACGGTTGAACCAAAGCAGCGAGAGCCCGGCCGACAGCAACGCCAGCACTGCGGCACCGAGCGCGAACAGCGCCGAAACCTCGGTTTCCTTCTTCTCGACCGTGAGCCGCGAACTGAGCGTGTTGTAGACCTTGGTGAGGTCGGCCGCGGTTCCGGCATAGTAGTACTCGGCCTGGGTCTTGTTGGCGATGGCCTTCAGCGTTTCCTCGTCGAGGCGCACGCGCATCGACCAGCCCTCGAAGCCGATGGTTTCGCCGTCGACCGTGCCCACGCCGACCGTGTAGACGCGCACGCCGCGCTCGGCGGCGACCTTTGCCGCATCAAGCGGATCGACGCCGGTGGTGCGCTGACCGTCGGTGAGCATGATGATCGCGGCAGAGGTGTAGGAGCCGGGCGCCACTGGCGTGAACTCTTTTGGCGGCGCCTTGCCCGCCTGTTCGAGCGGCACGCCGCGCTGCCGGCTCTGTGGGCCGAAATTGGCGACGTCGATGCCCGCATCGGGAAACAGCGTTGCCAGCGACACCACGATCGCATTGCCGGTGGCGGTGGCGCGCTGCAACTGAAAAGAGTCGATGGCGGTGACCAGGTCTTCGCGGTTGGTCGTGGGAAGCTGCGCCACGTTGGCGCTGCCTGCGAAGGCGACGATGCCGACTTTTACATGGCGCGGCAGTTCCTTCAGGAAGCTCTTGGCCGCCTCCTGCGCCGCGACCAGGCGGTTGGGCAGGACGTCCGCCGCGCGCATGCTGCCGGACACGTCCATGGCCAGGATGATGGTTTGCTGGTTCGACGGCAACACCACCACCGCCATCGGCCGTGCACCGGCAATCAGCATCGCGACCATCGCTAGCAGGAACAGGAGCGGCGGAATATGGCGCCGCACGCTCTGCCCGGCGCCCATCGCCTCGCGAACGATCGAGAGGCTGGCATAGCGCAGTGCGAGCTTCTTCTTGCGGCGCATCAGCCAGAGATACAGCAGCACCAGCAGGGGCGTGGCCAACAGCAGCCAGAGAAATTGGGGCCAGAGGAAGTTCATGCTGCCACCGCCTTCGAATTGGGCGATCCGGCGCGCGTGCGGCGTTTGCGCATGTCCGCAAAGCGCACGATGGCTTCCACCAGGTCGTCGTTGGTCGATAGTTCGAGCGCGTCGATGCCGATCTTGGCCAAGGTTTCGCGCAGGTTGGTTTCACGCTCCGCGGCAATGCGGGAAAAGCGTTTGCGAAAGCCCGCATCGTGGGTGTCGACCCAGAGCTGCTCGCCGGTCTCGGCGTCGGTGAGCGGCACCAGGCCGAGGTCGGGGAGCTCGAGCTCGAGCGGATCGAAGAGGCGAACGGCCACCACTTCATGCCGTTGCGCCAGCAAGGCCAGCGGTCGCTCCCAACCGGGTTCGCTCTGGAAGTCGGACACGACGAAGACCGTCGAGCGGCGCGGCATCAGCGCGGCGGCCGACTTGAGCAGGTCGGCCAGCCGGGTCATGCCTTTTTGCGGCGGCGCGTTCTTCTTGGGCGCGCGGCGTTCCATCGAGTGCAGCAGGTGCAGCACATGGCGGCGGCCGCTGCGCGGCGGAATCACGGCCTCGATATCGTTGCCGTAGACCAGCGCACCGACGCGGTTGCCGTGCCGGGTGAGCAGGCGGGCAATGACGCCGACGAAGCCGGTGGATATCTCTCGCTTGGCCTTGTGACCAGAGCCTAAATCGACCGAGCGGCTCAGGTCGAGCACGAACCACGCCGCCATCTCGCGGTCTTCGGTGAACACGCGCACATGCGGCGTCTGCAGGCGCGCGGTGACGTTCCAGTCGATGTGTCGCACGTCGTCGTGATGCTGGTACTCGCGCAGGTCGGCCAGGTCCAGCCCGGTGCCGCGCATCAGCGTGCGGTAGTTGCCCTGCAACAGCCCGTCGAGCCGGCGGATGACCGTCCATTCGAGCCGGCGCAGCGCGCTCGGCCCCGCCGGCCGCCGCCTCAGGGGCCAGCTGCTCGTCGTTGGCAGCGCTGCGCGCTTAGGCCACCAGCTTTTCATGCTCTAGGGGTTTGGCAGGAGGAGGTACAGCACGCATGATCTTGTCGATCAGGCCGTCGGGTGTCAGTCCTTCGGAGAGGCCTTCATAAGACAGCGTGACGCGGTGCCGCAGCACGTCGGGCACCAGGGCGGTCATGTCTTCGGGCAGCGCATAGGTGCGGCCGCGCAGCAAGGCGAGCGCACGGGCGCCTTCGGTCAGGTTGATGCTGGCGCGCGGGCTGGCGCCGAAGGTGATGAAGCGCCGCATGTCCTTCAGGCCATGCCGTTCGGGCGTGCGGGTGGCCGACACCAACTTGACCGCGTACTGGATGAGCGAGGGGTCGACATAGACGCGCCGGGCTTCCGCCTGCAGCACGGCGAGCTGTTCGGTGCTCGCGACCGGGTTCACCTGCACCGGCGCGCCGATGACCCGCTCGACGATCACGAACTCTTCCTCATCGGTCGGGTAGTCGACCAGGACTTTCATCATGAAGCGGTCGACCTGCGCCTCGGGCAGTGGATAGGTGCCCTCGGTTTCGATCGGGTTCTGCGTCGCCATCACCAGGAAGGGGCGCGGCACCTTGTGCGTGATGCCGGCGATCGTCACCTGCCGCTCCTGCATCGCTTCGAGCAGCGCGCTCTGCACCTTGGCCGGCGCGCGGTTGATTTCGTCGGCCAGCAGCAGGTTGGCGAATACCGGGCCGAGCGAGGTGCTGAAGTCGCCGGTCTTCTGGTTGTAGATGCGCGTGCCGACCAGGTCGGCCGGCACCAGGTCGGGCGTGAACTGGATGCGCTTGAACTCGCCGCGCACCGCGTCGGCCAGCGTCCTGATGGTCAGGGTCTTGGCCAGGCCCGGCACGCCTTCGACCAGCAGGTGTCCGCCCGCAAGCACGGCGACCATCACCCGTTCGAGAAAGCGGTCCTGGCCGACGACCACGCGTTTCACCTGGTAGAGAATCTGCTCCATCAGCTCTGCGGTGACGGCGGAAGGCGATTCGTTTTCTGCGGTGCTCATGCGGAATGCTTTCGGTGGGGTGTCGGCAGGATGGATCAGAACGGCGGCGAGCCGGCGGCCGAAGCCGCGTTCTCGATCGGCACCGCGAAGCCGATGCCGATGAAGGTGCGCTGCTGGGTCGGGTTCAGGATGGCGGTGACGATGCCGAGCACCTCGCCGTTCATGTTGATGAGCGGCCCACCCGAGTTGCCCGGGTTGGCGGCGGCATCGAACTGGATCAGGTTGCCCAATTCCTGCTTGCCCTCGGGCGAGCGGAACGAGCGCTTGAGACCCGACACCACGCCGGCCGATACCGAAGGACCGATGCCGAACGGAAAACCGACCGCGGCAACCTGGTCGCCCGACTGCAGGTCGGCCGTGGAGCGCATCGTCGCCGGGATCAGGTCGTCGGGCAGCTTCTGCGCCTGCAGCACCGCGAGGTCGTTCTCGGGCTGCGCACCTGTGACGACGGCATCGGCTTCGAAGCCGTCCGCGAAGGTCACCTTGATCTTCTCGGCGCCGGCGACGACGTGCAGGTTGGTGAGGATGATGCCCTTGTCGACGATCACCACGCCGGTGCCGACGCCGCGTTCCGCCTCGCCGGGGGGTTCCTCGGCTTCGGGCGGCTTGCCCTTGGCGACGTTGCGGCCGCGCTTCTGGGTCTGCGCCTCGGGTGTTTTCTTCTCGGGCCCGTAGCCCACCACACGCACGATCGAAGGCCGGATGATGTCTGCCGCCTTGGCCGCGGGCGAGGGCAGGCTGGCCGTCTGCAGCGTGCGCAGCACGGCCGCGTCGATGTCTTTCTGCGTGAACTGGTAGGCGCCCTGGCGGGGCCAAAGCGCAGCGCTGGTGGCCGCGAGCCCCAGCGACAGCGCCAGCAGCAATGCGGCGGTGCCGCGTCCCATTCGCGAGCGGCGCACCGCCGGTGAAGCGGACGGGTTGCCGCGCTCGCCGGATGTATCGGACGCGCCGGACGCCGAAGGCGCCTGGGACCCGTCCGCATCCTGCGGCGCGCGGGGCGAGCGGCTGTAGAAAGCAGGCCTGCGCATCGAAACACCTCCAGCTGAAAAGTCGAGACTTGAACGCTTGGGGAAGGGCCTGAAAAGGCGTGAGGAAAAGCACGGTAGCACGCTTTGCGCCGCCTTGCATGCGTTCGGGCATCATCGCGCGATGGCTGTCCTGATCGATACGCATTGCCACCTCGACGCACCGGAATTCGGCAGCGAGATGCCCTCAATCCGAGCCCGCGCAGCGGCACGCGGCGTCGCCTTGTGCGTCATTCCCGCGGTGGCGGTTTCCAACTTCGCAACCGTGCGCGAGCTTGCCCATGCGCAGCAGGACGCCTATGCGCTTGGCATTCATCCGATGTGCACCGGAGACGCGCAGGACGCGCATCTCGAACTGCTGGACGCAGAACTCGCAAAAAGGCGCGACGACCCGCGCCTCGTCGCCGTCGGCGAGATAGGGCTCTACTTCTTCGTCGAAGGCCTCGATGCCGGCAAGCAGGCGCATTTTCACACCCAGTTGCAACTTGCGCGCAAGCACGGCCTTCCAGTCATCGTGCATGTGCGCCGGTCCGTCGACAAGGTGCTGAAACATCTGCGGCAGGCAGCGCCCGGCCAGACCTGGCACGGCATTGCGCACGCGTTCAACGGCAGCGCACAGCAGGCGCAAGCCTGCATCGACCTCGGCCTGAAGCTGGGCTTCGGCGGCGCGCTCACTTTCGATCGCGCCCTGCAGGTGCGCCGGCTCGCGCAGACCCTGCCGCTCGAATCGATCGTGATGGAAACCGATTCGCCGGACATCCAGCCGCATTGGATCTACCGCACCCAGGCACAGCGTTCGGCGGGCGAGGCGCAAGGCCGTAACGAGCCGGGCGAGTTGCCGCGCATTGCCGAAGTAATGGCCGGCCTGCGCGGCATCACGCGCAACGTGCTGGCCGACGCGACGACGCAAAACGCCATCAGCGCGCTTCCACGTCTTTCCGAGTTGCTGCGCGTGCCTGCAGAGGCACCGCAGATCTCGTAGGCGACGTGCCCGACATCGCCCCTTATGACCGGTTAAGCGTTTTCGCTGTCATCCTCGGACTTCGAGTGATCGTTGCATGCCAGTGGCAGGCTCGTCACTTCAACTCAGCAAAGAAACTTTCCATGAACACGTCTTCTCTTCGCATGCTTCCCGCCGTCCTGGCTATGGCTCTCGTGTCGCTGGGCTTCCCCGCAATGGCGCAGACGCAGCCGGCAACCACGCCGATGACTGCGCAACCGACCGCTACCGAGCGGGCCAGGGAAACCGGCAGCAACGCAGTCAACACAACGAAGCGCACCACGAAGAAGGCCACCACCGCCACCAAGCGCACCGCAAGGAAAGCCGGCACGGCCACCAAGAATGTGGCGCAGAAGACAGGCGGCGCCATTGCCAATGCCGGCCACAAGACCGCCGACGCGATGCGCAGCGCCGGCCACAAGATCGGCGAGAAGGTGCCCGGCACGGCCGAGCACGCAGCAGCCAAGAAGCAATAACAGTTCAGCGGTTGCGCATGCACCCAACCCGCTTCGGCGGGTTTTGTGCGTCTGGCGGGCAGTACGATGCGCAGCCGCAAAAACCTTCTTGAATATCTTGCAAGCCTCTTCGTCCGACCGACCGCTTTCGCTTCCGGAAGTCAATTTTTCCGATTGGGGCGACGTGCGTTACCTGCATCTCGGCACCGAGTGGGTGCAGGGATCGATGAAGCTCGACGCGCCGTTCGAAATCGAACTCGAGTACGTGCAACGCATGATGGCGTGGCTGCTGTTTTTCGAGCCGGCCAGCGTCGCCTCGCGTCACGCCATGCAACTCGGCCTGGGCGCCGCCAGCCTGACCAAGTTCAGCCGCAAGACGCTGCGCATGCGGACCACGGCGATCGAGTTGAACCCGCAGGTCGTGGCCGCATGCCGGGGCTGGTTCAAGCTGCCGGCCGACGATACGAAGCTGCAAGTGGTCATCGCCGATGCAGCCAGCGAGATTCGCAAACCCCAATGGACGGCGACGGTCGATGTGCTGCAGGTCGACCTGTACGACCATGAAGCAGCTGCGCCGGTGCTCGACAGCGAAGCCTTCTATGCCGACTGCCGCGCACTCCTGAGCGACGACGGCTGCATGACGGTCAACCTGTTCGGCCGCTCTTCCAGCTACGAGCGCAGCCTGGAAAAGATCGTCGCGGCGTTCGGCGACGAGGCGTTGTGGACCTTCAAGCCCACACGCGAAGGAAACACCGTGGTGCTGGCCCAGCGCCAAGCCACACGGCCGAAGCGCAGCGAGCTTGCCGAGCGCGCCCAAACCATCCAGACTCGCTGGAGCCTGCCCGCGCCGAAGTGGCTGCGGGTGTTCAAACCGCTGACCTGAAACGCAACCATCCCGATCCATGAGCGCAGTTTCCCCGCCTGCTTCAGCCGCCTCCGCCTACGAAGGCCCGCTCGACCTGCGGCACCTGATCGAATGGCTTGCCAAGGACGGCGTGATCTCGCCCGCGGAGGCCAAGCGCACCCTGGCGCGCTGCGCGCAGGCCGAGAGCCGGCAGCCGCCGCTGGTGCGGCTCGCCAACGTGGCGATGACCCGCGCGAAAGACGGCAAGCCGCTCGACCTTGAAATGCTGAGCGAGTGGCTGGCCGGCCGTGCGGGGCTCGCCTATCTGCGGATCGACCCGTTGCGCGTCGATGTGGGCAAGGTGGCCGACACCATGAGCGCGGCCTACGCCGAGCGGCACAAGGTGCTTCCGGTGCAGGTCACGCCGAGCGAGGTGGTGGTGGCGACGGCCGAGCCTTTCCTGACCGACTGGATCGCCGAGGTCGAGCGCCAGGCACGCCGCACGGTGCGGCGCGTGGTCGCCAACCCGACCGACATCCAGCGCTACACGGCCGAGTTCTTCTCGCTCGCCAAATCCGTGCGCGCGGCTCAAAAGGCCGGCGGCGCGGCCGGCGGTACGAGCTTCGAACAATTGGTGGAGCTGGGGCGCAGCAACAAGCAGCTCGATGCCAATGACCAGAGCGTGGTGCAGGTGGTCGACTGGCTGTGGCAATACGCCTTCGACCAGCGCGCGAGCGACATCCATCTCGAACCCCGACGCGACCAGGGCGTGATCCGCTTCCGCATCGACGGCGTGCTGCACCCGGCCTACCAAATGCCCATGGGCGTGATGAACGCGATGGTGGCGCGCATCAAGCTGCTCGGCCGCATGGACGTGGTCGAGAAGCGCCGGCCCCTGGACGGCCGCATCAAGACCCGCAACATGCGCGGGGAAGAAGTCGAGATGCGCCTTTCCACGCTGCCGACCGCCTTCGGCGAAAAGATGGTGATGCGCATCTTCGACCCGGACACCGCGGTCAAGGACCTCGACGCGCTCGGCTTTGCGCAGCACGATGCGCAGCGCTGGCAGCACCTGGTGACGCGGCCGCACGGCATCGTTTTGGTGACGGGCCCGACCGGCTCCGGCAAGACCACCACGCTGTACTCCACGCTGAAGCGCGTCGCGACCGAAGAGGTCAACGTCAGCACGATCGAAGACCCGATCGAGATGATCGAGCCGTCCTTCAACCAGACGCAGGTGCAGCCGCAACTCGACTTCGGCTTCATCGAGGGCTTGCGCGCGCTGATGCGGCAGGACCCGGACATCATCATGGTGGGCGAGATCCGCGATCTTGCAACCGCCGAGATGGCGGTGCAGTCCGCGCTCACCGGCCACCTGGTCTTCAGCACGCTGCACACCAACGACGCGCCGAGCGCCATCACGCGGCTGATGGAACTCGGCGTGCCCAGCTATCTCATCAACGCGACCATGCTCGGCGTGCTGGCCCAGCGCCTGGTGCGCATCCTGTGCCCGCACTGCAAGGCGCCGGACGAGAGCGTCACGCGCGAGCAACTCGGTGAGTTCGTGAAGCCCTGGCAGATCACGGGTTCGGTGCGCGCCTACAAGCCGGTCGGCTGCGTCGACTGCCGCATGACCGGCTACCGCGGCCGCATGGGGTTGTATGAACTGCTGACGGTCGGCGAGGACTTCAAGACGCTCGTCAACAAGGAACCCAACCTGGCCGGCCTCCGCCGCCAGGCCGTCACCGACGGCATGCGTCCTCTGCGGCTGGCCGGCGCCCTCCGCGTGGCCGAAGGCGTGACCACGATCGACGAAGTGCTGAGCGCGACCCCGCCGCTCGAATAGCACCGGCACTGCCGGGCCGCGGGATAACCCTAGCCGTGCGCTAGGTGGAATCCACATCGCCCCGGCTGCGCCTTGACCACACAATCCGCTGTTCGAAAATTTCGAAGGGGCTGTTTCGTGAAAATCAAGAGTCAGAAAGACTTTGTTTCGGGGCTGATGTTTGCAGTGGTCGGCATCGCGTTCGCAGTGGGTGCATCCAACTACAACATCGGCAACGGCGCCCGCATGGGCCCCGGGTACTTCCCGCTGCTGCTGGGCATCCTGCTAGCGGTGCTCGGTGCCGGCGTCATCTTCAGTTCGCTCGTGATCGAGACCGACGACGGCGAGCCGGTCGGAAAGATTGCATGGCGTCCGCTCGTCTTCATCATCGGATCGAACCTAGTGTTCGGCTTGCTGCTTGGCGGCGTGGTTGCGTGGAACCTGCCGGCGATGGGGCTGATTGCCGCCATCTATGCGGTGGTGCTGATATCGGCGCTCGCGAGCCCCAGGTTCAACTTCAAGGAAGCCCTGATCCTCGCGACCATTCTCGCCATCGGCAGCTATCTCACGTTCGTGCTTGCGCTCAAATTGCAGTTCCAGGTGTGGCCCACCTTCATTACCGGCTGAAAAGAAGAATTCCATGGATGACCTGATCAGCAATCTTTCCCTCGGGTTCGGCGCGGCGTTCACGCTGCAGAACCTGATCTACGCTTTCGTCGGATGCCTCCTGGGCACGCTCATCGGCGTGCTGCCCGGCATCGGTCCCGTCGCGACCATCGCAATGCTGCTGCCCGCCACCTATGCGCTGCCACCGGTAGCTGCGCTGATCATGCTGGCGGGCATTTACTACGGGTCGCAGTACGGCGGCTCCACGACTGCCATTCTGGTCAACCTGCCGGGGGAGTCCGCATCGGTCGTGACGGTGATCGACGGCCACCAGATGGCCAAGCAGGGGAGAGCCGGGCCGGCGCTCGCCGCAGCCGGCCTCGGCTCGTTCTTCGCGGGCTGCGTCGGCACGCTGATCCTCGCCGCGTTCGCGCCGCCGCTGACCGAGCTGGCTTTCAAGTTCGGCCCGGCCGAGTATTTTTCGCTGATGGTGTTGGGCCTGATCGGCGCCGTGGTGCTGGCCTCGGGTTCGCTCATCAAGGCGATCGCGATGATCGTGCTGGGCCTGCTGATGGGCCTGATCGGCACCGACGTGAATTCGGGTGTGGCGCGTTTCAGCTTCGACATACCCGAGCTCACCGACGGCATCGGCTTCATCGTGATCGCGATGGGCGTGTTCGGCTACGGTGAAATCATTTCCAACCTCGACCGGCCCGAAGAACACCGCGACGTGTCCGTCGCCAAGGTGAAGGGGCTCTGGCCGACCAAGGAAGACTTCAAGCACATGACGCCGGCCGTGCTTCGCGGCACCACGCTCGGCTGCGCGCTCGGCATCCTGCCCGGCGGCGGCGCGCTGCTCTCGTCCTTTGCGGCCTACACGATCGAAAAGAAGATCAAGCTCAAGCCGGGCGAGATCGCCTTCGGCAAGGGCAACATCCGCGGCGTGGCCGGACCCGAGGCCGCCAACAACGCAGGCGCGCAGACCTCGTTCATTCCGCTCCTGACGCTCGGCATTCCCGGCAATCCCGTGATGGCGCTGATGGTGGGCGCGATGACGATTCACAACATCCAGCCCGGCCCGCAGGTCATGACCGGCAATCCGGAGCTGTTCTGGGGACTGATCGCATCGATGTGGATCGGCAACCTGATGCTGATCGTCCTGAATCTGCCGCTGATCGGCATCTGGATCAAGCTCCTGACGATCCCGTACAAGTGGCTCTTTCCGGCCATCGTGCTGTTCTGCGCGATCGGCGTGTACTCGACCAACAACAATGTGTTCGACATCTGGATGGTGGCGATCTTCGGCGTGGTGGGCTACACCTTCATCAAGCTCAGCTGCGAGCCGGCGCCCCTGCTGCTCGGCTTCATCCTGGGGCCGATGATGGAAGAGAACCTGCGGCGCGCGCTGCTGCTGTCGCGCGGCGATTGGAGCGTGCTGGTCACGCGGCCGATCTCCGCCGGTCTGCTGGCGGCTGCGGTGCTGCTACTCGTGATCGTGCTGCTGCCGGCGGTCAGATCCAAACGAGAAGAGGCTTTCGTCGAGGAATAGGCACACCCGCAGGCATGCACCTTGAAAAGCCGCCCACGCCGGGCGGCTTTTCTCTTTGTGAATATTCCGTGCCGAACCGTCAGAATCCAAAACATGAAACGAACCCACTTTCTCCAACTCATCGCCTTCGCGCTGTGCACGGCTGCGGCGCCTGTCGTGCTGGCGCAGGGCTATCCCAACAAGCCGATCCGTTTGATCGTGCCGTTTCCGGCTGCGGGTGCGACCGACCTGTTTGCGCGAACGCTGTCGCAGAAGATGGGGGAGAAGCTCGGCACCACGGTGTTGGTCGACAACAAGCCCGGCGCAGGCGGCGCGATCGGCTCCGACCTTGCGGTCAAGGCGCCGGCCGACGGTTACACGCTCCTGCTGGCCACCACCAGCACCCACTCGATCGGCCCGGCCATCAACGCCCGGCTGCCTTACGACACCGTGCGCGATTTCAGCCCGATCGCGCATGTGGGGGACGCGCCGAGCATCATGCTGGTGCCCAACAGTTCACCGGCCAAGACGGTGGGCGAGTGGATCGAATACGCCAAGAAGAACCCGGGCAAGCTGAACTACGCATCGAGCGGCAACGGCACCATCGTGCAGCTCACGGCGGAGTTGTTCAAGTCGCAGGCGGGCGTGTTCGTCACCCACATTCCGTACAAGGGCACGGCGCTCGCGATTCCCGATCTCATCAGCGGAAAGATCGACGTGCTGTTCGACTCGCTGCCCACCGGCATGCCCCATGTGCGCGACGGCCGGCTGCGCGCGCTGGGCGTCACTTCGATGAAACGCAGCCCACTCGCGCCGGACCTGCCCGCCATTCCCGACGTGCTGCCCGGCTTCGAGTCGAACACCTGGTTCGGGCTGTACGGGCCGAAGGGCTTGCCCGCCGACGTCGTGGAGCGCGTCAACAAGGCCGCCAACGAGGCGCTGGCCGATCCTGAGGTGCGCGACAAGCTCTCGCGGCTCGGCATTGCCCCGGCGACCAGCACGCCCGCACAACTGGCAAGCATGGTGGCGCAGGATGCCGCCAAGTGGAAAAAGATAATCACCGAACGCAAGATCACAGGGGACTGACCCACATGAAATTCGACTACGCAAACCCCTATACCTCAACCCGCATTCCCGTCTTCGCGCGCAATGTGGTCTCGACCTCGCATCCGCTGGCGGCGCAGGCCGGCCTGCGCATCCTTCAGCAGGGCGGCAATGCCGTGGATGCGGCCATTGCCACTGCTGCGGTGATGACGTTGGTCGAGCCGGTCAGCAACGGTCTCGGCAGCGATGCGTTCTGCATCCTGTGGGACGGGGAGAAGCTGCACGGTCTCAATGCCTCGGGCTGTGCGCCCCAGGCGTGGACGCCCGAGTACTTCCGCCGCAAGCACGGCGCCGACGGCGCGACGCCGCCGCAGCGCGGCATCGATTCGGTCACCGTGCCGGGTGCGGTGGGCGGCTGGGTGGCTTTGTCAGAACATTTCGGCAAGCTGCCCTTCGAAGACCTGATGGCGCCGGCGATCGAGATCGCCGAACGCGGCTACCTCGTGCCGCCCGTGGTGCGGCAGAAATGGGCCGCGGCCACCCCGATCCTGAACATGCAGCCCGGCTTTGCGCAGTCTTTCCTGCCGCGCGGGCGGGCGCCGGAAGTCGGCGAGCTGTTCCGCTTTCCGGCCGCTGCGCGCGCCTTGCGAGCCATCGCTGCGACCAAGGGCGAAGCCTTCTACAGCGGCGAAATCGCCGAAGCGCTCGAGAAGTTCAGCAACGAGAACGGCGGCAGCCTCAAGGTGTGGGACCTGGCCAACTGGAAGCCGGAGTGGGTCGAACCGATCGGCCAGGACTATCGCAAGCACACGCTGCACGAGATCCCGCCGAACGGCCAGGGCATCGCGGCGCTGATCGCGCTCGGCATCCTCGAGCATTTCGACATGGCATCGTTGCCGGTCGACTCGGTCGCGTCGCAGCATCTGCAGATCGAGGCCATGAAGCTCGCGTTTGCAGACACCTACCGCTATGTGTCCGACCCATCGTCGATGGAGGTGACGCCGCTGCAGATGCTCGATGGCGCGTATCTCGCTTCGCGTGCCAAACTCATCGACGTGAACAAGGCGCAGGACTTCAAGGCCGGCAACCCGGTCAAGGGCGGCACGATCTATCTCACCGCCGCCGACGAGAGCGGCATGATGGTGAGCTTCATCCAGAGCAACTACATGGGCTTCGGTTCGGGCTGCGTCGAGCCTGGCTTCGGCATCAGCCTGCAGAACCGAGGCCACGGCTTCAGCCTTGACGCCAAGAGCCCGAACGTGGTGGCACCGGGCAAGCGCCCCTTCCACACCATCATTCCGGCCTTTCTCACCAGCGACGGCGCGCCGGTGATGAGCTTTGGCGTGATGGGCGGCAACATGCAGCCGCAGGGCCACATGCAGATGCTGGTTCGCATGCTCGACTACGCGCAGAACCCGCAGGCCGCCTGCGACGCGCCGCGCTGGCGTTTCAACAGCGGCCTCGAAATCAACGTCGAAGGCGCGATGAACCCGGCGACTGTGCAAGGGCTGGCAGACCTCGGCCACAAGGTCGACGTGATCAACGACTCCTACCAGGACTTCGGTGCCGGCCAGTTCATCTGCCGTGCAGGCGATCCGGCGGTCGAGGGCTACGTGGCCGCCAGCGACGCGCGGCGCGACGGCCTCGTCGCGGGGTTCTGACCATCGATGCCGCCTGAAGCCTTGCCGGCTCCAAGCAATCACAAGAGCCTCGGGCCGGGCCTGACGCTCGCGATAGTGGGCGCCATCGGGTTCAGCGGCAAGGCGATCATCGTCAAGCTCGCCTACCGGCACGGCGTCGACGCGGTGACGCTCATCATGCTGCGCATGCTGTTCGCGCTGCCGCTGTTCGCGGTGATGGCCTGGTGGGCCGGGCGCGGCAAGCCGGCGCTCGGCCCGCGCGACTGGCTCGGCGTGTTCGGCCTCGGGTTTTCGGGCTATTACCTGTCCAGCTTTCTGGACTTCGCCGGCCTGGCGCACATCACGGCCAGCCTGGAACGGCTGATCCTGTATCTCAACCCCACGCTGGTGCTGCTGTTCGGCTGGATCGCCTACCGTCGGCGAATCACGCGTTGGCAGGTCGTGGGCATCGCTATCAGCTACGCGGGCGTGCTGCTGGTGTTCGGCCACGAGCTGCAACTCGGGCAGAGCGCGGCCGCTGCGTGGGGCTCGCTGCTGGTGTTCCTGAGCGCGGTGAGCTATGCGATCTATCTCGTCGCCAGCGGCGAGTTCGTCAAGCGGCTCGGCTCGCTGCGGCTGGTAGGGCTGGCGACCAGCGTGGCCTGCCTGCTGTGCATCGTGCAGTTCGTGCTGCTGCGGCCGATGAGCGCGGCCACGGACGTGGC
>JBBJMS010000070.1:0-16711 GCA_037720315.1 Variovorax sp. | reverse complement strand
GGAAGTAGCGGTCGTACAGCGTCTGCAGCCCGAGATAGTCGAACTGCAGGTCGCGTTCCGGCTTGAGCGCAGCGCCCAGGCGGGTCAGGTCGTACTGCAGCAGCCGCTCGTCGAGCAACTCGTTGTCCACGCCCTTCTTCACGAATTGGGGAAAGTAGTCAACGTAGGCCTGCGCGCGCTCGGTCGGCATCACCTCGCGGCCGATGATCTCCTTGAAGATGGTGTGCAGCAGTAGGCGGGCCGTGGCGAAGGTGTAGTCCGGTCTTTTTCGATCAGCGTGCGCGCCGCGAGGATGGAGGCCTTGTAGACCTCGTCGAGCGGCACGCCGTCGTACAGGTTGCGCATCGTTTCGGCCTGGATCGGTGCGGCCGTGATGCTGTCGCCCAGGTTCTCGCAGGCGGATTCGATCAGGCCCTTGAGTTCGCCCAGGTCGAGCGCGACGCGTTCGCCGCGGTCCAGCACATGCAGCGTCGGCGCGACAGCGGGCGCATCCTGTTCGCCCAGCTTGGAACGCTCCTGCGAGCGGCGTTCGCGATACAGCACATAGGCGCGCGCGATCTCGTGGTGGCCACCGCGCATCAGGCCGAGCTCGACCTGGTCCTGCACGTCCTCGATGTGGAAGGTGCCGCCACCGGGTCGCGAGCGCATCATCGCGCGGACCACGCCCTGGGTCAGCGTGTCGACCGTCTCGCGCACGCTGGCCGAAGCCGCGCCCTGGGTGCCGTGCACCGCGAGAAACGCCTTCATCATGGCGATGGCGATCTTGTTCGGTTCGAACGGAACGACCGCGCCGTTGCGGCGAATGATCTGGTAGTTGGCGAGCGCGTCACCGGCGGGCGATCCGGCCACGTCGCGGTTCTGCAATGCCGAAGTGGCGGGGCGCGCGGCGCGCGTGTTCGGGGTGGACGTGTTCTGGGAAGTTTGCATTCGGTCCTCGGTTGCAATTTCTTGTTGGGGCGGTGTCGCTGCCCGCCGTCGTGCGGCAAGCGGGTTGGCAGGGCACACTATATCTAGGGTCCAAGGGGTCCACAACCCACTAGATGTAGTGTTTTCCAGGCGCTTCAAGCAATTAATGCACAGCTGCGGCGGTCCCGGCGCGGGCCCATGCCGCATGCCTGCTCGATGACCTTAGCGGCTTCGGCTTTCCATGCGCTTTGCAGCCGGTTTTGCGCCTGGAGGCCGCATGGTTGCTGCGCGAGCAAAGCGATGTGCATGGCAATTGTTGCGCTGCGCCATGTGCATCGCCCGCAACGCTCCGATTGAAAATTTCAGCCCGGCGTGACGCTGTCGGGAAACATCGTCCCATTCCAGCCGAGCCGACCCTGCAGCAGCCGCCAGTCGAATCCCTTGCCCGGGTCTTCCTTGCGGCCCGGCGCGATATGTTCATGACCGGCGATGAACGCAACCGGGTAGCGCTGCGCGAGCGCAGGGCAAAGGCTTGCAAGCGTCTCGTACTGGCCCGGCTCGAACGGCTCGCCTTCGAGCCCTTCGAGTTCGATGCCGATCGAGTCGTCGTTGCAGTTCGCACGGCCGCGCCATGACGAAGCACCGGCGTGCCAGGCGCGGTCGTCGCAACTCACGAACTGCCACAGCTCGCCGTTGCGGCGCACGTAGAAATGCGACGACACCGCGAGCCCGCGCAGCGTTTCGAAATAGGGATGCGCTGCCCAATCCAGGCAATTGGTGAAGAGCTGCTGTACTTCGTCGCCGCCGTAGCGGCCTGGCGGCAGGCTGATCGAATGAAGCACGATGAGATCGATCTGCGCGCCGGGCGGACGCGGCCCGAAGTTCGGCGACGGCAGCGCCCGTGCAAAGCGGTACCAGCCGGCGTTCCAGAGCCCTGCGTTTTTCGTGTCAGTCATCGGCGCCGATGCCGGCGGGTTCTTCGCCGCCCGGCGTTGCGATGCCCAGCCGGGCAATCCGGTAGCGGATCTGGCGCAGGCTCAGACCGAGTCGCGTTGCGGCTGCCGTCCTGTTGAAGCCGCTTTCCTGCAGCGCGCGCACCAGGATTTCGCGCTCCTGCTGGTCCAGGTAGCTCTGCAGGTCGAGCGGCACGGCCGTGGTCGGCTTGGCTTCGGCAACCGGCGTCGCGCTGGCGGGTGACTGCTGCACCTGGGGGTCCGCATCGGCAGGCGGCGCCGCGGGCCGGCCGACGAAGTCGAGATGGAGAACATCGCCGTCGCTCAGGGCCACCGCGCGGTGCAGGAGGTTTTCGAGTTCGCGCACGTTGCCGTGCAGCGGATGCTCCGACAAACGCTGGATCACGTCCAACGACAGCTTGGGCACCGGCATCCCCGCATCGCGGGCGATGCGCGACAGCAGTGCTTCGCACAACGCAGGCAGGTCTTCGCGGCGCTCGCGCAGCGCCGGCACGGCAATCTCGATCACGTTCAGCCGATCGAACAGATCCTGGCGGAAGCGACCGGCCTGAACCTCGGCCTGCAGGTCCTTGTGCGTTGCGCTGACGATGCGCACGTCGACCGCGTCTTCCTGCGTCGAGCCGATCGGCCGCACGCTGCGTTCCTGGATCGCGCGCAGCAGCTTGGACTGCATCGCGAGCGGCAGGTCGCCGATCTCGTCGAGGAACAGCGTGCCGCCGCGCGCGGCCTGGAAGTAGCCGTCGCGGTCTTGTGCGGAGCCGGTGTAGGAGCCCTTGCGCGCGCCGAAGAACTCGGCCTCCAGCAGGTTCTCGGGAATCGCGCCGCAATTGACCGCGACGAACGGGCCTTCGCTGCGCTGGCTGCACGCATGGGTTGCCCGCGCGACCAGTTCCTTGCCGGTGCCGGATTCACCGCGCACCAGCACCGGCGCCATGCCGCGCGCCACCTTGGCAATGCGCGACTTGACCAGCCGCATCGGCTCGGACGCACCGACCAGGCGGTCGAGCGCGGTCAGGCCGGCGCTGGCGCTGCCCGCCGCCGCAAATGGCTTGGCGCCGTCGTCGATCTGACGCGCCGGCCTGGGCTGCATGGGCTGGGCCTGCACCGCGGCTGCGACCACGCCGCGGAACTGCTTCAGGTCCACCGGCTTGGTGAGGTAGTCGAAGGCGCCTGCCTTGAGCGCCTCGACCGCGTTCTCGGCCGAGCCGTAGGCCGTCATGACCACGCAGCGTTCGCTGCGCTGTTCCTGCTGGATCCGCTGCAGGATTTCCATGCCCAGTCTGTCGGGCAGCCGCATGTCGGTGATCACCGCGTCGAAGCGGCCGGCATCGAGATGCGCGCTGGCGTCCGACACGCTGCCCGCGGCTTCGACCCGGTAGCCCTCGCGCAGCAGCGTGAGCTCGTAGAGCGTGCGCAGATCGGGCTCGTCGTCGACCACCAGGATCTGGGCTTGACGGGGCGTGGACGGGGGCGGTGTGCTCACGGGCGCTATTGTGTCAGCCGGTTTTCGCCGGCAGCGAACGCGACGAAGAATTCGTTGCCCTCCGGCCCGGAGGCTGCCAGTGCGCGGCGCTCGTAGCCGATCATCGCGCCGTGCCGCTCGCACAGCTCACGGCAAAGAAACAGGCCGAGGCCGCTGGACCGGCTCTCGGAAGAAAAGAAGGGTTCGAAAAGATGGCGCTCCACCGCGGGCTCGAGCGGCGCCCCGTCGCTCCACACCTGCAGGCTGGCGCGGCCCTGCGCGCTGGTCCGGGTGGCGATCTGGATCGAACCGTGGCGGTCGCCGGCATAACGCGCTGCGTTGTCGAGCAGGTTGACCAGGATGCGGCGCATGTGTTCGATTTCGAAGAGCACCACGCTCGCCGGCGCCTCCAGAACCAGCAGCACGCCCTGTCGCTGCGTATGACGCACCCATTCCTGCGCCAGCGTCCGCACCGTTGCGTCGAGCGCCACCTGTTCGCCGAGCGGCAGCACCCTTTGCTGGCGTGCGCGCGCGACATCGAGCACGTCGTCGACGATGCGCGAGAGGCGCTGCGCGTTCTGCTGGACCATCGTCGTCAACTGGCGGTGCGCCGGATCGACCAGATCTTCATTGAGCAGCGCGCTGGCCTGCGTGATGGCGGCCAGGGGATTGCGGATTTCGTGCGCGACGGCTGCCGACATGCGCCCCATCGCCGCCAGCTTTTCGGTGCGGATGCGCGCCTCGAGTTCGCGCAGGTCTTGAAGAAACATCACGCAGAGGCTTTCGGTGCGCTGGCCGGTGGCGGGCGTGAGGCGGGTGCGCACCCGCACCTCGCGCGCCGCGCCCAGCGCCTGCGCGACCCGAATCTCCTTTGACTGCGGTGCGTGGCGCGCAAAGGTGTGGCGCGCGAGCGCCGCCAGCGCGGCCCAAGCCGGATGCGTGTTCAGCGCGAACGGCAAGGCGAGTTCGGCCAGGCCCTGCCCGAGAATCGCATCGGCTGCCGGATTGGCGGCATGCACCTGGCCGTGCACGTCGACCACCAGCACGCCCTCGCTCAGGGTTTCGATGACCAGGTCGTTCACCAGCGCATGCATCTGCGCCGTGATCCGGTTGCGCTGCGCGAGCGCTTCTTCGCGAGTGAGCCGACGCGCCAGTTCGTGCGCGAGCAACGCCACCACGAACAGGCCGGTGCCGGTGAGCGCCGCTTGCACGAAGCGTGCGGAGGCGTCTGTGGCTGCTGCAGCCAATACCAGCCCGCGTGCCCCAGCAGCAGCAGCGTGACCGCCGCCGTGGTGCCGAGGCCGACCGCGCCGGTGCCGAGCACTGCGCCCATCAGCACCGGCAGCGCGAACAGCGGCGTGTAGTTGATGCTGCCGATCTGCATCAACTGCAGCGCGGTGAAGGTAACCAGGTCGACGCCGATGGTCGACAGCCAGGGTGCGCCAAAACCCCGGACGGGCGCCCTGAAAGGCGCGAAGCGTGCCGCCAGCGAGGTGACCGCGATATAGCCCACCGTGAGCGCGATGGCAGCCGGCTGCATCGGCTGGCCGAGCGCATAGGCGACCGCCTGCAGCAGCAGCAGCACCACGGCCACGAAGCAGCGCGCCGTCATGAAGCCGCGCCAGAGCCGCAGCAGGGCGGTGCTTTCGCGGTTGAAGTTCTCCAGTGCGCTCCAGTCGGTGGCCGGTTCGCCGCGCGACCAGGGGAAAGCGGTCATCGGCAGTCCGCCTCAGCGACCGGCCGCTTGCCGGTGTGCAGCGCAGCAGTAGATACCGTTCGGCCCGGCGATCGCATCGGCGGCCGGCAGATGCAGGCCGCAGTGCGCACAGCGCAGCATGTCCTGCGGCGCCTCCACCGCAGGCGTCGCGGGTCGGGCCGGCGGCCGCGAGCGCATCTCGTCGCGGCGGCTCTTGCGCCAGAGCCATATCGCCACGAACAGCACGGCGAAGACGAGAAGGTATTTCATGCGGTACGCCCCAGCACCACTTCGAGCACGAAGCGCGAGCCGACATAGGCAAGCAGCAGCAGCGCGGAGCCGGCGTAGAGCACACGCCGCGCAGTGCGCCCGCGCCACCCGAAACGCGCCCGTCCGATCAGGAGCACCGCGAAGCTGAGCCACGCCAGCACCGAGCACACGGTCTTGTGGTCCCACTTGAATCCGCGCACCGAAGCGCCGTACAGCGTCTCGCTGAACAACAGCCCGGCAAGCAGCGTTGCCGACAACAGCACGAAGCCCGCGGTCACAAAGCGGAAGGTGAGCCGCTCCATCGTCAAGAGCGGCACGCCGCCCGGCGGTTCGGCGGCCAGACGAATCTGTTTCTCGGCGCGGGTCATGAGCCACGCATGCACCACCGCGGCGGCGAACAAACCGTACGAGGCAATGCCCAAAGCCAGGTGCAGCGGCAGCCAGGGCGAGGCCGACACATGCAGCGGCGTGCCGGGAAACACGATGGCGAGCAGCACCACGGCGGCGCCGAGCGCGGCGAGCACGCGCCGCGCCTTCAGTTGCGGATACATGCGGCTTTCGATGCCGTAGACCGTGAGCACCAGCCAGGCCATGACCGAAAGCGCAGGCGCAAAGCCGAAGTGTGGATTGCCGTTTGCCAGCCCCCAGCCCAGCGCGCCGGCGTGCAGCAGCCAGGCCAGTCCGAGCGTCCATTGGGTGGGCTGCCGGCCGAGCCACGAAGCAGCGGCGGCGGCAGTGCCGTAGGCAACGGCGGTGGCGATGCCCAGCGCCACGCCGAGTGGGGAGGGGATCGCTAAAATCATCCGGGCGAGTTTAGCGTCTTGCCTTTTGCGCGGCGCCTTTCACTCCCGTCTTCATACCGGTCCCGCCGAGCGGGAAGCACCATGGCCACCGCCCTCACAGACAAATTCACCCGCCTCGTCAAACAGGTCAGCGGCCAGGCCCGCATCACCGAGGCCAACGTGCAGGACATGCTGCGCGAAGTTCGCATGGCCCTGCTCGAAGCCGACGTGGCGCTGCCGGTGGTGCGCGACTTCGTGGCGCGCGTTAAGGAGAAGGCGCTCGGCCAAGACGTGCTCGGCGCGCTGAAGCCCGGCCAGGCGCTGATCGGCATCGTCAACCGCGAACTCGCTGCCACCATGGGTGAAGGCGTGGCCGACATCAACCTGGTGGCCCAGCCGCCGGCCGTGATCCTGATGGCCGGCCTGCAGGGCTCGGGCAAGACCACCACCAGCGCCAAGTTGGCCAAGCACCTGATCGAAAAGCGCAAGAAGAAAGTGCTGACCGTGTCGGGCGACGTCTATCGGCCGGCGGCGATCGAGCAGCTCAAGGTGGTCACCAAACAAGCCGGCGCCGAGTGGTTCCCGAGCAGCCCCGACCAGAAGCCGGTCGACATCGCTCGGGCCGCGCTCGACCATGCCAAGCGCCACTTCTTCGACGTGCTGCTGGTCGACACCGCGGGCCGGCTTGCCATCGACGACGTGCTGATGGCCGAGATCCAGCAGCTGCACGCGGCGCTGAACCCGATCGAGACGCTGTTCGTCGTGGATGCGATGCAGGGGCAGGACGCCATCAACACCGCCAAGGCCTTCAAGGATGCGCTGCCGCTTACCGGCATCGTGCTCACCAAGACCGATGGCGACTCGCGCGGCGGGGCCGCTCTGTCGGTGCGGCAGGTCACGGGCGTGCCGATCAAGTTTGCCGGCGTGAGCGAAAAGATCGATGGCCTCGAAGTGTTCGACGCCGAGCGCCATGCGGGCCGCATCCTCGGGATGGGCGACATCGTCGCGCTGGTCGAGCAGGTCACGGCCGGCGTCGACGTGGTGGCGGCGCAAAAGCTCGCGGCCAAGGTGAAGAGCGGCGCCGGCTTCGACCTGAACGACTTTCTCGGCCAGCTCCAGCAGATGAAGCAGATGGGCGGCCTCTCGAGCATCATGGACAAGCTGCCGGCGCAGATGGCCGCCAAGGCCACCGAAGCCGACATGACCCGCGCCGAGCGCGACATACGCCGCAAGGAAGGGATCATCAACAGCATGACGCCGCAGGAGCGCCGCAGGCCCGAACTGCTGAAGGCGACCCGCAAGCGCCGCATCGCCGCCGGCGCCGGCGTGCAGGTTCAGGAGGTCAACCGGCTGCTCAACGAGTTCGAGCAGATGCAGGGAATGATGAAGAAGATGAAAGGCGGCGGCCTCATGAAGATGATGAAGCGCATGGGCGGCATGAAGGGCATGCCGGGAATGGGCGGCGGCGGCATGGGCGGTGGCGGCATGCCGCGCTTCTAGCGTTGCAATGGACACAAAAAAGCCCGCATCGCTGCGGGCTTTTTTGTGTCCGGCGCGAACGCTCAGGCGGTCGCCAACACCGGACGGGCCAGGCGCACTGCATGCATCCAGGCCCGGCGCAGCACCGCCGGCGAACGCGACTCTTCCGGAATCAGCAGGAAGCCGCGGTCGCGCAGCGAGGTGCCGAGCGCGATCTGGCTGGTAAGCACGGTCAGCGGGATCGCCAGCAGCAGCGGCAGGCCGACCGGCATCAGCCAGACCAGCGCGCTCGCATCGACCATCGCGACGCCGAGTGCCAGGGCCGCAACGATCAGGCTCATCGGCGCCAGCTGCGAGGCGGCGATGCGCCACGGCACCGCGTTGGCTTCGCGCGGGGGCGACTTCCAGTCGAGCTTGATGCCGGTCAGCGCCACCACCACGAACAGCGAATGGGCCAGCATGCGCACCGGCGCCTGCACGATGGCCAGCAGGCTTTCGAGCAACGAGCTCTTGACCAGGCCCCGGAGCCCGCCGTACTGATGCTGCTCGCCGCGCAGCACCACCGCGGTGATGCCGAGCAGGCGCGGCAGGAACAGCAGGCACAGCGTCCACAGCCAGAGGCCTGCCAGTTCAACCGGCAGCACATGCCAGCTCTCGATCAAGCTCGAACCGCTCAGCCAGAGGGCTGTGCCGAGCGTGAGGAAGGCGAGCCACAGCGGCGCCGAGGCGTACGCCATGGTGCCGGTCACGAACATGGCGCGGTGCACCGAGTGCAGGCCGGGTTCGGCCATCAGCCGTGCGTTCTGCAGATTGCCCTGGCACCAACGGCGGTCGCGCTGCAGTTCGGCCAGGAGGTCCGGCGGCTGCTGTTCGTAGCTGCCCACCAGGTCGGCAACCAGCCACACCTGGTAGCCGGCGCGGCGCATCAGCGCGGCTTCGACGAAGTCGTGCGACATGATGCCGCCCGACATGCCGCCGGTGCCCTTGATCGGCGCCAGCGCGCAATGGTCCATGAAAGGCTTGACGCGGATGATCGCGTTGTGGCCCCAGTAGTGCGACTCGCCGAGCTGCCAGAACTGCATGCCGAGGGTGAACAGGCGACCGGTCACCCGCGATGCGAATTGCTGCGCGCGGGCATGGAGCGTCACATGGCCGATGGCCTGGGTGGCGGTCTGGATGATGCCGGCCGTCGGGTTGGCTTCCATCAGCTTGACCATGGAGGTCAGGCAGTCGCCGCTCATCACGCTGTCGGCATCGAGCACCACCATGTAGCGGTAGTCCTTGCCCCAGCGGCGGCAGAAGTCGGCCACGTTGCCCGCCTTGCGATGGCTGCGGCGGGTGCGCAGGCGGTAGTACACCTCGACCTGCGGCTGGTTGGGGCCGGAGGCAAGCGCGGTGCGCAGGTCTTCCCAGGCGGCGCGTTCGGCGGCTGCGATCTCGGGCGTGTAGGTGTCGGACAGCACGAACACGTCGAACTGGCGCGCATGACCGGTCGCGGCCACGGATTCGCAAGTGGCGAGCAGGCCGGCGAACACGGTGGCCACGTCCTCGTTGCAGATCGGCATGATGATCGCCGTGCGGGCCTCGGGGTTCATCGGATGGTCGACGACGTGATTGGCCGAAAGCGCATGCTTGTCGCCGCGCACCGAGACATAAAAGCCCATCAGCGCGGTAACGAAACCAGTCACCACCCAACCCGAAAGCAAACCGTACAGGCCGATCTGGCCGTACTCGAGCCAGGCGTTGTCGTACTCGGGCTGGACGCTGGCGAACAGCGACGAGGCGACCACCGTGCTCAGCAGCGTCAGCATCATGAATGCAAGCCTGCGCCGGCTCGCCGCACGTTCCCAGGGTGCCTTTGCCGCGGGCGTCGAAGGTGCAGCACCTTCCGCCTTGCGCACGCCGCCGGCGCCGAGCTTGACCAGCGTGGCGGTGCCGATGCTGTTCCAGAAGCCGCGCCAGGGGCGTGGGGCCATCGAGCCGCGGTTGATCGGCGGCGCGGTGACCGAATTCGGGTGCCGTTCTTCGCGCAACGAACTGCGATGCGAAAAATCGGCCTCGGTCAGCACGTTGAGCTGGGAGAAATCGTTGGGCTTCATGAGCGGGTTACCACCGTGTGTTCGACGTGGAGGGCGTGTCGCCGATTGCCGGAAAGCGCTTGACCACGCTGTCCGCCGCGTTGCCGCCCGCGTTCTCGAGCGCAGCCGGCGAATGAGCTGCCGGGCGCTGCCGTGAGAGCGGAAACTGCTTTTGCCGGAGGCCGTCGCGCTGCGGACGGAGTGCAAAAAAGGCGCTTGTGTGTGCTGTCATGCATGTACAGGGGCAAACCCTGTGCCAGCACGGAAAAGCTGTTCTATATCAACAACTTAGAAGCTTCAGACTGGGGTGGACCCGGCTTTTCACCCAATCCTGCAGCCAAAAGTCCTCATTTTGTCGCCGAAGCCCGACAGCACTGAGAACGGCTCAGTAAAAGTCCAATTGAATCAACGCCTTACGGGCGTCGCTCGTCAGCGACAGCGTCGCCGCCTACCGCCGCCGGATCTGCCTTGAAGTGACCGGGCGTGAGTTCGTGCTTCTGCAGCAGCCGGTAGAACTCGGTCCGGTTGCGATCGGCCATGCGTGCCGCATCGGCCACGTTGCCGTCAGTCAGCTTCAAGAGGCCGACCAGGTAATCGCGCTCGAAACGCTGCTTGGCTTCGGCATAGGTCTGCACCTCGATACTGGGCACCCGCAGGGCGCGCTGCACCAGCGCCAGCGGGATCAGCGGCGAGCTCGAGAGCGCGCAGACCTGCTCCACCACGTTGAACAACTGGCGCACGTTGCCCGGCCATGAGGCGGTGGTCAGCGCCTTCAGCGCTTCTGGCGCAAAGCCGGAGAGGCGCTTGCCGTATTTGGTCGAGAGCCGCTGCAGGAAGTGATTGGCCAGCAACGGAATGTCCTCGCGCCGTGCAGCCAGCGGCGGCAGGCTCAGTGTCACGACGTTGAGACGGTAATAGAGGTCTTCGCGGAACTGCCCCGCCTCCATCGCGGCGTCGAGATCGCGATGGGTGGCGGAAATGATCCGCACATCGACCGTGATCGACTGGCTGCCGCCGAGCGGACGCACCGCATGCTCCTGCAGCACTCGCAGCAGCTTGACCTGCAGCGCAGGCGGCATGTCGCCGATCTCGTCGAGCAGCAGGGTGCCGCCGTCGGCTTGCTGGAACAGGCCCTTGTGGTTGGCAACCGCGTCGGTGAAGGCGCCCTTCATGTGGCCGAACAGTTCCGACTCCAGCAACGCTTCGGGGATGGCGCCGCAGTTGACGGCCACGAAGGGCTTGTCGGCGCGCGCACTGGCGCGGTGGATCGCGCGGGCCAGCAGCTCCTTGCCGGCACCGCTGTCGCCGCGCAGCAGCACGCTGGCATCGGAACGGGCGACCATGAGCGCTTCGGCCAGCAACTCGGCCATGCGGTTGCTGCGGCTGACGATCTCGGCGCGCCAGCTTTCGTCGCCGCTCTTGCCCGGCGTGGTTGCGGGTGCGCCGAGCGCCAGGGCCTGGGCGATTTTCTCGAGCAAGTCGCGGCCGTCGTACGGTTTGGTCAGGTAGGTGAAGACGCCGCGTGCGGTGGCTTCGACGGCGTCGGGAATGGTGCCGTGCGCGGTCAGCAAAATGACCGGCAGCGTCGGATGCCGCTTGCGGATTTCGTCGAACAGCGCCAGCCCGTCGCGCCCCGGCAGACGCACGTCGCTCAGCACCAGCTGCGGATGTTCGATTTCCAGTTGCGTCAGCGCCGACTCCGCCGAGGTGACGGCCGTTACCTGGTAGCCGGCGCCCGTGAGCCGCATCGACAGCAGGCGCAGCATGTCCGGGTCGTCGTCGACCACCAGGAGGCGCGCACCTTTGCTCATTCGAATACCTTCGGGCTTCGCACTGCGGTGCGGGCTTGCTCGGGGCGGCCCGACGCGGCGCTCATGGAATCCTGCTGCCGGGGGGCGCCGGCGGCGGGGTATTGGCAGGCCGCGCAAAACTGCGCTCGATGGCGCGCAGCGCCTCGATGCGTTCGTTCAGCTGGTCGATGCGCCGCTGGCTGTCGCGCAGCGCCTGCACCTGCCGGTCGCGGTCGTCTTCGATACGGCGCTGCTCCATGTAGCGCGCGGCGAGCGTGCGGGCGAGCGGCTGCAGGGGCTGTGCATCGGCCGAGCTGTTTGCCGCGACGCGCTGCAGCAGGCCGGTCGCACGCGCCAGATCCGCCGGCACACGGGTCTGCGCGAGCGCCAGTGCCACTTGAATCTGGGCCGTCGGCACGTCGCCGGGGTCGCCCAGGCGTGCGAGTTCGGCTTGCAATTCAGACCCGCCGAGCGGCCGAATCCTGTCGGCATAGGCCAGCACGGCGGCCAGCGGACCCTGCGTGAGCTGCGTGAAGAACAGCGCGGGCTGCGTGGCCGGCGCCATCGGTTCGGCCTCGACCGGTTGCACGGGCGGCGGCGGCGGAGGCGGAGGCGCAACGGACGCGACCTGCGGGGGCGGCGTGGGTGTCGGCGGCGCAACGCATGCGGCGAGCAGCATCGGCACGACGATCGTCATGGCCAAAGCGGATCTGCGAACGATCGTGAAAAGCATGGGTCGGAGAAAAAGCGCGAGGCGGAGGTGGTGGTCAGGCGGAGCGCGGAAGCTCGATGCGAAAACGTGCTCCGGGACCGTCGGGCAGCAGCGTGATGCGCCCGCCATGGGCTGCAATGTACTCCTGCACGATCGACAAGCCGATGCCGGTGCCTTTGACCGAATGCCGGGGCTGTTGCTCGCCACGGAAAAAGGGTTCGAAGATGCGGTCGCGGTCGTTGTCTGCGATGCCGGGGCCGGCATCGTTGATGTCGATGAATGCCGAATCCGGCGTGCTCGAAAGCACGATCGAGATGGTGCCGCCACGCGTCGAGAAGCGGATGGCGTTCGACAGCAGATTCGCCAGGGCCGTCCCGAGTTTCACCGGATCGACCACGACGACGAGCGGCTCGCCCTCGGCCCGCACGCTCAGGCCTTGGCCTTGCCATTGAAGGCGCTGCGACTCGATCTGTTCCTCGATCAGCGGCAGCAGCGCGGTGCGTTCGCGGTGCAGTTCGCGCGCTTCGAACGCCGCCGCATTGAAGCGCAGCAGGGCTTCGATCTGGCTCTGCAGCGTCAGGGTGTTCTGCTGCAGGATCTGCGCGACCTCGCGCTGCGCCGGGTTCAGCGCGCCGGTCACGCCATCTTCCAGCAGCGACACGCCTTCGCGCAGCGCCGCCAGCGGCGTCTTGAGTTCGTGCGACACATGGCGCAGGAAGCGCGCCTTGTCGGCGTCCAGTTCGGTCAGCCGCAGCCGCAGCCATTCGAGTTGCTGCGACACGCGCCGCACGTCGGCCGGCCCGCGGATGTCGATCGGCTCGTCCAGCCGGTTCTGCCCGAGCCCGACGATCGCGCGTTCGAGCCGCTTGAACGGCCGCGCCAGCCAGATGCCGAACGCGAGCGCCAGCGACACGGCCAGCGCGCTGGCGGCGACCACCTGGCGCATCAACCGCGTGCGTGCGTTTTCGATGCGGTCGGCCAGCGCGTTGTTCTGCGTTTCGATCAAGAGCTGCGCCTGTTGAGCGATGCCGGTGTTGACTGCGTCAAGTTCGCGGAACTGCATGGCCATCGAGGTTTCGCGCGCAAGGGCGGTGTCGGAATTTCCGATCATCAGTCCCTCGATCGCTTCGAGCTGTTCTCGCCACATGGCGGCGCCGGCCGGGGGCAGGCCGTTCTCTCCCAGACGGCCGAGCACCTGGTTGGCGTCGCGCGCGGCATCGTCGAAGCGGCGGCGCAGCACCGCGTCGTTCAGCACCAGCGACTGGCGTCCGGCACGTTCCATCGCCGCGCTGCGCTCGGCCAGCGACTGGGCCGCGCCGGACAGGCCGAGCGCCCGGGAGGCGGCGTCGCGGCTCTGCGTCATCAATGCGTCGTACTGGAACACCGAACGAAGCGCAACGCCCACCAGGAGCGCGGTGATCAGCAGGAACGCGAACAGCAGAAGTTGCTGGAAAGAGCCGCGGGCCGACTTCAGCTCCGCCATCAGGCCGCCGCCGCGGCCGGCACCTCGCCGCGCAGCGTGTAGGCGAACGAGCGCGTCACGCGCACGTCGATCATCTGCCCCACCAGGCCCGCATCGCCCTCGAAGTTGAGAACGCGGTTGCACTCGGTGCGGCCCATCAGTTCTGCTGCATCCTTGCGCGATGCGCCTTCGACCAGCACGCGCTGCAGGCTGCCCACCCGGCTTTCGCCGAAGCGCCTGACGTTGGCGTCGATCACACCCTGCAGTTGCTGCAGCCGCGCGAGCTTGACCGAATGCGGCGTGTCGTCGGCCAATTGCGCCGCGGGCGTGCCGGGTCGCGGGCTGAAGATGAAGCTGAAGCTGGCATCGAACTCGAGATCGTCGATCAGCTTCATCGTCCTGCCGAAGTCTTCGTCCGTCTCGCCGGGGAAGCCGACGATGAAGTCGCTGCTGAGTGCAAGCCCCGGGCGGATGGCGCGCAGCTTGCGTACCGTGCTCTTGTATTCCATGGCCGTGTAGCCGCGCTTCATCGCCATCAGGATGCGGTCGCTGCCGTGCTGCACCGGCAAGTGCAGGTGGCTCACGAGCTGCGGCACGCGGGCGTAGGCCTCGATCAGCCGGGGCGTGAACTCGTTCGGATGGCTGGTGGTGTAGCGGATGCGCTCGATGCCGGGAATCTCGGCGATGTACTCGAGCAGCAGCGCGAAGTCGGCGATTTCCGGCGTGCCGCCCATCGTGCCGCGGTAGGCGTTGACGTTCTGGCCCAGCAGCGTGACCTCTCGCACGCCCTGGTCGGCCAGGCCGGCCACTTCCGCCAGCACGTCGTCAAGCGGACGGTTCACCTCCTCGCCGCGCGTGTAGGGCACCACGCAATAACTGCAGTACTTGGAGCAGCCTTCCATGATCGAGACGAAGGCGGTGACGCCGTCGACCCGGGCCGGCGGCAGGTGATCGAACTTCTCGATTTCCGGAAAGCTGATGTCGACCTGCGGCTTGCCCTGGCTCACGCGCTGGTTCAGCAGTTTTGGCAGCCGGTGCAGGGTCTGCGGACCGAACACCACGTCGACATAAGGCGCGCGCGCAATGATGGCCGCGCCTTCCTGGCTGGCCACGCAGCCGCCGACGGCGATCTTCACGCCGCGCTCCTTCAGGTGCTTGACCCGGCCGAGGTCCGAGAACACCTTCTCCTGCGCCTTCTCGCGCACCGAGCAGGTGTTGAAGAGGATCAGGTCGGCCTCGTCCACGTTGGTGGTCGGCTCGTAGCCCTGGGCGGCATGCAGCACGTCGGCCATCTTGTCCGAGTCGTACTCGTTCATCTGGCAGCCGAAGGTCTTGATGAAAACTTTGGGGGTCATGGGGTTGCTCCGTGATGCGCCGAAGCCGCGAAGGGAACCTTGCGACCTTCGGGTTTCGCAGCTGTCCGGCGGCTTACTGGCCGTAGCGGGGCAATTGGTCGAACGGCGTGTTGCCGTCGTCGCGCGGGCCGGTGTTGGCCACGAAGGGCCAGAAGTTGAGCAGCGGCTTCTCGGCCGATTCGCGCTTGGCCCGCGCTTCCTCGGGCGTGAGAATCCAGACCTCCCGCACCAGGCCGGCCGCGTCGCGGGTGTAGTTGACGAGCAGGTTCTGGCCGGTGATGGCGGCAGGCATGACCATCATGTGCTGGGCGCTGCGGATGCGCGCGCCGGGGGCGAGCCGCTCCGGCTGGCCGTCGAGCTGGATTTCGGGCGAGTTCACCACCGTCAGCTTGCCGCGCAGCGTGCCGCCGGGGAAGTTGCGCCCGCCTGCCGCAGCCTCGTTCTGGGTGGATGCCTGTGCGCTCGCGTCGAGCGTTAGAAATGCGGCAGCCAGCGCCAGGATTGCGCACGGCGCCATGGAAAAACGTGAATTGCAGCGGTTCATGGTGGTCATCCAGAGGCTGTGGGAGGAGGCGATTCTAGCGGCCGGCCCCTCGTTGATGCGACGCGCGGCTCCCCGCGCGCGTGCGGTCTTTCATGCTCGCTTTACTTTTCTTTACGGAGGTGACGGACTCTTGCAGTGCGCCGCTGCTCCAATAACGGCGGTCATTCGAAAGTGCACCTTGTCTATCCCGCGCAGGTCACACCCCAGAGTAAAAGTCCCATGAAGAAGAACCTCGTCTTCGCCCTCGCGGGTGCGCTTATCGTCGCTGCGGCTGCGGGGACCTGGTGGTGGTCTGGCGCCGCCGTCCGCAAGCCTGCCCCGGCGGCGGCGAATGGCGGTCAGGGCGCGCCGGCGAGCGGACCCGCGGCGCTGGTCACGCTGGCTGCCGCCCAGCGCCAGGACGTGCCGGTGACGGTGCAGGTGAACGGCAGCGTGGTGTCGCTCAACAGCGTCGATTTGCGTGCGCAGGTCACCAACACCGTGCGCGAAATTCATGTGAAGGAAGGCCAGTTCGTGAAGGCGGGCCAGCTCCTTTTCACGCTCGACGACCGCCCCGACCAGGCCAATCTTGCGAAGGCGCGGGCGCAGCAGCAGCGCGACCAGGCAACACTGGGCGACCTCGAGCGGCAGTACAGCCGCAGCAAGGAGCTGCTGGCGCAGAACTTCATTTCCAAGAGCGCCGCGGATGCGACGCTGTCTCAGGTCGATGCGCAGCGCGCGGCGGTGGCAGCCGACCGGGCGGCCGTGCAGTCGGCGCAGGTGGCGCTCGGGTACGCGACGCTGCGCGCGCCGATCGCCGGGCGCATTGGCGCCGTCAATATCTATCCCGGCACGCTGGTGCAGCCCAGCCTGTCGCTGGTCACCATCACCCAGCTCGATCCGATCGCGGTGAGCTTTCCGGTGCCCGAGGGGCGGCTGCAGGACCTGCTGGCGGCGGCGCGGGCGCGCACGCCGGTCGAGGCCGTCGTCTCGGGGCGCAAGGAGCCGCTGAAGGGCGCGCTGAACTTCGTCGACAACGCGGTCGATCCGCTGGTCGGCACGGTGCGCGCCAAGGCAGTGTTCGACAACGCCGACCAGGCCCTCTGGCCCGGCCAGTTCGTCGAAACTCGCGTCACCGTGCGCACGATCGAGGGAGCAACGGTGCTGCCCGCGGCCGCCGTGATGATGCTGGCCGAAGGCAGCACGGTCTACGTGATCGACG
>JBBJMS010000222.1:0-4847 GCA_037720315.1 Variovorax sp. | reverse complement strand
CAAACCGTCGGCTGTGGACGACACGCGCTCGCGGCCTTCGTCCGTCTTCGCGCCGCAATGATGGGCACCAGCGCGGCGGGAACCGCCTGCAGCGTGCAACCAAAGGAGTCCGTCATGTCCCTCTTCACCTCTCCCCGCTTTCTGTCCCGCGTGATGTGGGCCGATGCCGCCTCGTGCGCCATGACCGGCGCGCTGCAACTCGCAGCGACCGGTGCGCTTGCCGGGCTGACCGGACTTTCGGCGCCGCTGCTTGTCGGAACCGGCGCTTTCCTGCTGGCGTATGCGGCCGCGGCGGCCTGGATCGCGACCCGCGCGGTGCCGCCGCGCCGGTTCATCGGGCTCGTGGCTGCCGGCAACCTGGGTTGGGCGGCCGGTTGCGTCGCGCTGCTCGCAATCGCCGCTACCGCCATCACGCCGATCGGATGGGCTTGGGTGGGGGCCCAGGCGGTCACTGTCGTGGTGCTGGCGGAGCTGCAATGGATGGGTCTGCGTCGCAGCCGCGCTGCCGCGGGCGGCATGCTCGCAGCCTGAGCTTTTGCCGCGTTCGCGTGCGCTGCCCGACTACAGCCGCTGCCATCGAACCCTGCTATCTTTGAGCCGCATCCACGACACACAGGAGTTCTCTCATGGCCACCGGATCGGCGCACGCCTTCGCCCCCACGCTCAAGACCTTCAAGACCGCGTCTGGGAAATCCGGCAGGTACTGGTCGTTGAAGGAGCTTGCGAAGCAGTATCCGAACGTCAGCCGGCTGCCGGTGTCGGTTCGGATCGTGCTCGAATCGGTGCTGCGCAACTGCGACGGAAAGAAGGTCACGCCGGCCCATGTCGAGCAGCTTGCCAATTGGGCTCCGAATGCCGAGCGCATGGAAGAGGTCCCGTTCGTCGTCACCCGCGTGGTGCTGCAGGACTTCACCGGCGTGCCGCTGCTGGCCGACCTGGCCGCGATGCGCAGCGTGGCGCAGGCGCTCGGCAAGCCGCCCAAGGCGATCGAGCCGCTGGTGCCGGTCGACCTGGTGGTCGACCACTCGGTCATGGTCGACTACTACGGCACGCCCAAGGCGCTCGACCTCAACATGAAGCTCGAGTTCCAGCGCAACAACGAGCGCTACCAGTTCATGAAGTGGGGCATGCAGGCCTTCGACACCTTCCGCGTGGTGCCGCCCGGCTTCGGCATCGTGCACCAGGTCAACCTCGAGTACTTCGCGCGCGGCGTCTACAAGAGTCCCGTCGATGACAGCAGCTCGCCTGTGTACTACCCCGATTCGCTGGTCGGCACCGACAGCCACACCACCATGATCAACGGCATCGGTGTCGTCGGCTGGGGCGTCGGCGGCATCGAGGCCGAGGCGGCGATGCTCGGCCAGCCGGTCTACATGCTGACACCCGACGTGGTCGGCTTCGAGCTGAGCGGCAAGTTGCGCGAAGGCGTGACCGCCACCGACCTGGTGCTGTACGTCACGGCGATCCTCCGCGGCGAAAAAGTGGTCGGCAAGTTCGTCGAATTCTTCGGTCCCGGCGCGGCATCGATCGCGGTGCCCGACCGCGCCACCATCGGCAACATGGCGCCCGAGTACGGCGCCACGATGGGCTTCTTTCCGGTCGACGAGATGACGCTTGCCTACTTCAAGGGGACCGGGCGCACCGACGATGAAGTCGAACGCTTCGAGGCTTATTTCAGAGCCCAGGGCCTGTTCGGCATCCCCGGTGCCGAGGGCGCGTCGCAGGCGGCGGGCGAGGTGCAATACACCAAGGTCGTGAAGCTCGATCTCGGCACCGTGTCCCCCAGCGTGGCCGGCCCGAAACGGCCGCAGGACCGCATTGACCTCGGCCATCTTTCGACCAAGTTCTCCGAGCTCTACAGTAAGCCGAACGAAGCCAACGGCTTCAACCAGCCGGCCGACAAGCTGAAGCAGCGCTATCCGCTGGTGCAGGGCAGCCACGAACGCGCGAAAGGCTTGCCCGCCGGCGACGTGACGATCGGCAATGGCGACGTGCTGATCGCGGCCATCACGTCATGCACGAACACGTCCAACCCTAGCGTGATGCTCGCGGCCGGCCTGCTGGCCAAGAAGGCGGTGGAGGCGGGCCTCATCGTCAAGCCGCACATCAAGACATCGCTCGCGCCGGGATCGCGCATTGTTACCGAGTACCTTGAGAAGGCCGGACTGCTGCCATACCTCGAGAAGCTCGGTTTCTACCTGGCCGGCTACGGCTGCACCACCTGCATCGGCAATGCGGGCGACCTGACCCCCGAGATCAACGAACTTATTAACAAGAACGACCTGATCGGAGCCGCCGTGCTGTCGGGCAACCGCAACTTCGAGGCCCGCATCCATCCGAACCTGAAGGCCAACTTTCTGGCCTCGCCGCCGCTGGTCGTCGCCTATGCCATCGCCGGCAACGTGATGGTCGACCTGATGACCCAGCCGGTCGGCAAGGGTCGGAACGGCAAGGACGTCTACCTGGGCGACATCTGGCCGACCATGAAAGAGATCGACGACAACCTGCGCTTTGCCATGAACGCCAAGGCGTTCCGCCAGAACTACGAGCAGATCCGCGACAACCCGGGCAAGCTGTGGAGCAGCATCAGTGGAACGCCGGGGCAGGTCTACGACTGGCCCAAGTCGACATACATCGCGCAGCCGCCGTTCTTCGACGACTTCAAGATGCGGCCCCCGGCATCGGACGCGGGATTCGGCGGGGCGCGGATCATGGCGCTGTTCGGCGACTCGATCACCACCGACCACATCTCGCCCGCCGGCTCGATCAAGGAAGACTCGCCGGCGGGCATCTGGCTCAAGGCGAACGGTGTTCTCAAGGCCGACTTCAACAGTTACGGCTCGCGCCGCGGCAACCACGACGTGATGGTGCGCGGCACCTTCGCCAATGTGCGCATCAAGAACCTGATGCTTCCGCCCGATGCCCACGGCACGCAGGAGGAGGGAGGCTACACCCGCTTCCAGCCCGGCAACGAGAAGATGTTCATCTATGACGCTGCCATGAAGTACATGGCCAAGGGCGTGCCGACCGTGGTATTCGGCGGCGAGGAATATGGCACCGGTTCGTCGCGCGACTGGGCCGCCAAGGGCACGCAGCTGCTCGGCATCAAGGCGGTCATCGCCCGCAGTTTCGAGCGCATCCACCGGGCCAACCTGGTCGGCATGGGCGTGCTGCCGCTGCAGTTTCGCGGCGCGGATTCGTGGCAGGCGCTCAACCTCACGGGCGACGAAGAAGTCGACGTGGTGATCGGCGGCGAACTGAAACCGCAGATGGACGTCAAGCTGGTGATCCGCCGCTTCGACGGCGCGCACCAGGAGGTGACGGTGCGCCTGCGCATCGACACGCCGATCGAGGTCGACTACTACAAGCACGGGGGCATCCTGCCCTTCGTCCTGCGCCAGCTGCTGGCCGCCTGACGCCTTTTCGCTCACAAAGCGCCGGCCGCCCCTCGGGGAGGCCGGCTTTTTAACGTTCCGGTGAGCGATTCGGCGAGTTTTCGAGAATAATTCTCATTTTGAATAACGGTGATCTGCAGGTGACCATAACGACCCCTGCGGCCTCGGCCGCCATTCGTCTCGACCAGCTTCCCAGCCATGCCTGGGCGACCGTGCTCGACGTCCAGCCTCACGAGGCGGAAGACGGCGACCTGGTGCTGCGGCTGAGCGAAATCGGCTTTGTGCCGGGCGAGGCTGTGTGCATCGTCGCGGCCGGCGCGCCGGGCAGGGAGCCGATCGCGGTGCGGGTGGGCCACACCACCTTTGCACTGCGCCGCCACGAGGCCGCTTTCGTCCGGGTCACGCTCGGGGCGGCGCAGCATGGTTGAAGCGGCGCTGACGTTCCGGCCCGGCGCGGCCAATTCCACGGGGTCTTCAGTGCCTCCGGCGCGGGTGGCGCTGCTGGGCAATCCGAACTGCGGCAAGACCGCGTTGTTCAACCTGCTCACCGGCAGCCGCCAGAAGGTGGCCAACTATGCGGGCGTGACCGTCGAGCGCAAGGAGGGGTTGCTGCGCACCCCGTCAGGCCGGCACGTCGCGGTGCTCGACCTGCCGGGCGCCTATAGCCTGAATGCGCTGTCGGCCGACGAAGCCGTCACGCGCGATGTCGTCACCGGCCACAGCAGCGAGGCGCTGCCCGACCTGTTGGTGTGCGTGACCGACGCCACCAACCTGCGGCTCAACCTGCGGCTGGTGCTCGAGGCCAAGCGCCTCGGTTTGCCGATGGTGGTGGCGCTCAACATGACCGACATGGCAAGGCGCCAGGGCATCAAGGTCGACACCGAGCGCCTGTCGCGCGAGCTCGGTTTGCCGGTGATCGAAACCGTCGGCGTGCAGTCCGGTGGGGCGCAGCGCTTGCTCGAAGCGTTCGATGTGCCGGTGGCCGCAGCAACTCCCGCGCCCTGGCAGCCGCCGGGCGTCGACGACGTGCTCGCTACCCAGCGTGAAGTGCGCCGCATCCTCGGGCTCGCAGTGCACGAGCCGGCCGGCAGCCTCGTCGTCAGCGACCGCATCGACCGGGTGGTGATGCACCCGGTGTGGGGCCTGCTGGTGCTGGCCGCCACGCTGTTCCTGATGTTCCAGGCGGTGTTCAGCTGGGCCAACCTGCCGATGGACGCGATCAAGGACGCGACCGCGGCGTTCGGAAAACTCATCCAGCGCTTCGTGCCCGACGGCATGCTGCGCAGCCTGCTGGTCGACGGCATCGTCGCCGGCGTGGGCGGCGTCATCGTCTTCCTGCCGCAGATCCTGATCCTGTTCCTGTTCATCCTCGCGCTCGAAGACTCGGGCTATCTGCCGCGCGCCGCCTTCCTGCTCGACCGCGTGATGGGCAGGGCGGGCCTGTCGGGCCGC
>JBBJMS010000008.1:0-48905 GCA_037720315.1 Variovorax sp. | reverse complement strand
TTCAGCGTCTTGTGCGGGCTCGCCTGGTTGACCACCAGCACCACCGGGTTGGTGCCGATCAGCGTCACCGGCGCGAACGACTTCAGCGGGTCGTAGCCGATCTTCGGATACAGGCTCACGTTGATCGCATGCGAGCTGATGGTGCCGCCGAGCATCGTGTAGCCATCAGGCGCGGCGCGCGAGGCGATCTCCGAGCCGACGCTGCCGCCGGCGCCGCCCTTGTTGTCGATCACGACGCTGGTCCCGAGCGCCGAGCCCAGCTTCTGGCTGATCAGCCGGCCCAGCACGTCGGTGGTGCCGCCGGCAGGGAAGGGCACGACATAGGTGATTGCCTTGGCGGTCGGCCACTGGTTCTGCGCGAAGGCCGGCAGTACGGCGAGGCTCGCTGCGGCAGAGGCGAGAGCGGTGTGGATGAAGGTGCGGCGTTGCATGGTGCTGGTCTCCTTGGTTCGAATCGGTTCAGGAAATGTTCACGGCATGTACTGGCCGCCGTTGACCTCGAGAATCTGGCCAGTCACATAGCCCGACAGCTGGTTCGAGGCGAGGTACAGGAAGGCGCCGGTGCATTCGTCCGGTTCGCCGATGCGCCCCATCGGAATTTGGGCCTTGAAGGCTTGCATCATCTGCGGCGTCGAGAACTGGTCGTGGAAGGGCGTCTGGATCACGCCCGGCGCGACCCCGTTCACCCGGATGTTGTCGGGTGCCAGTTCCTGGCCAGGCCGCGCGTCGCGGTGCTGACGAAACCCTTGGCGCCGGCATACATGTAGGCGCCCGGTCCGCCGCCGTTGCGCGCGGCCACTGACGTCACGTTGATGATGTTGCCGCCGCGGCCCTGCTGGCGCATCAGCGGCACCACCTCGCGGCAGAAGGCGAGCACCGAGCGCGCGTTGATGTGCATCACGTCGTCGAAGAGCGCATCGTCGAACTCGGCGATCGGCACTCGCTTGACCAATGCCCCGGCGTTGTTGACAAGGATGTCGATGCCCGCGCCCCATCGGGCCGCCGACTCGCGCACCACGCGCCGGATCGCCTCGGCATCGCGCACGTCGCCCTGCAGCGCGAAGGCTTCGCCGCCGGCGCGCGCGATGGTGTCGACGACTTCCTGCGCCGGTCCGGCAGAGCGGTTGTAGTGCACCGCCACGCGCACGCCGCGTGCGGCGAGTGCGATGGCGGCGGCTGCGCCGATGCCGGTGCTGGCGCCGGTGACGAGCGCGGTCTTGCCTCGAAGGTCTTCCATGTCGATGTCTTTCTTTTTCAGGTGACGGGTGCGGGGTTGAAGAGCACCAGCGCGTTGTGGAGCTTCCAGTGTTCGGCCCAGGTCTTCCTGCGGCCGCTCGCGACGTCGAGCATGAGCCGGAACAGCTCCCAGCCGACGTCTTCGATGGTGGCGTCGCCGTCGGCGATGCGCCCGGCGTTCACGTCCATCAGGTCGTGCCAGCGCCGCGCCAGGTCGCTGCGCGTCGCGACCTTGATTACCGGCACCTCGGCCAGGCCGTAGGGCGTGCCGCGGCCGGTGGTGAACACATGCAGGTTCATGCCGGCGGCGAGCTGCAGCGTGCCGCAGATGAAGTCGCTGGCCGGCGTCGCCGCATAGATCAGGCCCTTCTGGCGAACCTTTTCTCCGGGCGCCAGAACGCCCGAGATGGCGCAGCTGCCGGACTTCACGATCGAGCCCATGGCTTTCTCGACGATGTTGGAGAGCCCGCCCTGCTTGTTGCCGGGCGTTGTGTTGGCGCTGCGGTCGACGCGGCCTTTCTCGAGGTAGCCGTCGTACCAGGCCATCTCGCGAATCATCGCTTCGGCGACCTCGGGCGTGGCGGCGCGCGAGGTGAGCTGGTCGATGCCGTCGCGCACCTCGGTCACTTCGGAGAACATCACCGTCGCGCCCGCGCGCACCAGCAGGTCGGTGCAGAAGCCGACGGCCGGATTGGCGGTGACACCGGAGAAAGCATCGCTGCCGCCGCACTGCACGCCAACCACCAGCTCGCTGGCGGGCACCGTTTCGCGGCGCCGGGCATCGAGCCGCGCAAGGTGCAGCGCGGCTTGGCGCATGACCGAATCGATCATCGACATGAAGCCGACATGCCCGTCGTCCTGCAGGCACACCACGTCGAGCTTGTCGTCGCCTGCCTGCTCGCCCCGCTGGTCGGTGATCGGTATCGTGCCCGGCGGCATGAGCCGCTCGGGTTGCAGTTTTTCGCAGCCCAGGCTGACCACCATCACCTCGCCGCCGAAGTTCGGATTGAGACTGATGTTGCGCAGCGTGCGAATCGGGATCACCGCGTCGGGCGCATCGATCGCGACGCCGCAGCCGTAGCCGTGTTCGAGCGCCACCACGTCGTCGACGTTCGGGTACCTGGGCAGCAGCTCGGCCTTGATTCGCTGGACGGCGAACTCGGTCACGCCGGCGACGCATTGCACCGTCTGCGTGATGGCCAGGATGTTGCGCGAGCCGACCGAACCGTCGGCATTGCGGTAACCCTCGAAGGTGTAGCCCGCGAGCGGCGAGAGCGCCGGCGCCTTCACCGTCGCAATCGGCAGGCCATCGAGCCCGGGCGCAGGCGGCATCTTCATCACCCGCTCGTGCACCCAGCTGCCGGCGGGCAAGGGCTTGCTCGCGTAGCCGATCACCACGTCGTATCGGCGTATCGCGTCGCCGGTTGCCAGGTCGACGAGCGACAACTTGTGCCCCTGCGGCACCTTCTCGCGCAGCGCGAGGCCGTCGGCGAACACCGCGCCGGCCGATAGCCCGCCGTCGTTGGCAACGATCGCGACGTTGTCGTTCGGATGCATCCGTATCGCCAGTGGCGCGGTGCGAGGAGGCTGCTGTTCGGTCATGGCGCTGTGTTGCTCATTCGTCGAGGGCGACGGTCTCGATCCAGTTTGGGCCCCGGCCCACCGGCATGTCGGCGCAGTGCGTCAATTTTCCGCCGTCGGCGTCGATCGAGTAGACGCCGACGCCATCGGACATTTCGCCGGCCGCCAGCAAGAAGCGGCCCTGCGGATCGATCGCAAAGCCGCGCGGTTGTGCCGGCGCGGGCACGTGGCCGATCGGCGAAAGCATGCCGCTGTGCGCGTCGACCACGAACATCGCCAATGTGTTCGATCGGCGCTCGCTGGCATAGAGAAACCGCCCATCAGGCGTCAGGTGCAGGTCGGCGGCCCAGGGCTTGCCGGCGAAGCCCGGCGGCAGGACCGACACGGTTTGCAGCGGGCTGGGCGCACCGCTGCCGGCGTCGATGCGCAGCAGGGTGATCGAGCCATCGAGTTCGCCGAGCAGGTAGGCGAAGCGGCTTCGGCGGTCGAACACGAGATGGCGCGGGCCGGAACCGGCGGGCAACTGCAATGCAGGCGGCTCTGCCGATGCCAGCGCGCCGGTGGTGCTGTCGAAGCGAAAGTGCATCAGCAGGTCACTGCCGAGGCTGGTGGCGTAGACATGCGCGTTGCCGGGTCCGGCCACGATGCAATGCGCGTTCGGACCGGTTGCGATCACCTGCCGCGCCGCGTGCGGCATGCCGCACGCGGCGATCGGGCTCACCGCGACCATGTTGCCGCCATACGAAGCGCTGAAGAGCCAGCGCCCTGAATGGTCGACAGCGAGGTACGCCATGCTGTGCGGCAGCGGTGCCTCGCCCTCCAGCGCGAGCCGGCCGCTTTCGCGGTCGATGGAAAGCGCGACCACCGCCAGCGGGTCGGTGCGCCTCGCCGCGTAGAGCATGCGCCGGTCGGGGCTGAGCGCCATCGGCATCACCCTGCCGCCGATCGCCACCGTCTGCAGGGCCGAGAGTGCGCCGCTGCGGCCGTCGAGCGCGAGCACCGAGATGTCTCCGCTGTCGGCATTCGAAACGTAGACCGCTGTCGTCATGTTGGAGCGAAGCCGTAGAGGGCCGCCGGGTTGTCGACCAGGATGCGGGTGCGCACGGCGGGGTCATCGACCCAGTCGAGCAGCAGGTCGAGCATCGAGGCATCCGAAGGGCGGGGGTCGTGCGTCGGATGCGGCCAGTTGCTGCCCCACAAGCAGCGCCCGGGATGCCGCAGCGACAGTTCCCTCGCGAGTGCAGCGACATCCGCGTAGCCGGGCGGCCCGCTCTTCGAAGACTCGTAGGGCGCGGAAAGCTTGACCCAGCAGCGCCCGCCGTCCATCAGCCGCAGCAGGCTGCGGAAGGCTTCGTCTTGCGGCCTCGGCGGCTGCGGGTCCAGGAACTTGCCGACGTGGTCGATCACCAGGTCGAGGGGCAATGCACGCAGCCGGGCTTCGTGCCGGGGCAGTTCGTTGCCGTTCATCTGCAGCTGTACATGCCAGCCGAGCGGTGCGACGCGCTCGACCACCGGGTCGAGTTCGGGCCATTGCAGCACGCCGCCGGGCAGCATGTGGAAGCGCACCCCGCGCACACCGGCCGCATGCAGCGCCTGGAGTTCTCCGTCATCGATGTCGGGCCGGACGATGGCGACGCCGCGCGCCGCATCGCCGAAGGCGTGCAGGGCCTCGCGCATGCCGCGGTTGTCGTCGCCGTAGCCGTTGGCCTGCACCACCACCACGCGGGACAAACCGAGCGCGCGCTGCATCGCGGCGTAGTCCGCAGCCGGCGCGTGCGGCGGAACGAAGGTGGCGCCGGGCCTCAGGCCGAAGCGTTCTTCGTACACATGCATGTGGGTGTCGCAGGCGCCGGGGGGTGCGGCGAGGCGGGGCGGTTGCATCCATGCAGTCATCTCATCGAATCCGGGCCAACCGGGTCGCGGCGGCGATGTTGAGAGCGCCGGCCGGCACGCGGCCCTGCAGCAGCAGCTCGAGCTGCGCGACGGTTTCGTTTGCCTGGTGGTCGACTGCCTCGGGCGTCAATCCGCCGGTGTGCGGCGTCGCCAGCACCCGCGGGTGCGCTGCGAGCCGCGGCGCCGGCATCTGGTCTGCGGCGCGGCCGACGTCGAGCGCGCAGCCGGCTATCCGGCCGCTGTCGAGTGCGCGCAGCAGGGGGTCGTCGTCCACGACTTCGCCGCGCGCGGCATTGATGAAGAAGGCGCCGGGCTTCATCTGCGCGAAGCGCGCGTCGTTCATGAGGTTCGCGGTCTCGGGCGTGGCCGGCACCAGGCAGACCAGGTAGTCGGCGCTGTCGAGCAGCTCGTCGATCGGCTGCTGCGCTATGCGCGGGTCGGCCACTACGGCGTGCGGGTCCGAAACTGCAACGTGCATGCCCAGGGCGAGCGCGCTGTCGCACAGCCGCCGGCCGATGGCGCCGTAGCCGAGCACGCCCAGCGCCGCGCCCCGAAGCTCGCGGCCCATGCGCACTTCGGGTGTCTGGCCGGCGCGGTAGGTCAGCACGGCGGTGCTCAGGTTGCGGCTTAGGTCGAACATCATGCCGAGCACCCATTCGGCCACCGCGTTGGCAAAGCCGGCGCTGGCATGCGTCACCAGCACGCCGTGCGCGCTGGCGGCGTCGATGTCGATGTTGCGCACGTCGACCGCGCAGCGCATGAAGATCGCGAGATCGGGGCTGTGCGCGAAGAGTGCCGCATCGCCCCGGGTGGCACGGTCGCACACGATCACTTGGCAACCCTTTGCGGCCTCGATCAACGCCTTGCTGTCGAGCACTTCGCCGGTCTCGTTCAATAGCACATCACCCAGCGCCCGCAGGCCGGCGACCGCGCCGTCGCGGTAGTAGTGAGCTCGGGCGCTTTCCGCAAAGGACAGGAATATCGCGGGCGGCGGCATCGTTCGGGCGCCCCGCTCAAAGCCCCAGCGCGCGCGGCAGCCAGAGCGAGATTCCGGGCACGTAAGTGATCATCATCAGCACGAACAGCAGTGCGACAAAGAAAGGCGCCATCGCCCGCGTCACCACGCCGATGGGCAGCTTCGCCACCGCACTGCCGACGAAGAGCACCGTGCCTACCGGCGGCGTGATCAGCCCCATGCCGAGGTTGACGATCATGATCATCCCGAAGTGCACCGGATCGACGCCGAGCTGTGTCACCACCGGCAGCAGGATCGGCGTGCAGATGAGGATCAGCGGCGCCATGTCCATCAGCGTTCCGAGCAGCAGCAGCATGACGTTGATCAGCAGCAGGATGACGTATTTGTTGTCCGAGATGCTGGTGAAGAAGGCAGTCACCCGCGTGGGGATCTGCATCATCGTCATCAGGTAGCCGAAGGCCGCGGCGAAGCCGATCAGGATCATCACGATCGTCACCGTCTTCACCACGCGGTGGATCAGCTTGGGCAGGTCGCGCCACTTGTAGTCGCGGTAGATGAACATCGTGACGAAGAAGGCCCAGAGCACCGCGATCGAGGCCGACTCGTTGGCCGTGAACACGCCCGACAGGATGCCGCCGAGGATGATGACCATCGTCATCAGGCCCCAGAGCGCATCGGCGCAGATGCGCAGCGCCTGGCGCATCGGGATCACTTCGCCCTTGGGAAAGTTGCGCTTGCGGGCGGTGTACAGGCACAGCGCGGCGATCGTCAGGCCCAGCAGCAGGCCGGGCAGCACGCCGGCCATGAAGAGCGCCGCCACCGACACCGAGCCGCCGGCCGCGAGCGAGTAGATGACTGCGTTGTGGCTGGGCGGGATCAGCGTCGCCTGGATCGATCCGCTCACCGTTACCGCGGTAGAGAAGTCGCGCGGATAGCCCTTCTTTTCCATTTCGGGAATGAGCACCGACCCGATGGACGCGGTGTCGGCCACGGACGAACCGGAGATGGCGCCGAAGAAGGTCGATGCCAGGATGTTCACCAGCGACAGCCCGCCACGCATGAACCCGACCAGCACGCTGGCAAAGGCGACCAGCCGATGCGCCATGCCGCCCTCGGCCATGATCGCGCCGGCCAGCACGAAGAACGGGATCGCCAGCAGCGAGAACTTGTTGACGCCCGATGCGATCTGGATCATCACCGCGTCGAGCGGCAGCTCGATGTAGAGCGCACCGGCGAGCGACGCCATGCCGAGCGCATAGGCGATGGGAACGCCCAGCAGCATGAGCACGAAAAAGCTGCCGAGCAGTACGAACGCGTCCATCAGCGGGCCTCGGATTCGAAGTTGGCCGCTGCATCGCCGAAGCTCACCAGCGGGCGCTCTGCCTGCGAGCCGAACGCCATGCGCTCCAGCACGAACAGCAGGGTGAAGAAACTGCCGATCGGCAGCGGCGCATAAGTGAGCCCGACCGGCATCCACGGCAGCGAGTCGAGCGACTGATTCCAGGTGCCCATCGAGAGCTTCGCGCCCCAGACGAGCACGAACAGGCAAACCGCGACCATCACCAGATCGCTGGCGATGCGCGCGAGCTTGCGCAGGGGCGGCGGCAGCCGGTCGGTGAGCATCGCGACGGCAATGTGCGCGCCGGCGCGGTACGACGCGGCCGTGCCGAGAAAGGTGAAGATCACCATCAGCATGATGGCGATCGGCTCCGGCCAGTTGGAGCCGGTGCCGAGCACGTAGCGCGAAAACACGCCCCACGGAACGATCAACGACATCGCGACGATGGCGACGCCCGCGCCCCAGATGCAGAAACGGTAGACGGCATCGAGCAGGCGCGGGATGGTGTGGGCCATGGTGCTTCCGGACTTGTGCTCTTACTTGACGGCGTCGATGCGCTTGATGAGTTCCGTGAACGGTGCGCCGTACTTGGCCCGCACCGGCGCGGTCGCATCGAAGAACACCTTGTTGTCGATGTTGATGAACTCCACGCCGCCGGCCTTGAGCTTGGCGGTGTACTCGGCCACGCTCTTGTCCCACAGTGCGCGTTGTTCCATCTGCGCCTCGCGCGAGAACTTCTTCACCAGCGCCTGGTCGGCCGGCGTGAGCTTGTCCCAGGTGATCTTCGACATCACGAAGATTTCCGGAATGATCAGGTGATTGGTCTGGGTGTAGAACTTGGCGCCGGTGGTGTACTGGTTGGACGTGAAGTAGGTCGGCGGGTTGTTCTCGGCGCCGTCGATCACGCCGGTCTGCAGTGCGCTGAAGACTTCGGTGTGGCCCATGGAGATGCCGTTGCCGCCCATGGCGTTCATGGTGTCGACGAAGAGCGGGTTGCCCATCATCCGGATCTTCTGGCCCTTCAGGTCGGCCGGGCTGCGCACCGGCTTCTTGGTGTAGAGGCTGCGCGAGCCGCTGTCCATCCAGCCGAGCGCGACCAGCCGGGCCGGGCTGGCGGTGATGCGCGCGAGGATCTCGGCGCCCACTTCACCGTCGATCACCTTGCGCATGTGCGCCTCGTCGCGGAACACGAAAGGCATGTTGAAGACGTTCACGTCCGGCACCACCGGGCCGAGCACGCCGAGCGAGATGCGCGCGATCTGGATCGCGCCGACCTGCGTCTGCTCGACCACTTCCTTCTCGCTTCCGAGCACGCCGCCGGGGAACATCTGGATCTTGATGCGGCCGCTGGTCGCGGCTTCGAGCTTTTTGCCCATCGATTCGACCGCCACCACGTTCGGGTAGCCGGCGGGATGCACGTCGGACGCCTTGAGCGTCATGTTCTGCGCAGCGGCTGCGCCGGGCAGGGCGAGGGCGGTCAGGGTGGCGGCTGCGGCGCAGGCGGCGATGAATGTGCGACGGAACGTCATGGATGTCTCCTTGTGGTTGAAATGATCGTGAGGAAGCGCGCCGCCGCGAGCGGCATCGCGCCGCCGCTTTATTCGAACGGGCCTTGCGCGGTGAATGCGCCGCCCTGGTAGATGGCGTTGGGATCGGTCGGCGCGACGGGCGGCTGCGCCTCGATCTTTTCGCGGAACACCTCGGAGCTGTCCTGCGGCACGAAGCCGAGGTGCGCGGCGGCGCCGTTGTCCCACCACACGTCGCGGTTGGCCGACATGCCGTAGACCACGGTGTGCTTCACGCCGGGCGTGAAGAGCGACTTTTCCATCAGCGCGGTGAGGTCGCGGTAGCTGAGCCAGGTGCTCATCATCCGGCGATTGAGCGGCTCGGGAAAGGACGAGCCGATGCGGATGCTCACCGTCTCGATGCCCCAGCGGTCGAAGTAGAACTGCGCCACGTCTTCGCCGAAGGATTTGGACAGGCCGTAGTAGCCGTCGGGCCGGCGCGCGGCATGCGCGTCGAGCGCTTCGGTCTGCTTGTAGAAGCCGATCACATGGTTCGAGCTGGCGAACACCACGCGGCGCACGCCGTGGCGGCGCGCCGCTTCGTAGATGTGGAACACGCCCTTGATGTTGGCATCGAGAATTTCCTCGAACGGCCGCTCCACCGACACGCCGCCCAAGTGCACGATGGCATCGCAGCCGGCCACCAGCGCATCGACCGCCGCCTTGTCGGCCAGGTCGCAGGGGACGGCTTCCTCGTGCGGGCCCGCGGCCGGTGCGAGTGCCGCGATGTCCGACAGCCTCAGCACTTCGGCAAAAGGACGCAGTCGTTCGCGCAGCACCTTGCCCAGGCCGCCGGCCGCCCCGGTGAGCAGAAGGCGGGGCAGTGGCCGCGAGGGGGTGGAAATGGATGCGCTCATGGCTCAGTCGTAAGTTATCAGTTGTCGTACAACGTGGCGGCGATTATCATCACGCCATGCCGAACCTGTCAACGGGGTCTACCGCAAGCGCCCTAGCACCTTCCGCCGCCGCAAATCCGCGTCGGCGGTTGCGAGGGCTGGCGCACGGCCTGGTCGACGACCTGGGCGAGAAAATTCGCAGCCAGAAGCTGCGTCCGGGCGACAAGCTGCCGACCGAGACCGCCATCATGAAAGCCTTCGGCGTCAGCCGCACGGTGGTGCGCGAGGCGCTGTCGAAGCTGCAGGCCGGCGGGCTGGTGGAAACCCACCACGGCATCGGCACGTTCGTGCTGCAGCCCAAGGCGGCCGGCATGTTCAGGCTCGATGCGTCGGACATCGCGACCTCGGTCGACGTGCTCGCAGTGCTCGAGTTGCGCATCAGCCTGGAGACCGAGTCGGCGGGCCTGGCCGCCACCCGGCGCACCGACGATCAGCTGCTGGCCATGCGCGATGCGCTCGACGATTTCGAGCGCAACGTGGCTGCGGCGGGGGACACCGTGGCGCCCGATTTTCGCTTTCACCTGCAGATCGCGCAGGCCACCGGCAATCCGTATTTCGCGGACATCATGAGCCACCTCGGCACCACCATCATTCCTCGCACGCGCATTGCCGCGATCCGCACGCACGACCCGCGCGGCGAGTACCTGAGCCGTGTGAACCGCGAGCATGAAGAGATCTACGCCGCCATCGCGCGGGGCGATTCGGAATCGGCGCGCGCGGCCATGCGCATCCACCTGACCAACAGCCGCGAGCGGCTGCGCCTGGCGCAAGAGGCGGCCCGCAGTGCGGCCGACCAGGCGGCCGCGCCGGGCAGTTCCACAGCCGCTGCCAGCGCAGCTCCGGCGGCCTGAGAAGCGCGCCTCGACGCTGGACTTCTCGAACTTGTAGTTGTACGATGACTGATCTCTCGGCACCGCAGCGGTGTCGTTGTTCCCACCCCAACCCTCCGGAGACACCATGAGCATGAACCGACGCGATCTCGTACTTGGCGCACTGGGAGGCGGCCTGCTGGCGGCGGGCGGCGGCGCGAATGCCGCAGACGCCTGGCCTTCGAAGCCGATCCGCATCGTCGTGCCATACCCGCCGGGCGGCTCGTCGGACATCATTGCCCGCTCCATCAGCCAGCCCCTGTCGGAAGCGCTGAAGCAGTCGGTGGTGGTCGAGAACCGCGCCGGCGCCAACGGCAACCTGGGTGCCGACCTGGTCGCCAAGTCATCGCCCGACGGCTACACGCTGCTCTTGTGCGACGTTGGCGCGCTGGCCATCAGCCCGTCGGTCTACACCAAGCTGCCGTTCAATCCGTCGAAGGACCTGCGCGGTGTGACCATGCTGGCGTACTCGCCGCACCTGCTGGTGGTGCATCCGTCGGTCAAGGCGAGCAGCTTGAAGGAGCTGATCGCGCTGTCGAAGACCTCGGACCTGAACTTCGCCGTCACCGCGACCGGCAGCGCGCCGCATCTGGCGGGCGTCGCGCTCGAACGCGCGAGCGGCGCGCGCTGGGTGTACGTGCCCTACAAGGGCGGGGTGCAGGCGATCCAGGACACCGTCGGCGGCCAGACCCAGGTGCTGATGAACGGAATGCTCGCCACGCTTCCGCATGTGCAAAGCGGCAAGCTCAAGATCCTCGGCGTTTCCAAGTCGACGCGCATGCCGCTGATCGGCGATGTGCCGACCATCGCGGAGCAGGGTGTGCCCGGCTACGAATCGGGCACCTGGCAGGGCATGCTCACCGCGCGCGGCACGCCCGACGCGGTGGTGCAGCGGCTCAACAGGGAACTGGTGACCATCATCCGTTCGCCCGACATCCGTTCGCGCTTGGCCGGACAGGGTGCCGAGGTCGTCACCATGGCGCCGACCGAACAGGAGCAGTTCTTCGAGAAGGAACGCGCGCGCTGGGCCAAGGTGGTCACCGCCGCCAACATCAAGCTGGACTAGCTCATCTCCTTCGAATCCTCCGATCACATGAACCCGCAAGAACTCAAATCCATCATGGGCTCCGGCCTGTTGTCGTTTCCGCTCACCGATTTCGATGCCGATGGCAACTTCCACAAGAAGGGCTACATCGAGCGCCTCGAATGGCTGGCGCCCTACGGTGCGACGGCGCTGTTCGCGGCCGGCGGCACCGGCGAGTTCTTTTCGCTCACGGCCGATGAGTACCCCGAAATCATCCAGACCGCAGTCGACACCTGCCGCGGCAAGGTGCCGATCATTGCCGGCGCCGGCGGCCCGACGCGCTTTGCCATCCAGTGTGCGCAGGCGGCCGAAAAGGCCGGCGCACACGGCGTGCTGCTGCTGCCGCACTACCTGACCGAAGCCGGACAGGAAGGGCTGGCCGCGCATGTGGAAGCGGTCTGCAAGAGCGTGAAGTTCGGCGTCATCGTCTACAACCGCGGCCAGAGCAAGCTCTATCCCGACACGCTCGAGAAGCTGGCCGCGCGCTGCCCCAACCTGGTCGGCTTCAAGGACGGCATCGGCGACATCGAGCTCATGAGTTCGATCCATCTGCGCATGGGCGACCGCTTTGCGTACCTGGGCGGCCTGCCGACCGCCGAGGTCTATGCGGCCGCTTACAAGGCGCTCGGGACGCCGGTGTACTCGTCGGCGGTGTTCAATTTCATTCCGAAGACGGCGATGGATTTCTACCGGGCCGTGGCCGACGACGACATGGCCACGCAGCACCGGCTGCTGAAGGACTTCTTCATGCCCTACCTCGACATCCGCAATCGAGGTCACGGCTACGCGGTGAGCATCGTCAAGGCCGGCGCAAAGATCGTCGGCCACGATGCAGGCCCGGTGCGCACGCCGCTGACCGAACTCAAGATCGACGAGTACGACGCGCTGGCCGAGCTGATCGACAAGCTGGGCGCGCAGTAATGCCGACGGTGCCGACAAACATTCAAGGACAACTGTCATGCAAAAGAATTTCGACAACCTGATCGCCGGCGAGTGGCGCGCCGGCGCCGGCTACAGCGACAACACCAATCCGAGCAACCTGGGCGACGTGCTCGGCCGGTATACGCAGGGCGATGCGGCCCACGTCGATGCGGCGGTTTCCGCAGCCACCGCGGCCTTCCCGGCGTGGGCGACCGGCGGCATCCAGGCGCGCTCGGACGCGCTCGACAAGATCGGCAGCGAGATCCTGGCCCGCAAGGAAGAACTCGGCACCCTGCTCTCGCGCGAAGAAGGCAAGACCTTGCCCGAGGGCATCGGCGAAGCCACCCGCGCCGGCCACATCTTCAAGTTCTTCGCCGGCGAATGCCTTCGCCTTTCCGGCGAAGTCATGCCCTCGGTGCGGCCCGGCATCGGCGTGGAGATCACGCGCGAGCCCATGGGCGTGGTCGGGCTTATCACGCCGTGGAATTTTCCGATCGCGATTCCCGCCTGGAAGATCGCACCGGCGCTGGCCCACGGCTGCTGCGTGGTCATGAAGCCGGCCGACCTGGTGCCCGGCTGCGCCTGGGCGCTGGCCGAGATCATCAGCCGCTCGGGGATACCGGCGGGCGTCTTCAACCTGGTGATGGGCCGTGGCAGCGTGATCGGCGATGCGCTGGTCAATCATCCCGGCGTGCATGCGATCAGCTTCACCGGCTCTGTCGGTGTGGGACAGCGCATCGCGGTGCAGTGCGCGACCAACCACAAGAAGGTGCAGCTCGAGATGGGCGGCAAGAACCCGCAGGTCGTGTTGGACGATGCCGACCTGGCGCAGGCGGTCGAGCTCAGCGTGCAGAGCGCCTTCTATTCCACCGGCCAGCGCTGCACCGCGTCGAGCCGGCTGATCGTGACCGAGGGCATCTATCCCAAGTTCATCGACGCGATGAAGGCGCGCATGGCGAAGATCAAGGTCGGCGATGCGCTCGCCGCCGGCACCGACGTCGGGCCGGTGTCGTCCAAGTCGCAGCTCGACCAGGACCTGGAATACATCCAGATCGGCAAGGACGAAGGCGCCACGCTGGCCACCGGCGGCGAGCGCCTGAAGCTCGACACCGAGGGCTTCTACATGTCGCCCGCGCTCTTCAGCGAATCGGCGACGTCGATGCGCATCAACAAGGAAGAGATCTTCGGCCCGGTGGCCAGCGTGATCCGCGTCAAGAACTACGAAGAGGCGCTGGCGACGGCGAACGACACCGAGTTCGGCCTGTCGGCCGGCATCGCGACCACTTCGCTCAAGTACGCGACCCACTTCAAGCGCCACAGCCAGGCGGGCATGGTGATGGTGAACCTGCCGACGGCGGGCGTGGACTATCACGTTCCCTTCGGCGGGCGCAAGGGTTCAAGCTACGGACCGCGCGAGCAGGGCCGGTATGCGCAGGAGTTCTTCACGGTGGTGAAGACGGCGTATACGTTGGCTTAGTGCTGCTGGCGCCTTCTGTTTGCTCTTTGTAGCCCAGCCCCAGGACTAAAAAGAAATCAAAGTCCGGAGGGCGTCCGCCGACTGCGTCGCAGCCAGTATTCGATGGCTTCGAACACGGCCTCGCTCAGCAAGGCGAGCGCGGCCGCCGGCAGCGCGCCGGCGATCAACAACTCGCGATCGTTCAGAGCCAAACCCGTCACGATGCGCTCGCCGAATCCGCCCGCGCCGATGAACGCCGCGATGGTCGCCGTGCCGATGGCGATCGTGGCTGCCGTGCGCACGCCGGCCAGGAGCGTCGGCAGCGAGAGCGGAAGCAACACCAGATGCAGGCTCTGCGCGCCCGTCATGCCCAAGGCCGTGCCGGCCTGGCGCAGGCCAGCGGGCACCTCGGCCAGCCCGGTCACGGTGTTGCGCATGATCGGCAGCAGCGAATAGAGCGTGAGCGCGATCAGGGCCGGCAGGGTGCCGATGCTGCCGATCAGCGAGATCAGCACGGCCAGCAGTGCGAGCGAGGGTATGGTCTGCAGCAAGCCGGCCAGCCCCAGCACAAGTGCGCGCAGGCGCAGGTGCGGGAACACGAGGATGCCGAGCGGCACCGCGATCAGGACCGCCAGCCCGACCGACACCGCGACCAGCACCAGGTGCTGCCGCGCGAGCCGGCCGAGGTCGGCGCCGAACAGCTTGGCGACGAAGCCGCGTGCGGCGCTGTCGGTGGCCGGAGCCTTCGCGCCGTCCTTGCTTTGCGCAAGGAAGTCCCGCGCGATCACGTCGAAAGCCACGCCCTGCAGTTCGGCGCGCGCGTTCATCGCGATCATGGCGCGCTCGTCGATGCGGCCTTCGAGCAGCTGCAGCGCCGCCCAGGCTTGCGGAAAGCGCACGGGCACGTCGAGCCGGTACAGCACGACCGCGTCGTAGCGCGGAAAGTAGCGGCGATCGTCTTCCAGCACGCGCAGGCCCAGGTGATCGATCTTGGCATCGGTGGTGTAGATGTCGATCACGTCGATCTGCTTTGCCGCGATCGCGTCGTAGGCCAGTCCGTGGTCCAGCCCGGTGGGCGCCTGCCGCATGCCGTAGCGCGCGGCCAGGCCCGGCCACCCGTCGGCGCGCCCGATGAATTCGTTCGACAGCCCGAGCTTGAGTTCAGGGTGCCGAGCCAGGTCGCTCAGGCTGCGGATGTCGAGCCGGTCGGCATCCGCGGCCCGCATGGCGAGCGCGTAGCCGTCATTGAAGCCGAGACCGATCGCGGCGCCGAGTCCCAGCGGCGCCAACGCGGCGTTCATGGCCTCGCGCGTGGTCGCCTGCGGGTCCTTGAGGATTTCGAGCGCGATGGTGCCGGTGTACTCGGCATAGAGATCGACGCCACCCGAGCGCAGCGCCTCGTACACGATGGCCGTGTTGCCGAGCCCCTGCCGCACGACCGCCGGCGCCGACAGGTGCGGCGACGCGGTCTGCGCCAGCACTTCGGCCAGGATGTACGACTCGGTAAAGCGCTTGGACCCGACGCGCAGGCTCTCCGCCTGCGCGTGCGATGAAGCGGCAGCGCACAGGAGGCCCAGGCAGAACAGCGCGGTCAGCCACGCATGGCGCAACGGATGCATCGGGCCAGTGTATCGGCGCGGTCCGTTGACACGCCGGTCTCCTACAGCCGGTGGTGCGGCATGCTGATGCGTCACCGAAGGGCCCGCACGCACATTCATGCGGTGCTCATCAACTACGTAAGACGCGGTGTCGGAAAGCCCTTGCTGCTGGTGCATGGGCTCGGCAGCAACTGGCGCAGCTGGCAAACGGTGCTGGGTCCGCTGGCCGCAGAGCGCGCTGTCGTCGCCATCGATCTGCCGGGCTTCGGCAAGAGTCCGCCGCTGGCCGGCGAGGTGTCGATACGCACGCTGGCCGACGCCATCGGCCAGTTTCTGGTCGAGCACGACTTGGTCGGCACCGACGCCGTGGGCAGCTCGATGGGTGCGCGCATCGTGCTTGAGCTTGCGCGCCGAGGCGGGGTCGTCGGGGCGGTGGTGTCGCTCAACCCGGGCGGATTCTGGTCGAAGTGGGATCGCCGCGGTTTCCATGCCTCGATCTGGCTGTCTGTGCGGCTGGTGCGTGCGCTGCAGTTCGCCATGCCACGGATCACGCACAACGAGATGGCGCGCGCGCTCCTGATGATCCAGCTTTCGGCACGGGCCCGCGAGCTGGCGCCTGCGCTGGTGCTCGAGGAGATGCGCAGCTATGCAGTGTCCGTTTGCTTCGACGTCATGCTGCGCGATCTGGTGCACGGCGTGCCGCAGCAGGGCGCCGCTGCCGGCCACATCGCGAAGCCGCTGGTGATCGGCTGGGGCCGTGGCGACCGGGTCTGCCTGCCGCGCCAGGCTGCGCGGGCGCAGCAGCTTTTTCCGGATGCGCATCTGCACTGGTTCGAACGCTGCGGCCACTTCCCGCATTGGGATGTGCCGGAGGAAACCACGCGCCTGATACTGGACACCACGGCCGAATGATCGGCCTTTTTTCAAGAAAGACTTCATGGCTTCCAAATCCCCTTCGCCGCCCGATCTGGTGGTTCACGGCGCGCGCGAACTGCCCTCGGTCCTGGTCGACGGCTACAGCCTTCAGGTTCGGGACAAGGATGGCTTCATCGGCGACCAGGCCAGCCAGACCTCATTCAGGGAACTGTTGGAGCGCTGGCGCAAACGGCGCCGCAAGGGCGGGAGGGACCCGTTGGGCGTCAAGCATTCCAGGGACCTGAGCAAGAACACGCTGGACGCCGCGCTGGCCGCGAAGACAGCCACGTCGGCCGCCGATCTGATCCATGGCGCGATCGAAGAATTTTCCGACGAGCTCGCGTGGGTGATCGAACGCTTCCTGCGCCAGCCCTCGTGGAAGGGCGTGGAACGCATCGTGATCGGCGGCGGTTTCCCCGAGAGCGACGTCGGCGAGCGCGTCATCCTGCAGGCGGCTGCGATCCTGCAGCACATGAAGATCGGCGTGCAGCTCGGCCGGCTCTCGCACGAGGTCGACGACGGCGGGCTGATCGGCTGGGTGCATCTGGTGCCGCCGGAGTTGCTGAAGCAGCACGACGCCATCCTGGCGCTCGACATCGGCGGCACCAATGTGCGCTGCGGCGTGGTCAAGACGCGCATGAAACGCGCGCCCGACCTGTCGAAGGCGAAGGTGCTGCGGCGCACGAAGTGGCGCCATGCGGACGACGCCCCGAATCGCAAGGCGCTGGTCGACCGGCTTGCCGAAATGCTGGAGGACACCATCGCCTACAGCGCCAAGAAGGGCATCCGGCTCGCGCCCTTCATCGGCATTGCATGTCCCGGCCTGATCCGCAAGGACGGCACGATCGCGCGGGGCACGCAGAACCTGCCGGGCGACTGGGAGAGCGAGCACTTTCACCTGCCGACCGAATTGCGCAAGAAGATTCCGACCATTCACGGCGAGCACACGCTGGCGCTGATGCACAACGACGCCGTGGTGCAGGGCCTGAGCGAACTGCCGTTCATGCGGGACGTGAAGCGCTGGGCGGTGCTGACCATTGGCACCGGCCTAGGCAACGCCAGCTATACAAATCTCTAGCTCACAGCTGGAAGGCGATGGTGAGGAGCAGGCCTTCGGCCACATCGCGCACGATGCCAGGACGCCGGGCGCGGTAGGCCTCGCCGGCGGAGGCGGTGGTTTCGATCCATTGCGCGAGCCAGTCGATCTCGGTGCGGCCGTAGAACACGACCGCCGCCTCGTGGTTCAGCAGCAGGCTGCGCATGTCGAGGTTGATCGATCCGCACATGGCCAGTTCGTCGTCCATCACCACCGCCTTGGCGTGCGCCATAAAAGGCAGCATGCGAAAGATCACGCCGCCACGCGCGAGGTCGCGCATCGCTCGGGCTCGCACGAAGTCGGCCAGCGGATGGTTGGATTGCGCCGGCATCGCGATCGTCACCTGCACGCCGCGCCGCGCGGCCAGGCGCAGTGCATCGCGCAAGCCGTCGCCGGGCACGAAGTAGGGCGTGATCGCGAGCACGCGGTGTTCGGCGCGAAAGCAGGCGTCGATCAGGAGCGCGTGCGCCGTGTCTTCGGTCTGGTCGGGGCCGCTCGGCAGGAACTGCGCGAGACCGCCTTCATCGACAGGCGGTGCGGCGGTGAGGGCGCGCGGCTTGCGCTTTCGCACGGACGCCCAGTCGTGGTCGAACTGGCGTGCTGCCGCGCTCGCCACGCTGCCGCGCAGGTCGAACGAAAGGTCGCGCCATGCCACCGGATGCTCGTCGTTGCCGAGGAAGTACTCGCCCGCGAGGTTGCGGCCGCCCGACCAGAGCCAGCCGTCGTCCGCGATCGTGAGCTTGCGGTGGTTGCGCAGGTTGCGTGGGCCGGTGTGGCGCAGGCTGAACAGCGGGCGAAACACGGCGACCTCGGCGCCCGCATCGCGCAGCGTCTCGAAGTGGTGGCGCGGCAGCGAGAGCGCGCCGAAGCCGTCGAGCATGACCCGCACCTTCACGCCCTCGCGCGCCCGCCGCGCCAGCCGCGCGATCACCTCGTGCCCGAGCGCGTCGTCGCCGATGATGAAGGTGCCGACGTCGATGCGCTCGCGCGCGCCATCGATCACCTGCCAGAGTGCATCGCGCGCGGCACCGCCGTCGGCATGCAGCCGCACCGCGCAGCGGCCCGGCGGCGCCAGGCCGAAGCTCTCGATCAGGTCGGCGGCCCAGTGACCGGCCGGTGAAGTGCGCGGCGGCCGCGGCGAACCGGTAGGGCGCAGCTTGCGCTGGCCGAAGAGCAGGTAGACCGGCAGCACCAGCTAGGGCAGCAGCGTGAGCCCCATGACCCAGGCGATCGCGGTCGTCGGCGCCCGGTGCTCGCGCCGCGCACGGGTCGACAGCACATAGACCAGCAGCGCGAAGGTGACCACCAGCAGGTGCTGCGACGGCGTCGGCAGCCAGTGCAGCAGATCGTCGACGTGATTCACTGGAGGAAAGCCGGCACCGGACGTTCCTGCGATGCCAGAAAACGCATCATCGCGCCGACCACTTCGCGCACCGGCGGCCGGGCGCCGACACGCGTGCGCCAGGCCGCCAGCCGCGGCGTGGCCTCGGTCATGCCGGCGCCCTTGCGGTCGGCGAACACATGCGCCATGTAGAAGGCGATGTCGGCGAACGAATAGTTGCCGGCCAGGTAATCGCCGTGCGTGAGCCGGCGTTCCATGTCTTCATAGAAGAGCGCGCAGGCAGCGCATGCGGCTCGCGCGGCCTCGCTCTGCATATCGTGTTGCAGGCCCATGAGCCGGATCACATGCGGGAAGAAAATCTCGTCGGCCATGTGTTCGAGCTGGCGGGCTCGCGCCCGCTCGGCCGGCCCGCCCGGCCACAGCGGCGGCACGGGCACGCGGTCTTCGAGGTACTCGAAGATCTGCGTCGAGTCGAACAGTTCGACATCGCCGTCCACGAGGACCGGCACCTGCCGCTTCGGGTTGATGCGAATCACCTCGGGATGCCCGGGTTCGTAGCGGTCGTCGCGATCGAAGGGCACCATCACGGCGTCGATCGCGATGCCTTTTTCGAGCGCCGCGATCTGCACCTTGGCGCCGAACATGCTGAGGGGGCCAGTGAAGAGCTTCATGCCCCGAGACTACTTCAGCCCGACCGCAAACCAAACCGGCCAGCGCAGCCAGGCCCGTTCAGGAAACACCGCGGAACCGGCTTCGCCGGGCCGCTGATGTGCTGTTCGCCAAGCTGGTGATGCCCGATCCGACCGCGGGGCTCGTGGTCGCGATCGTGCTCTCGGGTGCGCTCGGCGCCTTGGCCAGCATCACCATCCTGCGCGGCAGCGACCTGACCCGGCTGATGGTCACGCTCGGCACCGCGCTGTCTTGCTCGAACTCGCCAACAAGCTCGACTGGCTCACCGGCGGCGCCGACGGGCTGCAGGGCGTGGTGATGGGGCCGGTGCTCGGGCGCTTTGAATTCGACCTCTACGGTCGCACCTCAGCCTGGTACTCGCTCGCGGTGATGCTGGTGCTTTTCCTGCTGATGCGCCGTCTGGTGCTTCGCCTTCGGCGCCACGCTCAAGGCAATTCGGGACAACAGGCTGCGGGCGATGTCGATCGGCATCCCCGTGGTCTCGCGCATCGCCGTGATCTACACCGTCGCCGCCGCAGTGGCCGGCGCGGCCGGTGCGCTGCTGGCGCAAACCACCGGCTTCGCGTCGCTCGACGTGCTGGCCTTCGACCGCTCGGCCGACGTGCTGCTGATGCTGGTGATCGGCGGCGTGGGCTGGCTCTACGGCGGCATTGCAGGCGCGATCGTCTTCAAGCTGCTGCAGAACTGGCTGTCGGCGGTGACGCCGCAGTACTGGATGTTTTGGATCGGGCTGATCCTGGTGCTGCTGGTGCTGGTCGGCCGTGAGCGGCTGCTGAAGCCGTGGACCTGGTTCGGCGTCGCGCGGCGGAGTTCGAAGACGTGACCGACACCGTGCTTTCGGCCACTGGCCTGGTGATGCGCTTCGGCGGCATCACCGCCACCGACAACGTCACGCTCAACTGAAGCGCGGCGCGCGCCATGCGCTGATCGGCCCCAACGGCGCCGGCAAGACGACGCTGATCAACCTGCTCACCGGCGTGCTCACGCCCACGGCCGGCCGCATCGTGCTGGAGGGCGAGGACATCACCCGCCTTGCGCCTCACCGCCGCGTGGCGCGCGGCATGGTGCGCACATTCCAGATCAACCAGCTCTTCGATTCGATGACGCCGCTGGAGACACTGGCGCTGGTTGTCTCGCAGCAGTCGGGCGTGGCCGCGCAGTGGTGGCGGCCGTTGGGTTCCGCAAAACGAGTGACCGAACGCGCGGCGCAGTTGCTTGAACAGTTCCGCTTGACCGAGGTGGCGCAGCAGCAGACCCGCCAGCTCGCCTACGGCAAGCGCCGCCTGCTCGAAATCGCGATTGCGCTGGCCTGCGAGCCGCGCGTGCTGCTGCTCGACGAGCCGGTGGCCGGCGTCCCTGCCGGCGAGCGCGAGGAGTTGCTGCAGACCGTGGCTGCGTTGCCCGCCGACGTGTCGGTGCTACTGATCGAGCACGACATGGACCTGGTGTTCAGCTTCGCCGACCGCATGACGGTGCTGGTCAACGGCGCGCTGCTCACCGAGGGCGAGCCCGATGCCATCGCGAACGACCCGCGGGTGAAACAGGTCTACCTGGGGCACGGAGCCGCGCATGTCTGAGTTGCTTCGCATCGACGACCTGAGCGCCGGCTACGGCGAGGCCGTGGTGCTGCACGACATCGCGCTCGTGCTCGGCGAAGGCCAGACGCTCGCGCTGCTCGGGCGCAACGGCACCGGCAAGACGACGCTGATCAACACGCTGGCCGGCGCCACGCGCCAGCACGGCGGCAGCATTGCGCTGGGCGGCGTGGCGCTGCACAAGTTGGCCCGCACCAGCGTGCCGCAGCCGGCATCGGCTGGGTGCCGCAGGAGCGCAACATCTTCAAGTCGCTCACCGTGCACGAGAACCTGACGGCGGTGGAGCGCTCCGGCAGATGGAATCCCGCGCGGGTCTACGAGATGTTCCCGCGCCTGGCCGAGCGCAAGGGGAACCTCGGCACGCAGTTGTCGGGCGGCGAGCAGCAGATGCTTGCCGTCGGCCGCGCGCTGGTGGTCAATCCGCGGCTGCTGCTGCTCGACGAGCCGCTCGAAGGGCTGGCGCCGATCATCGTGGAAGAGCTGCTGCGTGCGATCCGCCGCATCACCCGGGACGAAGGGCTCGCCGCGATCATCGTCGAGCAGCATCCGCAGGCGATCCTGGGCATTTCGGACGATGCGGTGGTGCTCGATCACGGCACGATCGTGCATGCAGACGGCGCGGCCAACCTGCGCGCGCAGCCGGAGGTGCTGGAGCGGCTGCTGGGCGTCGCGCGCTGAAGGGGGCGACGCCGCTCAGGCGGCGCTCGTCAGCTTGAGCCCGAGGATGCCGGCAACGATGAGACCGACGCACGCCAGCCGCGCGAGCGTCGCGGGCTCGTGGAAGAGCACGATGCCCAGCGTAACCGTGCCGACCGCGCCGATGCCGGTCCACACGGCGTACGCCGTGCCCACGGGGAGGGTGCGCATGGCCCAGCCGAGCAGCACCACGCTCAACACCATCGACAAGGCGGTGCCGATCGAGGGCCACAGGCGGGTGAAGCCTTCGGTGTATTTGAGGCCGATGGCCCAGCCGATCTCGAGCAGGCCTGCGAAGAACAAGACGATCCAGGCCATTCGGCGTCTCCGGTAAGGAGTGTTCAGCTTTCGGGTTGCACCGCACGGTACAGGGTCCGCACGAAATCGGACTGCGTGATCATGCCCGTCAACCGCTTTTCGCCATCGATGATGGGGATATGGTGATGTCCGCCTTCGGAGAACAGGGGCACCAGGTGGACGATCGGCCGGTCTTCGCTGGCCACGCGCACCTGCCGCGTCATGATCTGGCCCACCACTTCGGGCTTGTTCGACGTCACCGTGGGCGTCGCGCGAATGAAGTTGCGAAGCCGCTCGCCGAGTCCATCATGCTGTTGCAGGTTGATGCGGCGAAAGAAGTCGGCCTGGGTGACGATGCCCACCACCCTGCGCGTGCGGTCGATGACCGGCAGCGCCTTGATCTGGCGCTGCTGCATCAGCGACCAGGCTTCCGACAGCGGCGTGCCGAACTCGGCGACCACCGGCTCGCGCGTCATGACCTCGGCGCAGCTCACGGTGCCGAGCTTGCGCCGATACGACTCCAGCTCGGTCTGCTGGATCAGCGACGCCAGGTCGTCGCGGCTGATGTCGAGCACCTGGTTGTAGCGCCCGAGCACGGCATCGATGTCGGCCGAGCTGAAGCGAGATTCGCTCGCCGGGTCTTGCGGCGGCGCGAGCTGCAGATGCGGATAGCGCCGGCCGGTGAGGCTGTTGTAGGCCACGCCGGCCAGCACCAGCAGCAGCGAATTGGCGAGCACCGGATAGAGGGCGAAGGGGAACTGCGTCGTGTGGCCGAGCACCACCAGCAGCGCCACCGCACCGCCCGGCGGATGCAGACAGCGCAGCGCAAACATGGCCGAGATGGCCAGCGCCGTCGCCAGGGCGCCGGTCCAGACCGCATCGGGCAGCCAGTTGACGCAGGCGATGCCGACCAGCGCGGCGATCGTGTTGCCGCCGATCACCGGCCAGGGCTGCGCCAACGGGCTGGCCGGCAGCGCGAACACCAGCACCGCGCTCGCGCCGAGAGGGGCGACCAGCCATGCGCTGCCGAGCCCTGCGCCGGCGAAGGCCTGGGAGATGAGGGCGGTGAACGCCAGGCCCAGTGCGGCGCCCATGGCGGCGCGCAGCCGTTCGCGTGCGTTGATCGGCGTCGGGCCGGGCACCCATGCGCGTGCAAAGGTTGCGAGGTCGCTCAACCGCATGCTGTTGTCCCTGTCAGCTGTTTTGCTCGTCGGCGACCATGCGGCCGATCTCGGGCCATTGCCGGTGCAGCCAGACCCAGGCCACCAGGCCGATGCTCATCATGAAGATGGACGTCAGGGCCAGCGCGAGCGTCGAATGCATCACCAGCGGCGCGACCACGCCCGCCACGACGCCGTTGGCGGTGGAGCCGATCACCGCTTGCAGCGACGACGCCATGCCGCGGCGCTCCGGGTGCAGGTCGAGCACCAGCAGCGTGATCACGGGCACCATCAGCGCCCAGCCGAAGGCAAAGAAGGCAAGCGGCCAAAGCGCCCAGGCGACATGTGGCGCAAACAAGGCATTGGCGACCACGTTGACGAGCGAAGTCGCCAGCATGATGAGAAAGCCATGCCGGATCTGCCGCTTGGGCGCCACTTTGCCGGCCATGCGGCCGCTGACCCACGCCCCGGACATGATGCCGCCGATGGTCAGCATGAAGAACCAGAAGAACTGGGTAGGTGCCAGCGCAAGGTGATCGCCCAGGAACGCTGGCGCCGCCAGCACATAGAGGAACATGCCATTGAAAGGCACGCCGCTTGCGAGCGCCAGCAGCAGGAAGCGCGGGTCGGAACAGAGGTCGCGGTAGCCGCGCATCAGGTGGCGAACATGGAACGACTGCCGCTGGTCGACGTGCAGCGTCTCGGGCAGCAGCTTGTAGTTGGCCACGAACAGCACCACGCCCACGGCCACCAGGAACCAGAATACGCTGTGCCAGCCTGCATGCACGAACAGGAAACCGCCGACGATCGGCGCGATGGCGGGCGCGACGCCGAAATAGATGGTGACCTGGCTCATCACGCGCTGCGCTTCGGCGGGCGGGAACATGTCGCGAATGACGGCACGCGAAACCACTATGCCGGCCCCGGTAGACAGACCCTGCAGCGCGCGAAAGAACACCAGCTGGCCGATGCTCTGCGACAGCGCACAGCCCAGCGATGCGACGGTGAAGACCGCCAGACCCCACAGCACCACCGGACGGCGACCGAAGCTGTCCGACAGCGCGCCGTGGAACAGGTTCATGAACGCGAAGCCGAACAGGTAGGCCGACAGCGTCTGCTGCATCTGCGCGGGCGTCGCGCCGATGGAAGTGGCAATACCGGCGAAGGCCGGCAAGTAGGTGTCGATCGAAAACGGCCCGAGCATGCCGAGCACCGCCAGCAGCACCGCCAGCGCCCAGCGCGGCGCGCGCCAGAGTTTGTCTGCGTCGGGGTTCATGTTGCTCGCCCCCGGGCTGCGCGCACTTCGTGTCGCTTCGCCCACCCCCTGCCGGGGGCGCCGCCTGCGGCCCGGCAAAGCCGGTTCCGTGGCGGCCCGCGGCGGGTGCTCAAAGTGTGTCTATGAAGCTGCGCAGCTTGTCCGAACGGCTTGGGTGCTTCAGCTTGCGCAGCGCCTTGGCTTCGATCTGGCGAATCCGCTCGCGGGTGACGTCGAACTGCTTGCCGACTTCTTCGAGCGTGTGGTCGGTCGACATCTCGATGCCGAAGCGCATGCGCAGCACCTTGGCTTCGCGCGGCGTCAGGCTGTCGAGGATGTCCTTCACCACGTCGCGCAGGCCAGCCTGCATCGCGGCCTCGATCGGCGCCGTGTTGCTGCTGTCCTCGATGAAGTCGCCGAGGTGCGAATCGTCGTCGTCGCCGATCGGTGTTTCCATCGAGATCGGCTCCTTCGCGATCTTCATGATCTTGCGGATCTTGTCTTCCGGGATCTCCATCTTCGCGGCCAGGATGCTCGCATCGGGCTCGAAGCCGAACTCCTGCAGATGCTGCCGGCTGATGCGGTTCATCTTGTTGATGGTCTCGATCATGTGCACCGGGATGCGGATGGTGCGGGCCTGGTCGGCGATCGAGCGGGTGATCGCCTGGCGAATCCACCACGTCGCATAGGTCGAGAACTTGTAGCCGCGGCGGTATTCGAACTTGTCGACCGCCTTCATCAGGCCGATGTTGCCTTCCTGGATCAGGTCGAGGAATTGCAGGCCGCGGTTGGTGTACTTCTTGGCGATGGAGATCACGAGGCGCAGGTTGGCCTCGATCATTTCCTTCTTGGCATCGCGAGAAGACGACTCGCCCTCGTTCATGCGCTTGTTGATGTCCTTCAGCTCGGCGAGCGGTACCACCACGCGCGACTGGATGTCGGCGAGCTTCTTCTGCAACTCCTGCACCGGGGGGATGTTGCGCGTGAGCACGATGCTCCAAGGCTTGCCCGACGCCGCCTGCTTCTCGACCCATTTGAGGTTGAGCAGATTGGAGGCGACGCGGTGGCCGCTCTTGTCGTAGCCGCTGAAGTCGCGGATGAAGTCTTCCTGCGGAAAGCCGCACTTGTCCACGATGATGCGGCGCAACTCACGCTCCTTCTTGCGGACATCGTCGACCTGCGTGCGCACCAGGTCGCACAGCTTCTCGATCGTGCGCGCGGTGAAGCGGATGGTCATCAGCTCTTCGGACAAGGCGTGCTGCGCCTTCTGGTAGGCGGGCGTGCCGTAGCCTTCCTTGTCGTAGATCTTGTGGACCTTCTCGAACAGCGTAGCAATGCGGTCGAAGCGTTCGAGCGCGTCGCGCTTGAGTTCTTCGAGCTTCTTGGTCAGCGCCTTGGAGCCGCCCTTGCCGTCGTCGTCGTCTTCCTCGTCGAACTCGTCGAAGTCTTCCTCGGCCACGTAGTCGTCGGCTTCGTTCGGGTTCGAAAAGCCGTCGACGATGGTCGAGATGACGACCTTGCCGTCGCGGATGTCCTGGCCCAGTCGGAGGATTTCGGCAATGGTCGCCGGCGAAGCCGAAATCGCTTCCATCATCGCCATCAGGCCGCCCTCGATGCGCTTGGCGATCTCGATCTCGCCTTCGCGCGTCAGCAGCTCGACCGTTCCCATCTCGCGCATGTACATGCGGACCGGGTCGGTGGTGCGGCCGAACTCGCTGTCGACGGTCGACAAGGCCGCTTCGGCCTCTTCCTCGGCCTCTTCGACAGTGGTGGCCGTTGGCGCGGTGTTGTTCAACAGCAGCGTTTCGGCATCGGGCGTCTGCTCGTAGACGGCCACGCCCATGTCATTGAGCATGGTGACCACGACTTCCATCGTCTCGGCGTCGACCAGCTTGTCGGGCAGGTGGTCGGAGATTTCGCCGTGCGTCAGGTAGCCGCGGGTCTTGCCGAGCGTGATCAGCGTCTTCAGGCGCGAGCGACGCTTGGCCAGGTCTTCCTCGGACAGCACGGTCTCGTCGAGACCGAACTCCTTCATCAAGGCACGTTCCTTCGCCTTGCTGATCTTCATGCGCAGCGGCTTGACCTTTTCTTCGGTCGTGGTCGCCACCGCTGACTCGTCGCCGACCAGTTCGTCTTCGATGTCGGACAGATCGACGTCGCTGACGGGTGCTTCGGTGCCGGGCTTGGGCTTGCGGCCGCGCTTGGCCCCGCCATTGGCAACTGCGACTGCAGGGGCACTGGCCGCCTTGGGCGGACGGCCCACCTTCTTGGCGGCGACGGCCGGCGCTGCGGCGGTTTTCTTGAGCTCGGCGACAGGAATGGTTTTCGTGGGCAAGGTTTTCACTTTCGTTGCGGCAGCCGCCTTGGGCGCGGCAGCACCCGTCTTGGTTGCCGGCAGGGCGGCAACTTTCAACGGCTTATTTGAAGACGGCTTTTTGGCAGCGGAAACGGCAGGCTTCTTTGAACTGGGCATACGACCTCGAACAACAAGATGGACCAACGGAATCTGGCGCCAACAACCCGGCGCGGGCGGGAACACATGGGAGCGAAGAGGACGCGGCAACAGAAGCGGCAACAGCAGCTTCTAGAGCACTCTTCAAAAAGGCAAGATGTCGGGCGAACATTTGGTCTGCAGTCCTTGCGGTGTAGTGACCCGTTTCCCGTGGGAAGTGCATTGCGCGTGGGGTCGGCCCGGAGGTGCTGCTGTCGCTCTTGCCTATTCGTCACTCTCTTCGCGAGTAGCGAAGCCTTACATTATAGCGCGCTGCGCATTTTTCAAGTGGCGTTCGGGTCTGGTTTGAGGCGGGCGCGCAATTCCAGCCGGCGAAGCTCCAACGCCTTGTAGCGTTCCAACGCACCCGGATCGGTGCCCACGGCGGCGATGGCCTCGCTCTGCTGGGCCTTCAGGCGGTCGTCCAGCATGTAGTCCAGCACACTGCGCAGTTCGCGCGCGCCATCGGCGGCCTGTTCGCCTTCGGCATGGCCCACGGGCGTGCCGTCGGGGCCCGTCATGACGCGCTCCGCCAGGGATTCGAAGTAGGCGCCCCGCAGACCTTCGCGAAGCGCCGCCCAGGGTTGCGGCCCGTGCTCGTGCGATTGGCGCTCGAGCCAGGCGAAGAGCTGCCCGTGCGCGCCGTGCAAGTCGCACAGCATGGCGTGCAGCTCGTGCGTGAGGCCCTCCCACTGCGAGGGGTTGGACAACAGCAGCCGCGCGGCCACGTCGGCGCGGCTGGTCGGCAGCGTCCTGCCCCGCGGTGGCGGCCGGGAGGCTGCGCGGGCCGGGTAGCGGCCTGCCATGCGAGAGGAACCTTCGCCTCGATCGCGGTCGACCGAGCTTGGGGCGTGCGAGCCGGAAGCCGCCGCCGGGGCCCACAGCTCGCCCAGTTCTGCGGTGCCGAGCTGGACCGAAGTGCCGATCTCGCCGAGCAGTTGCCGCTTGAGCGCGCCATCGGGCAGCGCGTTCCAGAGCGGCCGCGCGGTGCTCGCCATGTGGGCGCGGCCCTCGGCCGTGGCCAGGTCGCAGCCTTCGCGCGCAGCTTCGAGCATGAACCGGCTGAGCGGCGTAGCTTCGTTGACGAAGCGAGCGAAGGCGTCGCCGCCGAACTCCCGGATGTAGCTGTCCGGATCGTGCTCGGCCGGCAAAAACAGGAACTTGATGCTGCGCACGTCGCTGGCATAGGGCAGGGCGCCGTCGAGCGCCTTGCGGGCCGCGCGCCGGCCGGCGGCGTCGCCGTCGAAACTGAACACCACCGATTCAGTGAAGCGGAACAGCTTCTGCACATGCTCCGGCGTGCATGCCGTCCCCAGGGTGGCCACAGCATTCGGAAAGCCGAGCTGCGCCAGCGCCACCACATCCATGTAGCCCTCGGTCACCAGCGCGTAGCCGTGCTGGCGGAAGGCGGCGCGGGCCTCGTGCAGGCCGTACAGCTCGCGGCCCTTGCTGAAGACAGGCGTCTCCGGCGAGTTGAGGTATTTGGGCTTTTCGTCCCCCAGCACCCGGCCGCCGAATCCGATGCATTCGCCCTTGACGTTGCGGATCGGGAACATTACCCGGTCGCGAAAGCGGTCGTAGCGCTTGCCGTCGCCGTTGTCGTCGGGCTCGCCGGCGATCACCAGGCCGCTTTCGGCGAGGAGCGGGTCGTCGTAGTCGGGAAACACGCTTGCCAGGGTGCGCCAGCCGGCCGGCGCATAGCCGATGCCGAAGTGCTTCGCAATTTCGCCGGACACGCCGCGGCCCTTGAGATAGTCGATGGCGCCGGGCGACTGACGCAGCTGCTTGCGGAAGGCCTCGCCGGCTTTTTCGAGCACTTCCGACAACGTCGCCTGCTTCTGGCGCTGGCCGGCGGCTCGGGCGCGCTCCTCGGGAGAGGCGTCGTCCTCGGGCACCTGCATGCCGTACTCGCCCGCCAGGTCGTGCACCGCCTCGACGAAGCCCATGCCTGCATGTTCCATCAGAAAACCGATCGCGTTGCCGTGCACGCCGCAGCCGAAGCAGTGATAGAACTGCTTGGTCGGACTGACCGAAAACGAGGGGGACTTCTCGCCGTGGAACGGGCAAAGGCCCATGAAATTGGCGCCCGCCTTCTTCAGCTGCACATGGCGCCCGACGATTTCCACCACGTCGGCGCGCGCGATGAGTTCCTGGATGAAAGAGGCGGGGATGGTCATGTAGGCGGGGAGCGGCAAATCATACGCAAGCCGTCGTCTGGTCACCGCGCAGCGGCATACTGATTCCACCCAACCGCATCGCATGATCCGCCGCCCCATCACCCACGCTGCTCCCTTGCTGCGCCACCCGCTGAAGTTCGCCTGGGAGGCGCTCAAGAGCTTTCGCGCCAACCAGGGCTTGCTGCTCGCCGGCGCGGTTGCGTACTACGCGCTGCTGTCGATCGTGCCGCTGCTGATCGTGAGCGTGATCGCCTTGTCGCATGTGATCGACCAAGCCGAGTTGCTGAGCGCCGTGGAGCGCTATCTCGGGTGGCTGCTACCAAGCCAATCTGGCGCCGTCGTCTCCGAGTTGTCGAACTTCCTGGCCCATCGCGACGTGCTGGGGCCGGTGCTGCTGGTGACGATGATCTTCTTCAGTTCGCTCGCATTCACCGTGCTCGAAAGCGCCATGGCGGTGATCTTTCACCATCGCAAGGCCGACCACTCGCGGCACTTCCTGATCTCTGCGGTGATGCCTTACCTCTACATCCTGAGCCTGTGCGTCGGGCTGCTGCTGGTGACGCTGGTGTCGGGTGCGCTGCAGGTGATCGGGCAGGAGAGCGTCGAACTGTTCGGCCGCAGCTGGTCGCTGTCGGGCGTGTCGGGGGTGCTGCTGTACCTGCTGGGCCTGGGCGGCGAGATCTTCATGCTGACCTCGCTCTACCTCGTCATGCCGGTGGGACGCCTCAGGCTTCGCCATGCCTTGCTGGGCGGAGTGACCGCGGCATTGCTTTGGGAAGTGACGCGCCGGTTGCTGGTGCTTTTCTTCGCGACGCTGTCCCAGGTGAACGTGGTCTACGGTTCACTGACGACCGCGATCGTCGTGCTGTTGAGCCTGGAGATTGCCGCCACGCTGGTGCTCTTCGGCGCGCAGGTAATTGCGCAGTACGAACGGCTCGAGCGCACTGGCAGCGCACGGCCGATCGAGGCGGCAATCTCCACCGAAGCGGTCAGCGCGGCGCCATCCGGATCGCCCCGTCGAGCCGGATCACCTCGCCGTTGAGCATGTCGTTCTCGAAGATGTGCCTCGCGAGCTTCGCGTAGTCGTCTGGCGTGCCGAGACGCGAAGGAAAGGGCACGCTCGCAGCCAGCGCGTCCTGCACTTCCTGCGGCATGCCAAACAGCATCGGCGTGCCGAAGATGCCGGGCGCGATGGTCATGTTGCGAATGCCGCTGCGCGCCAGATCGCGGGCTATCGGCAGCGTCATGCCGACCACGCCGCCCTTGGATGCGCTGTACGCGGCTTGGCCGATCTGGCCATCGTAGGCTGCGACCGACGCGGTGGATATCAGCACGCCGCGCTCGCCGGTCGCCTCCGGTTCGTTCTTGGCCATTGCATCGGCTGCGAGGCGAATCATGTTGAAAGTGCCGATCAGGTTGACCGTGACGGTCTTGCTGAACACCGCAAGCGCATGCGGGCCCGTTTTGCCGACGGTTTTCTCGGCCGGCGCGATGCCGGCGCAGTTGACCAGGCCGACCAGCTTGCCGAGCTTCTGCGCGGCAGCCACCGCAGCCTGCGCATCGGCCTCCTGGCTGACGTCGCACTTGACGAAGACGCCGCCGATTTCTTTGGCGACCGCCTCGCCCTTGTCCGCCTGCATGTCGGCGATAACCACCTTGCCGCCGTTGGCTGCAAGCATGCGCGCCGTGCCTTCACCGAGGCCCGAAGCGCCGCCGGTGACGATGAAAACTCTGCCTTCGATCTGCATGATCAATCTCCTGTGAGAACCCGTTGGCTGTCGATCATAGAGGCACAAAAAAAAGGCCTCGTCCGAAGACGAGGCCCTGAATTGGATCCCGAGGGACCCAAGGAGACAATCGTGCCCGCTCGGGGAGCGGGCGTCAGTTTCATCGCGTGGGGGCCGCGGTTTTTGCGGGGCTCGTGGGAGCGGTGAAGGCGGTGGTGGACATAGCCAGGTCGTTTGCTTCGGTGACGTCGGAGGCTTGCTTGACGGCCTTTTGAACCGACTCGAAAGCGTTGTTGGCTGCAGCCACGGCGCTCTTCATGACGGCCACTGCGGTCTCCGAACCGGCGGGAGCGTTCTTGGCGGCGCTGTCGACCAGGCCGACGAAGGTTTGCTGGGCTTCGGCTGCCTTGACTTCGAAAGCCTTGCCGAATTCGGCGCTGGTGCCTTGCGCGATGTCGTACAGGTGGCGGCTGTAGGCAGCGGTCTTTTCGGCCAGCGGCTGGAACATGCCGGCTTGCAGGGCGAGCAGTTCCTGTGCGTCCTTGACGCTGAGCAGAGCCTGGGTGGTGCCGGCGGCTTCGGTCAGCGCAGCCTTGGAAGCGGTGACGTTCAGTTCGACCAGCTTCTCGACGCCTTCGAAGGCCTTGGTGGTCAGCCCGAACAGGGTTTCGAGGGTGGCTTTTTGGGCTGCGATGATTTGGTCGGCGTTCAGTGCCATGGGGAAGCTCCAGTCAATAAGAGGTTTGATTGCAATGAGCTGCCCCCGTCACTTATGTTGCGGTGCAGCATGCCTGAATTATAGGCAACCCGCGTTCACGATCAAGTGCTTTCTGCTGCAATGCAGCAAATTAGAACCTGCTTTCTAAAACCTGCCCCACGTCCACAATCCGTCGGTGCACGCGTTCTATTCAGGCCGGTTCGTACTGCCTCTTCCTCCTGGCCACCGGTTCCCGATGGGACGCTACGCCCTGCTGCGCGAACGCCTGATGGAGCATCTGCCCGACGTGCAGATGTTCGAGGCACCACGCGCTTCCGATGGCGAACTGGCGCTGGCCCATACACCGCGGTGGATTGCCGCCATCAGCGACGGCTCGGTCGAGCCGTTGGCCATGCGCGAGATCGGCTTTCCCTGGAGTGAAGCCATGGTGGAGCGCTCACGCCGATCCACCGGCGCCACCATCGCCGCGTGCCGGGCGTCCTTAGTGCAGGGCGTTTCAGCCAACATGGCCGGCGGCACCCACCATGCGAGCGCAGACAAGGGCGGCGGCTTCTGCGTTTTCAACGACGCAGCCGTGGCCGCTCGCCTGATGCAGGCCGAACACGGGCGAGGGGGAAGGTCGCCGCTCCAGGTCGCGGTGATCGACCTCGACGTGCACCAGGGCAACGGCACCGCGCGGATCTTTCGCGACGACGCCAGCGTCTTCACCTTGTCCATGCATGGGCAGAAGAACTTTCCTTTCCGCAAGGAAGCCAGCGATCTCGACATCGAGCTGCCCGACGGTTGCGGGGACGCCGACTATCTCGCGGCGCTGGAGCACGCGCTCGACGAACTGGAGCGCCGCTTCTTGCCGGGTCTGGTGATCTACCTCGCCGGCGCAGACCCGTTCGAGCGCGACCGGCTGGGCCGTCTCAGCTTGAGCTTCGACGGCCTCGAAGCGCGCGACCGGCGCGTCTTCGACTTCGCCTGGCGGCGCCGGATTCCGCTCGCTTTCGCGATGGCGGGCGGCTACGCGAACGACATTGCCGAGACGGTGCAGGTGCAACTGGGCACCTTCCGCGTGGCTTTCGACTACTGGCGGCGATGGCAGAATGCCGCGCGATGAGTGCTCACCCCACGCCCCACCACCGCAGCGGCTATCGCGCCTTCCGCAGCATCCCCACGCGATGGGCCGACAACGACATCTACGGCCATGTGAACAACGTCGTCTACTACGGCTGGTTCGACACCGCCGTCAATGCTCTGCTGATCGAACGTGGCGCGCTCGACATCCATCACGGCGACACGATCGGTTTCGTGGTCGAGACGCACTGCAACTACTTTGCGCCGATCTCGTTTCCGCAAATGGTCGAAGCCGGCATTCGGGTTGCCCATGTGGGCAAGTCGAGCGTCCGTTATGAGATCGCGCTGTTCGCCGCCGGCGCGCAAATGGCGGCGGCGCAAGGCCACTTCGTGCATGTGTATGTCGACCGGGCGACCCAGCGGCCGGTGCCGCTGCCGGCTGCCGTAAATAGCATCGCGATCGAACTGCGGGTTCCCTCGGCCCAATGAAGAAGCGGCGCACCAGGCGCCGCTTTTTTTGCCGAACAAAGGGCGATTTACTTCCGCGCCGTCATCGCCTTCAAGTCTGCCTTGCCGCGGGCTTCTTCAGCCTTGGCTTCCTTCTCGCAGGCGTTCTTGGCGTCTCCCTTCATGTCGTCGCACTTTTCCTTGGCGACTTCATATTTGGCCTTCACTTTTTCTTCCGCCACCTTGCGCGAGCGGCTGTCGCTCGGCTTGAACTGCTGCTCGAGTTCGGCCTTGGCGACGTTCTGCTTGCCCTTGGCTTCCTTCTCGCAGACATCCTTGGCGTTGTCCTTCATCGCGTCGCATTGCGCCTTGCCGACCTTGTAGTCAGCTTCGACCTTTTCCTTGGCGACCTTGTGTTCTGCGTCGGTCATGGCGCTGGCGTGCGTCGCGACAAAACATGACGATGCAATCGCCAACATGATCAAATGTTTCTTCATGAAGTTCTCCTCTGTGGTTGTTGAATTCAGTACTTCTCGGCCCAGACCGCGGCTGGCGTTCGGCCCTCGCGGCTCTCCCAATCCTGCACTTGCGTCTCGGCTTCATCCCTGCTGATGCCGTGGCGCTCTTGAATGCGCCCCAGCAGTTGGTCGCGCTTGCCGGCAATCACGTCGAAGTCGTCGTCCGTCAACCTGCCCCACTGCTCCTTGACCTTGCCCTTGAGCTGCTTCCAGTTGCCTGCAACGGTGTCGTTGTTCATTGACGTATCTCCTTAAGTTGTTGCCGCCGGCGCGAACTCGCTCTGCCGGCGTAACCGTACTGTCGCGTGGCCTTCGAGAATCGGCGGTAGGACGCCCGGGGAAGGCCCCGTAGGCACATGCTGACGACGGCCGTGATAATCGACCGCACTCCGAATCCGGACATCAGCGCGCCGCACCATGATCATTCAAAGCCTGCTCGACACCGACCTCTACAAGTTCACGATGATGCAAGTGGTGCTTCACCACTTTCCGGGCGCCCGGGTCGAATACCGCTTCAAGTGCCGCAATCCGGGTGTCGACCTGGCGCAGTTCGCGGCGCAGATCCGCGAGGAGGTGCGGCATCTCTGCTTGCTGCAGTTCAAGGATGCAGAGTTGAGCTACCTGCGCTCGATGCGCTTCATCAAGAGCGACTTCGTCGACTTTCTCGGCCTGTTCCGCCTGAACGAGAAGTACATCAAGATCATTCCGCAGGCTTCCGGAGAACTCGACATCCGCATCGAAGGGCCATGGCTGCACACCATCCTGTTCGAGGTTCCGGTGCTCGCCATCGTCAATGAGGTCTACTTCCGCAACACGCAGCCGCGGCCCGACGTCGAAGAAGGCCGCCGGCGGCTCGAAACCAAGATCGAGCAGCTGCGGGCTCCGGGCCTCGAAGACCTCAAGATCGCCGACTACGGCACGCGGCGTCGCTTCTCCAACGAGTGGCACGAAGAGGTGCTGCGCACGCTGGGCGCGCAGCTCGGCGTGGTAACCACGCCGACGCAGCGGGCCGCCAAGCAACCGCAGTTCGCCGGCACCAGCAACGTCCTGTACGCCATGAAGCTCGGCCTGATTCCGCTCGGGACGATGGCGCACGAATATCTGCAGGCTTGCCAGGCGCTCGGCCCCCGGCTGCGCGACAGCCAGGTGTTCGGCTTCGAGTCGTGGGCGCGCGAGTACCGGGGCGACCTGGGCATTGCGCTGTCCGACGTCTATGGCATGACGGCGTTCCTGCGCGACTTCGACATGTACTTCTGCAAGCTTTTCGACGGCGCGCGCCATGACAGCGGCGATCCTTTCCAGTGGGGCGAACGCATGCTGGCCCATTACGCGGCCAACCGTGTCGATCCGCGCACCAAGACGCTGATCTTCAGCGACAGCCTCACCGTTCCGCGCACGGTCGAGCTCTACCAGCAGTTCCGCGGTCGTTGCCAATTGGCGTTCGGCATCGGGACAAACCTGACCAACGACCTCGGCTATGAGCCGTTGCAGATCGTCATCAAGATGGTTCGGTGCAACGACCAGCCGGTGGCCAAGCTGTCCGACACGCCGTCCAAGAACATGTGCGAAGACGAGCGCTACCTGGCCTATCTGCGCCAGGTCTTCGACATCGCCCAGCCGGCGGCCCGGGACGCGGGGGCCGCGGCATGAAGAAGCTGTTTTGCAAACGGTTGGCCGCTGCATTCGCGTTGCTGATTCCGGCCGTCGCATCGGCGGCCGACTTCGACGCCCGTGCGCTGTCGCCGCTGTGGGGCGTGCCCTTCGCGGGCCTGCTGCTGTCGATAGCGCTGATGCCGCTGCTCGCGCCGTCGTTCTGGCATCACCACTACGGCAAGGTGTCGGCTGGCTGGGCGCTCGCGTTCATGCTGCCGTTCGCGGCGGCCTACGGCGTGGGTCTGGCGGCCGTTCAGCTGGTCCATGCGCTGATGGCGGAATACATACCCTTCATCATCCTGCTCACTGCCTTGTATGTTGTCGCCGGAGGCATCCACATCCGCGGCAATCTGCACGGGACGCCGGGCCTCAACACGTCGATCCTCGCGATAGGCGCGGTGCTCGCCAGCCTCATGGGAACGACCGGCGCATCGATGCTGCTGATCCGACCGCTGATACGTGCCAACGACAACCGCATTCACAAAGCGCATGTGGTCGTCTTCTTCATCTTCATCGTGTCCAACGCCGGCGGCTCGCTGACGCCGCTGGGCGATCCGCCGCTGTTCCTTGGTTTCCTGAAGGGCGTGGATTTCTTCTGGACCATGAAGAACATCTTTCCGGAGACGCTGTTGATCGTCGGCGTGCTGCTGGCGCTGTTCTATGCCATCGACAGCTGGTACTACCGCAGGGAAGGCGTGCTCCCGGTCGACCCGACGCCCGACACGCGGGCGCTCGGTTTCGACGGGGCGCGAAATTTCTGGCTCCTCGGCGCCATCGTCGCCTTCGTGCTCGTGAGTGGCTTCTGGAAATCGCCCATCAGCTTCAATGTCTACGGCACCGAAGTCGGCCTGCCCGGCATCGTGCGCGACCTGGGGCTGATCGGCATCACGCTGCTGTCGCTCTGGATCACTGCTGCCAAGGTGCATGCGGACAACCAGTTCGGCTGGGAGCCGATGGCCGAGGTGGCAAAGCTGTTTGCGGGCATCTTCCTGACGATCATTCCGGTGATCGCGATGCTCAGGGCGGGCGTCGATGGCCCCTTCGGCGCGATCGTCTCGGCGGTGACTCGGCCCGACGGACAGCCCGACCCGGTGATGTATTTCTGGGCCACGGGCATCCTGAGTTCGTTTCTCGACAACGCGCCGACCTACCTGGTGTTCTTCAATACGGCGGGCGGCGATCCTCAGGCGCTGATGACCACCTACGCGACCACGCTGGCAGCCATCTCTGCCGGTGCAGTCTTCATGGGCGCGAACACCTATATCGGCAATGCGCCTAACCTGATGGTCAAGGCCATCGCCGAAAGCCGCGGCATCCGCATGCCGAGCTTCTTCAGCTACATGCTTTGGTCGATCGTCATCCTGGTGCCGCTCTTCATCCTTGTTACCTTCATCTTTTTGCGCTGACCATGAACAAACCCAACATCCTCATTGCCCGCTCGATTTTTCCCGAGACCGTTGCGCGTCTCGAACAACATTTCGAGGTCGTTTCCAACCAGAACGACGAAAGCTGGAGCAGGGCCCAGCTGATCGAAAAGCTCAAGGGCAAGCAGGGCGCCTTCACGACCGGCAGCGAGCGCATCGACGCCGAAGTGCTGGCCGCATGCCCCGACCTGAAGATCTGCGCCAACATGGCCGTCGGCTACAACAACTTCGATGTCGACGCAATGACGGCCGGTGGCGTGCTCGCCACCAACGCCCCCGACGTGCTGACCGAAACCACGGCCGACTTCGGCTTCGCGCTGCTGATGGCAACCGCGCGCCGCATTACGGAAAGCGAGCATTTCCTGCGCGCCGGCCAATGGACCAAATGGAGCTACGACATGTTCGCCGGCTCCGACATCCACGGCTCGACGCTGGGCATCATCGGCATGGGGCGCATCGGGCAGGGCATCGCCAAGCGGGGAGCGCACGGTTTCGGCATGAAGGTGATCTATCACAACCGCTCGCGCCTCGACGCCAAGACCGAGGCCGAATGCAAGGCGACCTATGCGAGCAAGGAAGAACTGCTGAAGACCGCCGACCATGTGCTGCTCGTGGTGCCCTACGCCCCGGCGTCGCACCACACCATCGGCGCTGCCGAACTTGCGCTGATGAAGCCGACCGCCACGCTGGTGAACATCGCGCGCGGCGGCATCGTCGACGATGCCGCGCTCGCCGAGGCCCTGCGCGACCGACGCATCGCCGCGGCCGGGCTGGACGTGTTCGAAGGCGAGCCCGAGGTGCATCCGGCGCTGCTCGAAGTGCCCAACGTCGTGCTCACGCCGCATATCGCCAGCGCCACCGTGCCGACGCGGCTGGCGATGGCAAATCTGGCTGCCGACAACCTGATCGGCTTTCTCGTCCACGGCAAGCCGCTGACCCCGCTCAACCCCGAGGCGCTCGCGGGCAAGTAGATGGAAATGCCCGTTCCGGACACCTGGGTCCTGCTGGTCATTGCGCTATTCAATGTCGCCCTCGTTCTTTGGCTGCTGCTGCGCAAGCCGGTACCGCCCGACCACGGCGCTCTGGTCGCCACGCTGGTCGCGGCCACCGAACGCACCGAGCGCGAGCTGCGCCGCGAGATAGGCGAGTCCTCGCGCGGTGGACGGCAGGAAACCGCGCAAGCCTTCGCGACGTTCCAGCATGCGCTGGTGCAACAGGGCGCGGAGACAACGCGCACCCAGAACGCGCAGATCGATGCCTTCGCACAGCAGCTCACCCTGCTGCAGAAGACGCTGGGAGATACGCTCAATACCCAGCTGCAAAGTCTGAGCGAATCCAACGCGCGCCGGCTTGCAGAAGTTCGCGCCACCATGGAAACCCAGCTCACGCAGCTACAGCAGAGCAACACGGCCAAGCTCGAGGAAATGCGCAAGACGGTCGACGAGAAGCTGCAGAGCACGCTCGAGGCGCGGCTCGGCGAGAGCTTCAAGCAGGTGGCGGACCGCCTAGAACAGGTGCACAAGGGGCTCGGCGAAATGCAGACGCTGGCGGTCGGTGTCGGCAACCTGCAGCGTGTGCTGACCAATGTGAAGACGCGCGGCATCTTCGGCGAAGTGCAACTTGAGGCGCTGCTCGAGCAGGTGCTCACGCCTGACCAGTACGCAAAGCAAGTCGAGACCAAGCCGCGCAGCGGGCAGCGCGTGGATTTCGCGATCCGCTTTCCGGGCCGCGGGGGCGATGGCGCGCCGGTCTGGCTGCCGATCGATGCCAAGTTTCCGCGCGACGACTACGAGCGGCTGCTCGATGCGCACGAGCGCGTCGACCTGGTCGCCGCCGAACTTGCGGCCAAGGCGCTGGAAGCGCGCGTCCGGAGCGAGGCCCGGTCGATCGCCGAGAACTATCTGGCTGCACCGCACACCACCGACTTCGCGATCCTTTTCCTGCCGGTCGAGAGCCTCTATGCGGAGGTGCTGCGCCGTCCGGGCCTGATGGATGCGATCCAGCGCCAGTACCGGGTAACGCTCGCGGGCCCGACCACGCTGTTGGCGATGCTCAACAGCCTCCACATGGGTTTTCGCACGCTGGCGCTGGAGCATCAGGCGTCCGAGGTCTGGAAGGTGCTCGGCGCGGTCAAGACCGAGTTCGAGCGATATGGCGAATGGGTGGCGCGCATCAAGGAGCAGGTGGCGAAAGCCTCCGACACGCTCGACAAGGCCGACACCCGGGCCAAGCAGATGCGCCTGGCATTGCGCAAGGTCGAGGCGCTGCCCGAGACGCAGTCGCAATCGCTCCTGCCTTCAACTGAGGACAGCGACGAAGCGATCCCTGAACTCGCGAGGCTGAGTGAGCGCTGAACTGCTCCGGCTCATCGCCGCACAGATCTGTCCTGCACGCCGCGATGGCCGGCATGCGGCTGGCGGCGCCGCTGCTCGCGCTGCAGCAGGGGTACAGCGCCGCGGCTGTGGGCGTGCTGATCGCGCTGTTTGCGCTCTCGCAGGTTTTCCTGGCGCTACCGGCGGGCCGCTTCGCCGACCGGCACGGCCTGAAACGGCCGCTGGTGCTGGCGGTAATTGCGCCGCCGGCGCGCGGCGCTTGCGGCGGTGTTGCCCATTTTCCCGGCGATGTGCGTTGCAGCCCTGCTCACAGGCGGCGCGACCGGTGTGGCGGTGATCGCATTGCAGCGCCACGTCGGTCGTGCCGCGCGCAATCCGACGGAACTCAAGAAGGTGTTCAGTTGGCTGGCGATTGCGCCGGCGGCGGCCAACTTCGTCGGTCCGTTCTGCGCTGGCCTGCTGATCGACCATGCAGGCCGCAGCGCGGGCGATCTGCCGGGCTTTCGCATCGCGTTCGCCGTGCTGGCGCTGCTGCCGCTGGCCGGATGGCTGTTCGCGCGCAAGACGCAAGAGCTTCCCAGCATGCCGCGGCCCATCGATGGTGCGAAGCCGCGCGCCTGGGACTTGCTGCAGGAGCCCATGTTCCGCCGCCTGCTGTTCGTGAACTGGCTGCAGTCGTCGAGCTGGGACGTGCATGCGTTCGTGCTGCCCGTCCTCGGGCACGAGCTCGGGTTGGGTGCGTCGGTGATCGGCTCGATCCTGGGCGCCTTCGCCATTGCGGCAGCCGCCATCCGGGTCCTGCTGCCGCTGATTGCTTCGCGAGCGTCGGAGCGCAGCGTGATCGCTGCATCGACGGTGGTCACTGCCTTGGTGTTTGCCGTCTATCCCCTGCTGTCGTCGCCGCTCGCGATGGGCGCCTGCTCGGTCGTGCTGGGTTTTGCGCTGGGGGCGGTGCAGCCGATGGTGATGAGCATGCTGCACCAGATCACGCCGCACGCACGCCATGGCGAGGCGCTTGGACTGCGGCTCATGACCATCAATGCATCGAGTGTCGCCATGCCGATGCTGTTCGGCTCGGCCGGCGCTCTGGTGGGCATCGCGGGCGTTTTTTGGCTGGTCGGCGGCGTGGTCGCGCTGGGTGCGCGCGCTGCGTGGGGCCTGCGCGTTCCGCAGGCGCCGCGCGAAGATCAGAGCTTGTAGAAGCGCTTGATCGTGTCCCAAGCGTCCTGCGGCGCGTCAACGTACTCGATCAACTTCACGTCGTCGGGCGAGATCACGCCTTCATCGGCCAGGAAGTCGAAGTCGATCAACTGCTTCCAGTAATCGGCGCCGCAGAGCACGATCGGCACCGGCTTCGCCTTGCGGGTCTGCACCAGCGTGATCACCTCGAACAGCTCGTCGAGCGTGCCGAAGCCACCCGGAAAAGCCACCAGCGCCTTGGCCCGCATCATGAAATGCATCTTGCGGATTGCGAAGTAGTGAAACTTGAAGCTGAGCGCCGGCGTAGAGCATAAGGTTGCTTCTTCCTCCATCGGAAGGGCGATTGCCAAACCGACGGAGAGACCGCCGCCTTCATGGGCGCCGCGGTTGGCCGCCTGCATGATGCCGGGCCCGCCGCCGGTGCAGACGAAAAGCTTGTCTTCCGGTTCCTTGTCGTGGCTGTACTGCGCCACCAGCTTGCCGAACGCACGCGCCTTCTCGTAGTAGTGGGAACTGCGCGCGAGTTTTCGCAAGCGGGCCGCGGCCACGGTGTCGCCGGCCGCGTCGGCCTTGGCGATCAGGACGCCGGATTCTTCTTCGCTACGAAAACGGGCACTGCCGAACACCACCACGGTGTTCTCGATGCCATGCGCGCGCATCTCCAGGTCGGGCTTCATCAGCTCGAGCTGCATGCGCAGTCCGCGCGTTTCGCGCCTGAGCAGGAACTCCGGATCGGCAAAGGCGAGGCGCGAAGGATCCGGCCCCAGCGGCAGGCCCTTGTCGGCATGCGATTGCAGCGTTGCCCAGGCGTCGGCAAGCCGCTTGTCGTGGAGGTCGTGCGTGCCGTCGGCCATGGTCGGGTCAGCGAGGTGCGCGGTCAAACGCGCTTGCGGTATTCACCCGTGCGCGTGTCGATCTCGATGCGGTCGCCCTGCGCCACGAAGAGCGGCACACCGACGTCGAAGCCGGTTGCGATCTTGGCCGGCTTCATGACCTTGCCCGAGGTGTCGCCCTTTACGGCAGGCTCGGTCCAGGTGATCTCGCGTTCGACGCTGGTCGGCAACTCGACCGAAATAGCCTTGCCGTCGTAGAACACCACTTCGACCGGCATGCCGTCTTCAAGGTAGTTAAGCGAGTCGCCCATGTTCTCGGCTTCCACTTCGTACTGGTTGAACTCGGTGTCCATGCACACGTACATCGGGTCGGCGAAGTAGGAGTAGGTGCACTCCTTCTTGTCGAGCACGATCTGCTCGATCTTGTCGTCGGCCTTGAACACGACTTCGGTATTGAAGTTGGCGATGAGGCTCTTAAGCTTCATGCGGACGGTGGCGGAATTGCGGCCGCCGCGGCTGTATTCGGTCTTGAGGACGACCATCGGGTCCTTGCCGTGCATGATCACGTTGCCGGCGCGGATTTCTTGAGCGATTTTCATGAACAGGGTCTCTGGATGTTTGGCCGCTCGTGACACGTTCACCGCGACGGGTTCAGCGGGTGTGGCGGCAAACGAGGGGCTCCCCCTGCGCCCGGCCAGAATCCGCAAAGCCCGCGATTTTAGCTTTTTTGGCCGACGAACCGGGCGAGTCGGGTGGCGAGATCGTCCTGATCCGCCAGCCGCGCGCGCGCAGCCATCACGGCGGCGCTCCAGGTTGCCAGCGTCTCGCGGTCCAGATCGGGCAGGGCGCCGCCGCCGATGCCGTTCCATGCCAGGTGAAAATTGCGCAACGTGCGCGGCGCGTCAAGCCGGTCCAGAAATGCATCGAGCTTGGCGTGATGGGCGTCGTCGTACTGCGGATAAATTTGCCAGACCAGGGCTGCGCCGGCCCAAAGCGCTCGCACCACCGAATCCTCGCCCCGCACGAAGTTGAGATCGCAAGCCCAGAGCAGATGATCGAACTCGGTTTGCGGCAGATAGGGCAACCACGATATGGAGAGGGCGCCGCGCTGCGCCGGACCCGGCGGTAGCGCGACGCTCGCGCGCCCCGCGGTCACCAACAGGCGGGTCGGCTGCGCCGCGTGTTCGAACTGCGCAAGCAGCGCTTCGAGTGCCGGCGGTTCGTAGCAGAACAAGGAAACCAGCCGTTCTCCGCGCCATTCGATTCCTTGCCGCGCAAGCCAGTCGCGGCGGTCGAAGCCGGACCAGCGCGCGAGCAGATCGGGCTCGCGCAGCAAGCCGCCGGTCGCCTCGGTGAAGCCCGGATAGAAAAAGCGCTTGGTTGCGCCGGCGCCCGGGCCCTTGAAAACCGGCGAGGGCAATCCATGCAGCCGCTCCACATAGGGCTCGGCCGAGAGGTATTCGAGATTCACCCATGCATGGCGCGTGTCCGCGGTGTTCTTCGATCCGGCGAGGAACTGCGCGATGACCTCTGGTGCGGGCTCGCATCCGAAGGCCTCAACCAGTACATCCGGCGCCGTTGAGGCGTCGAGCGAATCGGCCGCCGATGCGTCGCTCCAGGGCGCCACCTCGACGCCGGGGAATCCATCGGGCGCCATCCAGGCCAGGGCGGCCGGGTCGTCGATCCACAGGCGCACCGCCTCGCTGGTCGCCGCCAGGGCGCAGGCCAGCCGCCAGCACACGCCGACGTCGCCGTGGTTGTCGATGACCTTGCAGAAAATTGCCCAGCGCATCGCGGGATACTAAGACGATGTCCGACACGCATTCCGATCAGTTGCTGAGCGAAGTTGCGGCCTTGCCGCATCTGCCCGGCGTCTACCGCTATTTCGACGCGGCGGGCGCGGTGCTGTACGTGGGCAAGGCGCGCAATCTCAAGAAGCGCGTGGCCAACTACTTCCAGAAGAGCCATGGCGGCACGCGCATCGGCCACATGATCTCGAAGATCGTGCGCATGGAGACCACGGTGGTGCGCTCCGAGGCCGAGGCGCTGCTGCTCGAGAACAATCTGATCAAGACGCTCAAGCCGCGCTACAACATCCTGTTTCGCGACGACAAGAGCTACCCCTACCTGAAGATCGCGGCGCACGCCTTTCCGCGGCTGGCCTACTACCGCGGCGCGGTCGACCGCAAGCATCGCTACTTCGGACCCTATCCAAGCGCGTGGGCGGTGAAGGAATCGATCCAGCTGCTGCAGAAAGTCTTCAAGCTGCGCACCTGCGAAGACACGGTGTACGCCAACCGCACCCGGCCTTGCCTGCTCTATCAGATCAAGCGCTGCACCGGCCCGTGCGTCGGGTACATCACGCCGGAGGCTTATGCGCAGGATGTCGCCAATGCCGAGGCTTTCCTGACCGGCGAGACCCAGGCCGTCCTGAGTCAGCTCGAAGCGCGCATGAGCGAGCATGCACAGAAGCTGGAGTTCGAGCAGGCCGCCGAGCTGCGCAACCAGATGTCGGCCTTGTCGCGCGTGCTCCACCAGCAGTCGATCGAGATCGCGTCCGACAAGGATGTCGACATCCTCGCGGTCAAGGTCCAGGGCGGCCGGGCCTGCGTGAATCTCGCGATGGTGCGCGGCGGACGTCACCTGGGCGACCGTCCTTACTTTCCCGTGCACGTCGAGGATGCGGCGCAGATGCTGCAGGGCGAGCGCGAATCGGACGCCGACGAGTCGGGGCTGGTGGCGGATTCGGTGGAAGTGCAGGTGCTCGAGGCCTTCATCGCTCAGCACTACATCGATGTGCCGGTTCCGTCCACGCTGGTGCTGAGCGAGCCCGTGAGCCGGGCACTGATCGAGGCCGTGTCGCAGCAATCCGGCACGCGTCTGACGGCCGTGTTCCAGCCGCGCGAGCAGCGCCGGCACTGGCTCGAGATGGCGCAGACGAACGCCGGCCTGCAACTCGCGCGTCTGCTTGCCGAAGAAGGCTCGCAGCAGGCGCGCACGCGCGCGCTGGTGGACGCGCTCGAACTCGCGCCGGACGATCTTGACAACTTCCGGGTCGAGTGCTTCGACATTTCGCACACCGCAGGCGAGGCGACGCAGGCCTCGTGCGTGGTGTTTGAGCACCACACCATGCAGAACCGCGAGTACCGCCGCTACAACATCGACGGCATCACGCCGGGCGACGACTATGCGGCGATGCGCCAGGTGCTGCATCGCCGCTACGGCAAGCTGGCCGAGGCCATGGCGGCCGAAACCGATGCGCCGCCGGCCGGCGACGCGGCCGGCGCCGGCAGCGATGCCCGGCCCGGCACGCGCACTGCGCGCATGCCCGACCTGGTGCTGGTCGATGGGGGCAAGGGCCAGGTCTCGATGGCGCGCGAAGTGTTCGGCGAACTCGGTCTGCCGGTTTCCCTGATCGTCGGCGTGGAGAAGGGCGAGGGCCGCAAGGTCGGGCTCGAAGAACTGGTGTTCGCCGATGGCCGCGAAAAGGCCTACCTCGGGCGCGACTCGGCGGCGTTGATGCTGGTGGCGCAGATTCGCGACGAAGCTCATCGCTTCGCCATCACCGGCATGCGTGCGAAGCGGGCCAAGGTGCGGGTCGGCGGCAGCCAGCTCGAAGACATCCCTGGCATCGGCCCCAAGCGCCGCGCCCGATTGCTGCAACGCTTTGGCGGCATTCGCGGCGTCGCTGCTGCGAGCGTGGAAGACATCGCATCGGTCGAAGGCATCGCGATCGACCTGGCGGAAGAAATCTACCGCGCGCTGCGTTGAGCGCTGCAGTCGGAACTGCCCCAAGCGCATGACACAATCCGCGGCATGTTCTGGACGCTGCCGACGATCATGACCTGGACGCGCATCGTCGCGATCCCGCTGATCGTGGGCGTGTTCTATCTGCCCATCGCCGAGCCGGTGCGCAACATCATCGCGACGGTCATGTTCATCGTGTTCGCGCTGACCGACTGGCTCGACGGCTTCCTAGCGCGCAAGCTCAATCAAACCTCGGCCTTCGGCGCATTCCTCGATCCGGTGGCCGACAAGATCCTCGTCTGCGCGTCGCTGCTCGTGCTGGTGCACCTGAACCGGGCCGACGTGTTCGTCGCATTAATCATCATCGGCCGCGAAATCGCCATTTCCGCATTGCGCGAATGGATGGCGCAGATCGGCGCCGGCAAGAGCGTGGCGGTCCACATGATCGGCAAGGTCAAGACCGTGGTGCAGATGGTCGCGATCCCGTTCCTTCTTTTCGACGGCGTGCTGTTCCGCCTGATCGACACCGGTGCATGGGGGCAGTGGCTGATATGGATATCGGCCGTGCTCACCGTCTGGTCGATGGTCTATTACCTGCAGAAGGCGATTCCGGAGATCAGGGCACGCGCCAAATGACCGGCCTGCCTGCAAACTCGGCGTGGGTGCGCTCGATGCCGGCTGTCTTCGTCCTCATCTGGAGCACTGGCTTCATCGTTGCGCGCTACGGCATGCCCTACGCGCCGCCGCTCAAATTCCTGGCCGTGCGCTACGCGCTGTCGGTGCTTTGTTTCCTCGTCTGGGTGCGGCTGGCGCGCGTTGCCTGGCCCGCTCGCCGTTCGCAGTGGGCTCATCTCGCGGTCACCGGCATCCTGATGCAGGCCGGCTACCTTGGCGGCGTCTGGGCGGCGGTCAGGGCAGGCATGGGTTCCGGGCTGGTCGCGTTGCTGGTAGGCATCCAGCCGGTGCTCACGGCGGTTTGGCTTTCGATGAACGGCAGCCCCATCAACCGCCGCCAGTGGGCCGGCCTTGCGCTCGGCTTCGCCGGCCTGGTGCTGGTCGTGTCGCACAAGTTCGGAGAGGGCGCAGAAGTGAGTGCGCTCACCATGGCGCTGGCCCTGATGGCGCTGTTCTCCATCACGGCCGGCACGCTCTACCAGAAGCGCTTCGTTGCGCCGTGCGATGTGCGCAGCGCAAGCGCGGTCCAACTCGCTGCGGCGCTGCTTGTCACGCTGCCGTTTGCAGTCAACGAGTCCGACAGCATCCAGTGGAATCTCTCTTCGGGTGGCGCGATGGCGTGGTCGGTGCTCGCCTTGTCGCTGGGCGGGAGCTCTCTGCTGTACATGCTGATCCAGCGCGGCACGGCAACCGCGGTCACGAGCCTGCTTTACCTAGTGCCGCCGTGCACGGCGGTCATGGCGTGGCTGCTATTCGATGAGCCTGTCACGGCGCTGACGTTGGCGGGCATTGCGATGACTGCCGTGGGCGTGAGCCTGGTCGTGCGCGGCGAGCGCTGACGGCACGCAGCGCGCACAATTCGTCCTGTGTTCTCAGCTGCCTTTTCCAGCTTCGACCTGTCGCGCAACGGCGTGCGTGTGCACGGCCGCATTGGCGGGCAGGGTGCGCCGCTGCTGCTGCTCCATGGACATCCGCAGACACATGTCATCTGGCATCGGGTGGCGCAGGAACTGGCTGAGCACTTTATGCTCGTCATGATCGATCTGCGCGGGTATGGCGACTCGGGCCGCCCGACTGCCGACGCCGATCATGCGGTCTACAGCAAACGCGAGATGGCGCTCGATGCGCTGCATGCCATGCAGCATCACGGGTTCTCGCAATTCGGAGTGCTTGCGCATGACCGCGGAGCGCGCGTGGCGCACCGGCTCGCGGCGGACCATCCGGATGCGGTCGATCGCCTCATGTTGCTCGACATCGCGCCTACGCTGGCGATGTACCGCGAGACAACCGAAGCCTTTGCGCGAGCCTACTGGCATTGGTTCTTCCTGATCCAGCCGCCGCCTTTGCCCGAAGCGTTGATCGAGGCCGATCCGGCGCGCTACGTGCGTACGGCGATGGGCAGCCGACATGCCGGCCTCGGAGCCTTCTCGGCCGAAGCTTTGGCAGAGTACGAGCGATGTGCCGCAATCGAAGGCACCGCGCAGTCGATGTGCGAGGACTACCGTGCTGCGGCCACGATCGACCTCGAGCATGACCGCGCCGACATCGCTGCGGGCCGGTTGTTGAAGCAGCCTTTGCGCGTTCTGTGGGGCGAGCACGGCATCGTCGGAAGTTGCTTCGATGTGCTGGCGCTCTGGCGCGAGCGCGCCACCAACGTATCCGGCGGCACGCTGCCCAGCGGCCACTACATTCCCGAGGAGGCGCCCGGCGCACTGCTGGCCGAGGCCGAGCTCTTCTTCAAACATGCTTCCAACGATTGAGACCATGAGCACCCAACGAATCGCAGTCATCGCCGGCGACGGTATCGGCAAGGAAACCATGCCCGAGGGCCTGGAGGTGCTCGACGCCGCAGCACGCAAATTCGGCATCGACCTTCACTTCGACCACTTCGATTTTTCGAGCTGGGACTACTGCGAGAAGCACGGCAAGATGCTGCCAGACGACTGGAAGGACCAGATCGGCGGCCACGACGCCATCTATTTCGGCGCGGTGGGCTGGCCAGAGAAAATCGCGGACCACGTCTCGTTGTGGGGCTCGCTGCTGTTGTTTCGCCGGGAGTTCGACCAGTACGTCAACCTGCGTCCCGCGCGCCTGATGCCCGGCATCACCGCCCCCGTGGTGCGGCGCGACGGGACGCCGCGCCAGCCCGGCGAGATCGACATGTACATCGTGCGGGAGAACACCGAAGGTGAGTACTCGAGTATCGGCGGACGCATGTACGAAGGAACCGCACGGGAGATCGTCGTGCAGGAGACGGTGATGTCGCGCTTCGGCGTGGATCGTGTGCTCAAGTTCGCGTTCGAGCTCGCCCGCTCACGCGCCAAGAAGCACCTCACGAGCGCAACCAAATCGAACGGCATCGCGATCACCATGCCCTACTGGGACGAGCGCGTCGCCGCCATGGCCGCGAACTATCCGGACGTGACGCAGGACAAGTTCCACATCGACATCCTGACGGCCCACTTCGTGCAGCGCCCGGACTTCTTCGATGTGGTGGTGGCGAGCAACCTGTTCGGCGACATCTTGTCCGACCTCGGACCGGCGTGTACCGGCACGATCGGCATTGCGCCGAGCGCCAACCTCAATCCGGAGCGCACAACGCCTTCGTTGTTCGAGCCGGTGCACGGTTCGGCGCCCGACATAGCCGGCAAGGGCATCGCGAACCCAATCGGTCAGATCTGGTGCGGCGCGATGATGCTGGAGTTTCTTGGGCACAAGGCTGCGCACGATGCGATCCTGGCCGCGATCGAAAAGGTGCTGGCACCCGGCAGCGGCGCCCCGCGCACGTTAGACATCGGCGGATCGGCGAGCACGTCCGACCTCGGTCGCGCAATCGTTCAGTCGCTCTGAAAGAGACTGCGTAAAACGCCACTAAAATCGCATCTCTCTCGGGGTCGCAAGGCCGAGCGTTGTATTGACACCCTGTGGACCAGTGGTTGTAATCCTTGTCGGCAGTGCGCTGCCGGCGCGTCAGAACTGCCATCCTCCGTTTCTCTTTACACACCCGCGGCGGCGTCGCGGGCCGGCATCGCGTCTGACGCGACCTGATCAACATATTTTTCCTGCAAGGGGCCCTTGTGAACAAGACCGAACTGATTGAGCACATCGCAAAGAACGCCGACATTTCCAAAGCCGCAGCGACGCGGGCACTCGAATCCACCATCGGCGCAATTCGTCTCACGCTCAAGAAAGGCGGCTCCGTGTCGCTGGTCGGTTTCGGCACCTTTACCGTCGGCAAGCGCGCTGCGCGTACCGGTCGGAATCCGCGCACCGGCGACGCGATTAAAATCAAGGCCGCCAAGATCCCTAAGTTCCGTCCAGGCAAGGCGCTGAAAGACGCGCTGAACTGAGACAATGTTTTTCCGGTGGGGTGCTTAGCTCAGCTGGTAGAGCGGCGCCCTTACAAGGCGTAGGTCGGGGGTTCGAACCCCTCAGCACCC
>JBBJMS010000069.1:0-16958 GCA_037720315.1 Variovorax sp. | reverse complement strand
CGAGTAGAAGGTTTGCGCACTGCGCTGCGCATGAAGCGCGACCTCGGGCTCGCCTCGTTGCGCGGCGACGGCTTCCAGCGCACGCAGCACTGCTTCGCCATGTCCACTGCTGCGCAGGACCCGATGCACTGCCATCCGCCCGATGCGTGCCGGCGCGCCGGCTTCGGCGACCAGGCGGCCGGTTGCGATCACCTGGCCCAGTCGGTTGTGCGCGACGGCATGCACCGCGGTGTCGTCGTGCTCGTCCCATTCCAGCTCCTTCGGGATGCGCTGCTCCTCGATGAAGACGGCGCTGCGAACCGCCTGCGCACCCACGCCCAGCTGCGCCCAATCGCCGGTGGCCACGTCGGTCATCGCCTCGCCCGCCTCATAGGCGGTGAAAACCTCGCGCAGCAGGGAGGGCACCGGACGCGAGGTCTGCGTGGCCGGATCTGCAAACACGTAGACCAGTTCGCAGGTCACCAGTAGCTCGTCGCGTCGAAACAGCCCGCCGTGAAAGACGATGGACGAGGTGCCCACGCGCACGCACTTCATGGCGACGTCGAGCACGTCGTCTATTCGCGCCGACGCGTTGAATTCGATCGTCGCCTTGCGCACGTACAGGTCGCCGCCCAGTGCGTGCATCGCTTCTTCATACGGCAACGCCAGCGCGCGCCAATAGTCGGCGATGGCGGTGTCGAAGTACATCAGGTAGTGCGCGTTGAACACGATCTTCTGCATGTCGACTTCGGCCCAGCGCACGCGCAGCCGATGGAAGAAGCGGAAGTCGGTTTTACGGATTGCGTTGCTCATGGCTGCAGGGCTTCCTTCAGTGCGCGGGCCGCGTCCTCGTGCGCCTGCAGCGCCTCGGGAATGGTGCGGCCCATCTTGATGAATTCGTGGATCACGCCGCGGTAGATCTCCAGCGCGACCGGCACGCCGGCAAGCCGCAGCTTGTCGGCGTAGGCGATGCCTTCGTCCACCAGCGGATCGCATTCCGCCAGGCCGATCCAGGCCGGCGCGACGCCTTCCACGTCGTCGGTGTTGAGCGGCGCAAATCGCCAGTCGTCGCGCTCGGCGCGCGTGTTCACGTACTGCGCGAAGAACCAGCTGACGAGCGGCTCGTCCAGCAGCGGTCCGGTCGCGAAGCGCCGATGCGACGGCGTGTCCTGATGGGCAGTGGTGCCCGGGTAGAACAGCAGCTGCAACGCCAAGGCGAGCCCGGCGTCGCGCGCGAGGATGGCGCAGACCGCTGCCAGCGTGCCGCCGGCACTGTCGCCACCCACGGCGAGCCGCGTGGCGTCGAGCCCGTACTCTGCTGCATGCTCTGCCAGATGGACAAGCGCATCCCATGCATCGTTCGATGCGGTTGGAAACCTGTGCGCGGGCGCCAGCCGGTAGTCGAGCGAAACCACCGCGCAGCCGCTCTTCTGGCTCAGCACCCGGCACAGCGTGTCGTGCGTGGCGATGCTGCCGACGGTGAAGCCGCCGCCATGAAAGTACACAAGCAGCGGCAGCACGGCGTGCGAAGGCGCGTAGAGCCGCGCCGGCAGCGCGTGGCCGTCCCGCGCCGACAGGGTCAGGTCTTCGACCCGAGCGAGTTCCGGCTTGGGCACCTCGAGCACGCCCGCGCCTTTTTCATAGGCGGCCTTGGCCTCGGCCGCGGTGAGCGTGTGCAGCGGCGGATGCCCGGCGCGCACCATGCGGTCGATCACGTCGCGCATCCTGGCGGTGAGCTGCGGCGCAAGGGTTTTATTCATGGGCAAGGCAAGCTGCAATTGTTAAATTCGAAGGCCCGCATCGTACCGTCCACACCCCTGCCATGGCCCTCATCCAGTACCTTACCCAAGTCCAGTTCGAGTTCGGCGCCATCCGTCTGCTTCGCAGCGAATGCGAACGCATCGGCATCACCCGGCCGCTGGTCGTCACCGATGCCGGCGTGCGCGTGGCGGTGTCCTGCAGATCGCGCTCGTTGCGCTCGGCGACCTGCAGGTCGCCGTGTTCGACCAGACGCCGTCCAACCCGACCGAAGCGGCCGTGCGCTTGGCCGCCGCTGCCTACCGCGAAGGCCGCTGCGACGGCCTGATCGCGGTCGGCGGCGGCTCGGCCATCGACTGCGCCAAGGGCGTCGCGATCGCGGCCACGCACGAAGGCCCGCTCAAGACCTACGCCACGATCGCGGGCGGTTCGCCGAAGATCACCGACCGCGTGGCGCCGATCGTCGCGGTGCCCACCACCAGCGGCACCGGCAGCGAGGTGGCGCGCGGTGCCATCGTGATCGTCGACGACCACCGAAAGCTCGGTTTCCACAGCTGGTCGCTGATGCCCAAGGCGGCCATCTGCGACCCCGAACTCACGCTCGGCCTGCCGCCACGGCTCACCGCGGCGACCGGCATGGACGCGATAGCGCACTGCATGGAAACCTTCATGTCGGCCGCCTTCAATCCGCCGGCCGACGGCATTGCGCTCGACGGGCTGCAGCGCGCCTGGGGCTACATCGAGCGCGCCACCAAGGATGGCAGCGACCGCGAAGCGCGCCTCAACCTGATGAGCGCGTCGATGCAGGGCGCGATGGCATTCCAGAAGGGCCTCGGCTGCGTGCATTCGCTGAGCCACAGCCTGGGCGGCATCGATCCGCGTCTGCACCACGGCACCTTGAACGCGCTGTTTCTCCCGGCCGTGATCCGCTTCAATGCAGGTGCCGAGTCGGTGCAGAAAGAGCAGCGCCTGCAACGCATGGCGCAGGCGATGCGCGTCGACACGGCCGGCGACCTGGGCGATGCAATCCGCGACATGAGCGCGCGGCTCGGTTTGCCCGGCGGCCTGGCCGAAGTCGGTGTCACGCCTGAGATGTTCGATACGGTCATCGACGGCGCCATGGCCGATCACTGCCACAAGACCAATCCGCGGCTCGCGACCCGCGACGACTACCGGCAGATGCTCGAAGCATCCATGTAGGCCCTAGCCGGTCTGCGCCAGCAGCCAGTTTCGAAAGCTCTCCATCGCTGGGCTGCTCGGCTTCGACCGCGCCCGGGTGAGCCAATAGCTGCCTGCCATCACCTCGGCGGCGAGCGGCCGCGCCAGCCGGCCCTCGGCCAGCTCGCGCTCGAACATCGCGGCTGGGGCGAGGGCCACGCCGGCGCCCTGCATCGCGGCTTCCACCATCAGTCGCGACGAATCGAACACCGGCCCTCGAATTGCCGGGCAGGCGACGCCGGCGGCGGCGAACCAGCCGGGCCAGTCGTCGGGCCGATACGAGCGCAGCAGGGTTTCGTGCGCCAGGTCGGTCGGCCGTGCAATGCGCGCTGCGGCCGCGGGTGCGCACAGCACGGTCAACGGCGCCGCCAGTAGATGCTCGACCTGCATGCCCGGCCAGGTGCCGTCGCCGAAGCGGATCGCGAAGTCGAGCCCCTCGGCGGCCGGATCGACCACGTTGTTGTGCGTCATCAGGCGCAGGTCGATGAAGGGGCAGCGTTCCTGAAACAGGCGCAGGCGCGGAAGCAGCCATCCGACGGCGAAGGTACCGACCACGCCGACCGTCAGGACCTCGAAGAAGCGGCCGTTGTCGAACTGCTGCACCACTGCTTCCATGCGACCGAAGGCATCGACCAGCACCGGCAGCAGTGCATGCCCTTCGTCGCTGAGCGCCAGTCCGCGCGGAAGGCGACGGAACAGCTGGACCCCGAGCCGCGATTCGAGCCCGCGAACCTGCTGGCTGACGGCGGCCTGCGTCACATTCAACTCGGCTGCGGCGAGCGTGAAGCTGAGGTGCCGGGCGGACGATTCGAAAGCGCGAAGCGCATTGAGTGGAAGGTGCGGACGCGCCATTGATCGAGCAAAAGCTTTTCTTGTGGGAGGCAGCAAATACTATCGTTTGCGGTGCTGCCGCCGATGTCCGAAAGTCGCTCTTTTCAGGAGTACTCATTTGATCGATCGACGTTATTTCTCAAGCACTCTTTTCGTCTCGCTGTCGGCCGCCGCGCTGGGCATTCGTGCCGAAGGCAGCCCGGACATTTCCGGGCGCCTCGCCGACATCGAGAAAGCCAGCGGCGGACGGCTCGGCGTCAGCCTGCTCGACACTGGCACCGGCCGCCGCGCCGCGCACCGCGCCGACGAACGCTTCCCGATGTGCAGCACCTTCAAGTTCCTGGCCGCGGCACTGGTGCTTGCCCGCGTCGACCAGGGCAAGGAGCGGCTCGATCGCCGGGTGGTCTTCGCGGCGAGCGATCTGGTCAGCTATTCGCCCGTGACCGAGAAGCTCGTCGGCGGCGGCGGTATGACGATCGCGGAGTTGTGCGAGGCCGCCATCACCCGCAGCGACAACACGGCCGGCAACCTGATGCTCGCCAGCTTCGGCGGACCGGGGGGCTTCACGACCTACATGCGCTCGATCGGCGACACGCGCACCCGGCTCGACCGCATCGAAACCGAGCTCAACGAAGCCCGGCCCGGAGATCCGCGCGACACCACCACGCCGGCCGCCATGCAGGGCAGCATGCAAAAGATTCTGTTGGGCAACACGCTGTCGCAGGGGTCTCGCGCGCAGCTGCTGCAATGGCTCGACGCCAACAAGACTGGCGACCTGCGGCTGCGTGCGGGCTTGCCGCCCGACTGGAAGGTGGGCGACAAGACGGGCTCGGGCGACAACGGCGCCGCCTGCGACATCGCCATCCTGCGGCCACCCGAACGCGGCCCGATCCTGGTCGCCGCCTACCTGACCGAAACCACGGCGTCGATGGCGGTGCGCAATGCGACCTTCGCTTCGGTGGGTGAAGCGGTGGCCGCATGGGCGAGCAAGAACGCCTGAAGCAGCGGCCTGTTCGACCTATTCGAGCTTCACACCCGCCGTCTTGATCACCTTCGCCCATTTGTCGGTTTCGGCGGTGATGAAGGCGTCGAACTCCTCGGGCGTGCTGCCCGAAGGAAAGGTGCCCATCGCATCCAGCTTGGCACGCGTCTCTTCGCTCTTGATGATTTGCGCAATTTCGTCGGACATGCGCTTGACGATCTCGCGCGGTGTGCCCGCCGGTGCCAGCATGCCGGCCCAGGTACTCCCGGTGAAGCCCGCGAAGCCCTGTTCGATGAAGGTCGGCACGTCGGGCACGGCCGGCAAGCGGCGGTCGCTCGCAACGCCGATCAGCCGCACCTTGCCGGCCTTGCCCTGGTTGATGAGCCCGGTCGGTGCGTCGAAGAACAACTGGATCTGACCGCCGATCAGGTCGGTCAGCGCCGGCACTGCACCCCGATACGGAATATGGATCATGTAGGTCTTGGTGAGCGACTTCCACAGTTCGCTGGTCAGGTGCGCGGCGGAACCGTTGCCGGACGAGCCGAAACTGATCTTCCCCGGATTCGCTCGCGCATAGTCGATCAGCTGCTTCGCGGTCCTGAAAGGCGTGTCGTTGTTGACCGCCGCGAGCAGCGGCGACACGCCCATCAGCGAAACGCCGACTAGGTCTTTCTTGGGGTCGTAAGGCAGCTTCGGATAGAGCGTGGTGTTGGCCGCATAGGCCGCGATGACGACGCCGAAAGTGCTGCCGTCCGGCGCCGCCTTCGCGACTGCATCCACGCCGATCAGGCTGTTGGCGCCGGGCCTGTTGTCGATCAGCACGGGCTGGCCCAGCCGTGTCTGCAGGCCCACCTGGACCAGCCGCGCCATCTGGTCGGTGAAGCCGCCGGGCGTGTACGGAACGATGATGCGGATCGGCTTGCTCGGCCAAGCGGACTGTGCAAACGATGGCGCGGCAACAGACACGGCGGCAGCAGCCGCCGAGAGATTGAAGGCGCGGCGGGAAATACGGACTTGTGGCATGGGCAGAAGGTCTCCAGTGAAGCGTTCATTCTTGAAGCCCGCACATGCGGCGCTGCTCAGGGTTTGCCCTCCGCCGCCTCGATGCGCTCGAAATCAGGCGCTATCGAACCTCTCTTGCGACCAGGTACTTGCGCCCGGCCAGCGAGCCGCCAAAAGTGGCTGCAATGGCACCGACAACCATCGCAAGCAGCACCGCCAGCGCAGCTTGCGACGACCGCTTGGCTGTCGCATCCGCAGCCTGCCGCGCCTTGGCCTCGGCGGCAGCCTTCTGCTCCTCGGTGGCGACAGGCGCGCCCGTCGGAGCCTGGCCTGCGGCTTGCGCGAGGCGCTGCTGCGCTTCGTTCTTGATCGATTCGACGGACACATCGGCGCCGCCCAGCTGGCGCTTGGCAGCGTCGGCGATGGAGCCGCCCGCACCTGCCGATGCAGTGGCCGCGGTTCCGAGCATGCTCGCTCCACCGCTCACCGCTGCGCCCACTGCCGAAGCGACCAGATACACGGCGACGATGGTTGCCAGGCCCCAGGTCAGGAGACCATGCAGTGAAGCGTCTGTCTTGTCCGGTGCACCGGCGAGATGCGCCGCAACCCAGCCGCCGGCGAACAGGGCGACTGCGCTGCTCGCAACCCACCACACGCCTGCACCGATGCCGAAAGTCGCCGCATCGGGGCTGCTGTTACGCAACGGGTCGATGGTGCTCAACCCGATCCCGGCGCCCAGCAGACTGAGCACGAGCTGCACGACCAGCGCAATGACGACGCCGGCGACGATCGCGCCCCACGACACCCGCCGCCACGCCTGAGCAGAAGAATAAGAAGACGAGGAGATACGTTCACCGGGTGCGGAGTTGTCGCCGTCGGCGTTGTGGCCGTAGGGCCGGGAGATGGTGTTCATGTTGCGGCGAGGTATGGATAAAGGTGTGCGACCTTCGCTCCACGGCACGCCGGTCGATTCGGAACTTGCCGCACGTTTATGTAGGCAGAACACTTGGCTGCTGATGAGCTGACGTTCTTTCGACCAGCCAACTGCGGCAGCCGCCTACGGCCTGAGCATGCACCTGCCGACAAAGCGCCAGTGGTGCGGCGACAGACTGAGATGCTGTCAGGCCGCACGTTGCGGCCGGGCGTTACCGGAGCCTCCCCATGAACGAATACGACGTGAAGTCCCCCTCCTCATCGACCTACGACACCGAAGCTGCGGCAACCGACGTGTCCAACAAAGCACGCGATGCGATGGAGACAGTGCGCTCCTACGCAAAGGACAGCGCCGACGCAGCCGGACGGCAGATGCAGAACCTGAAGGGCCAGTTCGACCACGCGCGCCAGCGGAGCGAACAGTACGTCGCCGATCAGCCCGTGCGTGCCGCGTGGATGGCAGCCGCCGGCGGCGCCGTGTTGACGGCATTGCTGGTTTCGCTGATGCGAGGCGGCCGCCGCTGAAGTGCTTTCCGCCGATATAAGCAAAAAGTAGACATTTTCTGACACACGCACGGGCGTAGAGGACATCGCGCGGACATCGGCGATGGCTAGGCTGGAGCAAATCGCACGAGGCACGCATGCTCACTCCATTCCTGAAAGCCGAAATCCTCAGAAAGACCGGCTTTGCCGTTCCTGCCCTCCCGACCGAGGTGTTGGAGGTCACGGACGGAAGAGCTGCCACGAAGAACCCCGACAACCTTGGCGAAAGCCATGTCCTGAAGCAGTGGGTTGCATCGGTCGAGGCTCTTTTCGTCACCTACGTCGCTGCGCGCGCCGCCAAGAGCCTGCGCGATGCCGAAGAAGCCCGGCAACTCGATGCGCTGCAGCGGATGTCCGCGAGCTATTCGGCGCGCGGCTTGCAATCGCTGCGGGCGTGAGTACTGCTAGGGCTTCGCGTAAGCGGGGTATAGGGCAGCATGCGCCAGATCTGCAAGGCCAGGCACACCGCGAGGAGCGCACGGAATGCATGCGCCGCTGTCGAATGCTCGACCGGTACGCCGTGCAGCACCGCGACGAGCAGCAGGCCGGCCGAGATCTGCAAGCGCGGGAAATCGAAGACGCGAATCCACCAGCTCTGGCGGCGAAGGACAGGCATGGCGGTTGCGACGACCAGCAGCCAGCCAACGGCGGCAAGCATTTCTTCCATGGGACCTTTCAAAAAACGACGAGTGGGCCAGAGGCCGAGTCGAATGTAGCCGCGTCGCCTGTCAAGGCAATCAGAGCGGCAGCACCTGGCCGACATCGCCGCGGCGCAGCCAATCGGCGAACTCGTCGGCCAGCCGCTGCGCCTCGCTCGCCGCGGTGCGCCAGGCCTTGATGCGCCCGACCGCATCGTTGCCATAGCGCACGAAGTCGCCGCGATCGGGCAGCTTGCCGTTCGGCAGGCCGCGCACCCATTCGGGATTTGGCGCAAGCACCACCATCCGGTCGAGAAAGCCGGTTGGCCGGTGTCGCCACTTGAGGCCTTTGTCCAGCCAGCCGGGCACCACCGCCTTCTGGAAGTGTGGATACAGCACGATGCCGTCGGCGTTGCTGTAGTCCAGGTGCAGGTGGTAGTCGGTGATGCCGCCATCCCAGTAAGCGCCGAGCGGCGCACCGGGTATGTCGTGCACCGCTTCGAGCAAGAACGGGATCGAGCACGAGGCCTGCAGCGCCAGTTCGAAGTTGCTTTCGGCCAGCGCCACCTGCCGGGTTCGGAGATCCTGCGTGCCGAAGGGCAGCGAGGCGCCCGGCGTCGAAAACACTACCCGTTCGAGCCACGCGCCCAGGCTCTTGCGGTGCATGCTGTTCGTGAGGAAGGCGCCCAGGTAACCGGCAGGCGTGCGCGCCCTTCCCTCGCGCCCCAGGATGTGCCGGCCGCGCGAGGTGATCACATGCAACCGGAAGCGCGGATGGGCGAGCACCTCGGCAGCGCGCCCGCCATAGAAGCTGCGCAATCCTTCGCCGAACTGCGCGCTCACCTGTCGGGCCGTCATGCGGCGCTGGCCCGGGGGCGCGTCGAAACGCTGGTGGATGTAGCCCTGCTCGAACCGCTCGAACGCAGACTTCGGATCGGCGAGGCAGGCGTTGGCCAGCCGCCAGGCGCCGATCGAGGCGCCGACCAGATCGACCGGCTGCGCAGACTGCGGCAGCCAGTCGCCGAACAGATAGCGGTCGATCGGGCCAAGGACGAGGCCCTTGGGTCCGCCAGCTGCACCAGGAATGGTCCGCACGTCCTGCGGACGCAAGCCGTCGCGCGCGATGTGCTCGCGGGCGGCCGGGCCCGCGTAGATGCGAAGTGCCTTCATGCCCGCGTGCGTCGCAACCGATGGACTCCTGCCGTGGCGCTACTTGCGAAGTCCCTGCAGCTTGGCGAACGCGGAGGCCATCTGTCCCGCCGGCTGCGCCGCACCGTCGCGCCGCGGCGCCTGCTGGCCGCGGCCCGCGTTTTCGAAGCGGTTGTCGCGCGGGCCGTCTCGACGCGCAGGCTGCGCATCGAGCTTCATCGACAGGCCGATGCGCTTGCGCGCCACGTCGACTTCCATCACCTTCACCCGCACGATGTCGCCGGTCTTCACGATCTCGCGCGCATCGTTCACGAACTTGTGCGCGAGCTGGCTCACATGCACCAGCCCGTCCTGGTGCACGCCGAGGTCGACGAAAGCGCCGAACTGCGCCACGTTGCTCACCGTGCCTTCGAGCACCATGCCTTCGACCAGGTCCTTGATGTCTTCCACACCGTCGTTGAAACGCGCCACCTTGAAGTCGGGGCGCGGATCGCGGCCGGGCTTTTCGAGTTCGCCGAGGATGTCCTTGACGGTGATGACGCCGAACTTCTCGGTGGCGAAAAGCTCGGGCCGCAGCGTCTTCAGCATCTCGGCGCGCCGCATCAGCTCGGCGATGGGCTTGCCCGTCTTCTCGATCATCTGCTCGACCACCGGATAGGTCTCGGGATGCACGCCCGTCACGTCGAGCGGATTGGCGCCGCCGCGAATGCGCAGGAAGCCCGCGCTCTGCTCGAAGGTCTTGCCGCCGAAGCCGGTCACTTCGAGCAGCTGCTTGCGCGTTGAAAAGGCACCGTTGGCCTCGCGCCAGCGCACCACGGCCTTGGCCACGCTCGCCGACAGGCCGGAGACGCGCGACAGCAGCGGCGCGCTCGCGGTGTTGAGATCGACACCGACCGAGTTCACGCAGTCCTCGACCACCGCGTGCAGGGTGCGCGCGAGTTCGCTCTGGTTCACGTCGTGCTGGTACTGGCCGACGCCGATCGACTTGGGATCGATCTTCACCAGCTCGGCCAGCGGATCCTGCAGGCGGCGCGCAATGCTCGCGGCGCCTCGCAGGCTGACGTCGACGTCGGGCATCTCCTGCGACGCGAATTCGCTGGCGGAATAAACGGAGGCGCCGGCTTCGCTGACTACCACCTTGTCGACCGTCACCTCGGGCGCGCCGGCCTGCGCCGTCATCTTGGCCAGCAGCTTGATCAGGTCGGCAGCCAGCCTGTCGGTTTCCCGGCTCGCGGTGCCGTTGCCGATCGCGATCAGGTTCACGCCGTGCCTGGCGCACAGCTTGCCCAGCGTGTGCAAGGAGCCTTCCCAGTCCTTGCGCGGCTCGTGCGGGAACACGGTCGCGGTCTCGACCAGCTTGCCGGTCGCATCGACCACCGCCACCTTGACGCCGGTACGGATGCCAGGGTCGAGCCCCATCACCACGCGCGGGCCGGCGGGTGCCGCGAGCAGCAGATCGCGCAGGTTGTCGGCAAACACCTTGATCGCCACCTTCTCGGCCTCTTCGCGCAGCCGGGTGAAGAGGTCGCGCTCTGTTGACAGCGATAGCTTCACCCGCCAGGTCCAGGCCACGCACTTGCGGATCAGGTCGTCCCCAGCGCGGCCGGCATGGCTCCAGCCGAGGTGCAGCGCAATCTTGCCTTCGGCGATCGAGGGCTTGCCCGGTTCGGGCTCGACCGGCAGCACCAGCCTGGCGTCGAGGATGTCGTGCGTGCGGCCGCGGAAGACGGCCAGCGCCCGGTGCGACGGGACCCGGCCGATCGGTTCGTCGTAGCCGAAGTAGTCGCGGAACTTGGAGACGTCGGCATGGTTCTCGTCCTTGCCGCTCATCAGGCTCGACTTGAACAGGCCTTCGCTCCAGAGCCACTCGCGCAGGCGCTGCACCAGCACCGCGTCTTCGGCCCAGCGCTCGGAAAGGATGTCGCGCACGCCGTCGAGCACCAGCGCAACGGTCGAGTAGTCGAGGCCGTCTTCGGCCGGCTTGACGAAGCCGGCGGCCGCCTCGGCGGGGTTCAGCGACGGGTCGCCGAAAACCCGGTCGGCCAGGGGCTCGATGCCGGCCTCGCGCGCCATCTGCCCCTTGGTGCGGCGCCTCGGCTTGTAGGGCAGGTAGAGGTCTTCGAGCTCCTGCTTGGTCGGTGCGGCGTCGATCGCGGCGGCGAGTTCGGACGTCAGCTTGCCCTGCTCTTCGATGCTTTTCAGCACGGCCGCGCGGCGCTCTTCTAGCTCGCGCAAGTACGAAAGGCGCGCCTCGAGTTCGCGCAGCTGGATGTCGTCCAGCCCATCGGTCGCCTCCTTGCGATAGCGCGCGATGAAGGGAACGGTGGCGCCGCCGTCGAGCAGGTCGACGGCTGCCTTCACCTGGTGCTCGCCGACCTTGATCTCGGCGGCGAGCTGGCGAATGATTTTCTGCATGGGTGGAGAAGTGTTCCTGGAGCCGCGCGGCCTGCACCGCTCGCGGATAAAGCGCGCAAGTTTGCCATAGCGAAGGTGCGGCGATGGTGCGGCGATGGTGCTTGGCCCGGTCATCGGCCCTATTGCAGCGGCAAGGCACGGTCAACAGAATTTGCTGCGTCTTGCAGGGAGAAAAAACACCATGAATATCGTGCTCATCATCGGTCCGGATTCGGCCGAGTTGATTCCGCTTTGCGACAGGTTGCGGGCGAGCAAAATTCCTCACGTCATCATCGGCGATGGCAAGTCGCAAGTCATCGCACTCGATCAGCTACAGACGCTCGCGCGCAAGATCGGACCGCAGACGCATGTGGTGATCTGCGCGCATGGACTCAGGTCGGCCGACGGCCTGTCCCTCCATCTGGGGACTGACATCGAACTGTGTGCCGTGCTCGGAGCGCTGCAGGCCATTGCGTCGAACGCGCACGACGCCGCCAATCACCCGCTGCCCTGGCGTGGAACGGTTCATGTGGTCGCATGCCAGAGCGGCGCGGGGCAGAAGGCACGCGGCAAACTGGCTCCAGGCAGCATGCTGATGACGCACAACGATCCCGAAAGCCCTGACGCGCAGTACTTCTGCACCAGCCGTGTCGAATGCCTGATCGACCAGTTCGAGCAGGTTCATGCATCGAAACAGCGCTCGCCCACGGCCTTCGAGGTGCTGGAGCACTGCATGCGCAGCGCCCCCGATACGACCACGCTGTCAACGGCCGGCTTCCAGCTCTGCCATGTTCCCTGCGCCGATCCGCATTTGGCGCCGCCCACCCACCTTGCCACGGAGTTCGGGAGCTTCAAGACGGTGCTCGCCGCGCACGGCGTCCACCTCCCCGACGGCGTCTTCCACGACGCGACATTGCTGTGCAGTGCCGTGATCTACGGCGAATGCCAGTTCATTCTTCAAGCCATCATGGGCAACGGCAAGTACGTCAAGGGCTGGCTCGACGCGCAGCCCGCGAAGCGCCGGGCGGAGTGGCTGCACGGCGGCAATTCCGTCGGCCACGCATGGAGCGCAGTGAAGTGGGCAGTGAATGCGCGGCGCCACGCCGACGTGCCGGCCTTGGTGACCAACGTGTCCGGACTGCCGTTGTTCATGCTTGTCTCGCCGGACTGCGCGCTCTATCAATCCGGCGCGATCGATGCGCTGCTCAGCTACTTCACGCCGGACGAACTGGCCAAGCTCCTGGGCAAGCTCGACAACAAGAACTCGCGCGAGTTCGTCCAGCTCTACATCGCGGCCGCCAAAGCCACTCCGGCAGAGGCATCGACCCGGTTCTACACGGGCCTGCACGACAGCCAGGCGGCCTACGATGCAGCGCTCGCGGAATGGGAGGCCTATGCCACCGCACACAAGAACAAGCCGGTGATCGACGTGTGCGACCGAATCCACGAACTGCATCTGATGGTGTCGACGCTCAACATCCCAGCGCTTGCGAAATTCATTCCATCGACCCGCGTCGTCACGCCCCACGCCTTCATGGCGATAGCCCGCAAGAACGACCTTGCCCTGATCCAACAGGCCGTTGGCGTCTGTTACGAGCGAACCTGGCAGATCTCGCTTTGCAGCGTCTGCCTCGCCGGGCTCACGGAGCCGGTTCGACTGCTCCTGTCCAGGAAGGGCATGAAGCTCGACTTCCTCTCTCGATGCGTCGCAACGGAAATGTCGGACCCGTGGGAACAATGGATGTCGCCGCTGCACGCCGCGTGTGTGGCCTCCAGCAGGAGCATCGTCGAACTGCTGCTCGACGCCGGCGCGGACACGAACATGATCGACGACGAAGACCGCACACCGCTCGACATCGCTCGACTGAACGGCGACGCGGAGCTGGTGGCCCTTCTGACGCCACTCACGCGCGAGAAGTGCGTGATTCAGTAGACCGCCCTCCGTCTTTTTGCCCGGGTAGGATGCCGCGATGTCTCTCGGCGCCAATCCCTCCCGCACCGCCGCTCTTGCACCGAGACCAGACGAGCGGCCGCTGTGGAAGACCTTCCTGCTCTTCCTCGCGCCGATGCTCCTGAGCAACATCCTGCAGTCGCTGTCGGGCACGCTCAACAACGTCTACCTGGGCCAGATGATCGGCGTCGGCGCACTGGCGGCGGTATCGAGCTTCTTCCCGGTGATGTTCTTCTTCATCGCCTTCACGATCGGGCTCGGCGCCGGCGCATCGGTGCTGATAGGCCAGGCATGGGGCGCGCGCGAGCCCGAAAAAGCCCGCGCGGTCGCCGGCACCACGCTCACCGTCGGCGTGCTGTTCGGGCTGGCCGTGGCGCTGTTCGGCGGCTCCTTCACCGAACCGATGCTGCGGGCGCTCGGCACGCCGAGCGACATCCTGGCCGACGCCACGAGCTACGCGCGAATCATCCTGATCGCGATGCCCGGCCTGTTCGTCTTTCTGCTCTCCACCGCCATGCTGCGCGGCGTGGGCGACACGGTGACGCCGCTCTACACGCTCATGATCTCGACGCTGCTCGGCCTCGCGATCACGCCGGCCTTGATCCGCGGCTGGTTCGGCCTGCCGATGCTCGGCGTGGCGAGCGGGGCCTGGGCCACGGTGGTGTCGTTCGTCGTCGCGACCGCGTGGCTCGCCTTCCGGCTGCGGCAGATGAAGAGCCCGCTCGCGCCCGATGCCGACTTCGTGCGCCACCTGCGGGTGCGGCCTGCGTTGCTCAAGGCGGTGCTCAAGGTGGGCGTGCCGACCGGCGTGCAGATGATCGTGGTGTCGCTGGCCGAACTCGCCCTGCTGTCCTTCGTCAACGCCTACGGCTCCAACGCTACGGCCGCCTACGGCGCCGTGAACCAGGTGGTGGCCTATGCGCAGTTCCCGGCGATCTCGATCGCGATCACGGCCTCGATCCTCGGCGCCCAGGCCATCGGCGCCGGCCAGGCCGAGCGGCTCGGCGCCATCACGCGCACCGCGCTGCAGATGAACCTGGTGCTGACCGGTGGATTGGTGCTGCTCGGCTACATGTTCTCGCGGCCGCTGATCGGCTTCTTCATCACCAGCGAACCGGTCATCGACGTGGCGCAGACGCTGCTTCACATCATGTTGTGGAGCACGGTGATCTTCGGCATGGGCGCAGCGCTGTCCGGGATCATGCGGGCCAGCGGTTCGGTGCTGGTGCCGACCGCCATCTCGATCTTCTGCATCGCGCTGATCGAAGTGCCGCTGGCCTGGTGGCTGAGCCACCGCATCGGGCTGAACGGCATCTGGGCCGCCTACCCCGCGGCCTTCATCGCGATGCTGACCTTGCAGGCGAGCTATTACCGTTTCGTATGGCGCAAGAAGACGATCCGAAGGCTGATCTGAGCACCGGCAGCGGCGCTCGCCCGGTGCTGTACTCGTTTCGCCGCTGCCCGTATGCGATGCGCGCGCGCATGGCGATCGCCGCGAGCGGGCAACGCTGCGAGTTGCGCGAGGTGGTGCTGCGCGACAAGCCGGCCGAACTGCTGGCCGCCTCTCCCAAGGGCACGGTGCCGGTGCTGGTCGACATCGACGGCACGGTGATCGACCAGAGCCTGGACATCATGCTTTGGGCGCTTCGGCGCAGCGACCCCGAAGGCTGGCTGCTGCCGGGGCCGGCGGGGCTGGACGACATGCTGTCGCTGGTCGCGCAGTGCGACGGCGGCTTCAAGCGCCATCTCGACGGCTACAAGTATCCCGAACGAAATCCGGTTGCCGATGCTGCGGCGCATCGTGCCGAAGGCGCCCTCTTCCTGCACGAACTCGACCGCAAGCTGGCGTGCGCACCCTGCCTGCACGGCGACCATGCCGGGCTGGCCGACATCGCCATCGCGCCCTTCGTGCGGCAGTTCGCGCATGTCGACGCGCGCTGGTTCGATGCGCAGCCCTGGCCGCGGCTTCGAAGCTGGCTAGCCGCGCGGCTCGATGCGCCTGTGTTCACGAGGTCGATGCAGAAATACCCGCCATGGCGAGCCGGCCAGGTGGCCATCGAGTTTCCGCCGGTCACTCCTGGCGCCGGCGCTCGATGACGATCCAGGCGCTGAGCGCGCTCAGGAGCGCCAGCCCGGCGCCGATCAGCATGACCCAGCGGAAACCGGCCACGAACGACTCGGCGACCGCGTTGCGCAATGCGGCTGCGGTGGCCGCATCGACGCCGGCTGGCATCTCCGCGCCCGCGAGCTTGCTGCGCTGGCCCTGAAAGAACGCCTGCGTCTGCGCCGATGCGCCGGCGTCGCGCAGGTTCTCCGCCAAAGCCGCATCGAAAGCCCAGGCCATCAGCACGCCGAACACGGCGATGGCCAGCACCGATGCCGCGCGCGACACCGCGTTGTTCACGCCCGACGCGATGCCGGCCGCGTCGGCCCCGACCGCGTTCATGACCGTGGTGGTGAGCGGCGCCACCGTCACCGTCATGCCGAAACCGAGCACCACCACGGCAGGGAAGAACGAAGTCCAGTAGTTGGCGGCAACGCCCGGCAAGGCGAAGAGCGCGAAGCCCACTGCCGCGACGGCCGGGCCTACCACCAGCGGCAGCCGCGGGCCGTAGCGGTCCACCAGTTGCCCGGCCCAGCCGGAGAGCGCAAACATGATCAGGATGAAAGGCAGCAGCGCAGCGCCCGCGACCGTGGCCGAGTAGCCCTGCACCTGGATCAAATTGAGCGGAAAGAAGTAGAGCCCACCCCCCAGCGCCGCATACAGCAGCAGCGTGAGCAGGTTGGCGCCACGGAAATTGCGTAGCTTGAAAAGCGACAGCGGCAGCATCGGCGCGCGCACGCTGCTTTCGACCGCCACGAATACGACGCTCGCGGCGGCACCGGCGAGCATTGCGGCCATCACGGCAGGCGAAGTCCAGCCCTGCGTCGGCGCCTCGATGAAGGCATAGACGATGCCGCCCAGCGCAACGGTGGCCAGCGCGGCGCCGGCATAGTCCAACGTGCCCGCTTCGGCCGCGCTGCCGCGGCTCTCCGATACATGGCGCCAGACGATCAGCAGCACCGCGATGGCCATCGGGATGTTGACCAGGAAAGCCCAGGTCCACGAATAGTTGTCGACCAGGAAGCCGCCGACCACCGGCCCGATGGCGGCCGTGATGCCGCTGGCGCCCGACCAGGTGCCGATTGCGCGGCCGCGTTCCTTCTCGGCAAAATTGGCGCTGATGAGCGCCAGGCTGCCTGGCACCAGCAAAGCGGCGCCGACGCCCTGCACGGCCCGCGCAGCGATCAATTGCTGCACCGTGGCCGACAACGCGCAGCCCACCGATGCCAGCGCGAAGATGACGATGCCGATCGCGAAAATTCGCCGCCGGCCGAAGCGGTCGCCGAGCGATCCGCCCACCAGCAGCAGCGCCGCCAGAAACAGCGCATACGACTCCACCACCCATTGCGCCTGGAACGCGGTGGCGCGCAGCTCGGCCTGGATGGCGGGCAGTGCCACGTTGACCACGGTGCCGTCGATGAAGGCCATGCTCGACCCCACGATCGCCGCCGCCAGCACCCAGGGCTTGGACGCCGG
>JBBJMS010000068.1:0-17118 GCA_037720315.1 Variovorax sp. | reverse complement strand
GCCCCCGGCAGGGGGTGGGCGGCTACACGAAGTGAGCCAACCTGGGGGCGAGCGACGAACGGCCCCCTCGAGGGGGAGGCGCCGCAGGCGCTTCGGGGGTGCTTCATATCAGCGGATGTTGATCAGCGTCTGCACGACCTGATCCTGGGTTTTGACCGTCTGTGCATTGGCCTGGTAGCTGCGCTGGGCGACGATCAGGTTGACCAGTTCGGAGGTGAGGTCGACGTTCGACGCCTCCAGCGCGCCCGAGGCCAGCGACCCCTGCTTGGTGCCTGCACCCGGCGTGCCGGTGAGCGGCTGGCCCGAGGCCAGCGTTTCGGCCCAGACGTTCTCGCCCTTCGGCTCCAGGCCGTTCGGATTGGCGAAGGACGTCAGCACGACCTGGCCCATCAAAGTGGTTTGCTCGTTGGAGAACTTGCCGGTGACGGTGCCGTCCGGATTGATGGAGAACGACGTCAGCGTGCCCGAGGTGTAGCCGTCCTGCTTGAGCTTGTTGACCGCGTTGGAATTGCCGAACTGGGTCGTGCCCGACAGGTCGACCGTCATGTTGACGGGCGCCGAACCGTTGGCGAAGTTGAGCGCCGGAATGGTGAGCGTTCCGCCGACGGGTGCGGTCAGCTTGCCGTTGGTGTCGAAGGTGAGGCTGGAGATCGGCGTGACCGGCGGGCCGGCATTGATGTTGGCGCCGTCGGCGGTGCCGTACACGTCCCACGCATTGGCACCGGTCTTGACGAAGAACACGCCCAGCTCATGCGGATTGCCGAGCGAGTCGTACACCGGGCCGAGCGCGTTCGAGTAGTTGAAGGTGTCGAATTGGTCGGGTTAACGGCGTCTGGGTCGGCGGCAAGCCGCGCGAATCCAGGTTGAACTCCGACCGCGGTCGTCGCCTTCGGCGATCATGCCGGTGGTCTGGACCTGCAAGCGCCGAGGGCCGCCGTCGAGGCCGCCGGTGGCCGAGACGCCGAAGCCGGTGAGTCGCAGGCCGCCGGCGTTGACGATGAAGCCGTCCTTGTCGCGCGTGAACTGGCCGTTGCGCGAGTACATGACCTCGCCGCTCGGGCTGCTCATGCGGAAGAAGCCGTCGCCGTTCAGGATGGCCACGTCGAGCGGCCGGCTGCTGGTCTGCACCGAGCCCTGGGTGAAGTTCTGCACGATGCCCGATACGGCGGCGCCCAGGCCGATGCGGGAGCCCGCATACACGTCCTGGAAGGTGGCCGAGCCGGCCTTGAAGCCGACGGTGTTGGAGTTGGCGACGTTGTTGCCGATGACGTCCAGATTCGCTGCCGCTGCGGACAGGCCGCTGATGCCTTGGGTGAAGCCCATGTTGGATTCCTTGGTTCGATGAGAAAGAAGTTGCGCGGGTCCTGCAGGACCTACAGGAACATGCGCACGTCGGCCAGGCCGATGCTCTGGCCCGAAGCCAGTTCGAGCGTGACGCCGCCGGCACCCTGCTTGACGGCCGCCACCTGCGAGAACACGAGCGCGGTCGCCTCGACCGGCGTGCCGTTGTTGGCCGCGGCCACGGTGAAGCGGTAGGCGCCGGCCGGCACCGCGGTGCCGTCGTCGGCCTTGCCGTCCCAGGTGACGGCGTTGACGCCTTCGGTCATGGAGCCGGCATCGATGGTGCGCACCGTGTTACCGGCGGCATCGAGGATCTTGATTTCGACGTTGCCGGCCGACCCCGGCAGCTGCACCCCGAAGGGCACCGGCGCGGGTTCCTTGCCGGCTTCGGGCGCGACCGCGGCGATGTCGCTGCCGGGCGAAAGCACTTTGTAGCCAATCAGCGATGCCGCCTGCAGCACCTGGCTCGATCCGGTCTGGCTGACCAGCCCGGAGAGCGTGCTGTTGAGCTTCTCGATGCCGGTCACCGTGCTCATCTGCGCCAGCTGCGAGGTGAGCTCGGCGTTCTGCATCGGGTTGAGCGGGTCCTGGTTGTTGAGCTGAGTCACCAGCAGCTTCAAAAAGCGCTGCTCGCTGTCGAGTTCGGTGGGAGCCTTGGCGTTCGGGCCTGCGGCGGTACTGGTGCCCGAAACGGGAGGGAGGTCGGTGATGGCCATGGTTTTTTTTCGTTCAAACAAGAAGGGTTTACTGACCGATGGTCAGCGTCTTGAGCATCAGCGTCTTGGCCGTGCTGAGCACCTCGACGTTGGCCTGGTAGCTGCGCGAGGCCGAGATCATGTTGGTCATCTCCTCGACCACGTTGACGTTCGACATCGACACGTAGCCCTGCGGATTGGCATAGGGGCTCTTCGGGTCGTAGACCATCTTCATCGGCGAGGGTCGTCCTGCACCGATGCGACGCGCACGCCGCCGATGTCCTGCCCGCCCGCGCCATCGACCGCGAACACGACCTGCTTGGCGCGATAAGGCTGGCCGTCGGGGCCGGCCACGCTCTCGGCGTTGGCCAGGTTGCTGGCGGTCACGTTCATGCGCTGCGACTGCGCGGCCATGGCGGAGCCCGCCACGTTGAAGATGTTCATGGGCATGTGTGCTCCTCTCGCTTACTGGGCTGCTGCCAGCAGCGACTTGATCTTGGCGCTGACCAGCGTGAGGTTGGCCTCGTAGCGCAGCGCGTTGTCGGCGAAGTTCACCCGCTCGGCGTCCATCTCGACCGTGTTTCCGTCGATGCTGGATTGCGTCGGCACGCGGTAGAGCAAATCGCGCTCGGGCATGGCCTGCGCCTCGGCACGCAGGTGGCGCGACGAGGTGGTCGAAAGCCCCACCGACTGGCCGCCGCGGCCCTGCTCCATCGCCAGCGTGAGGGTGCTGGCGAAGTCGATGTCGCGCGCCTTGTAGTTGGGCGTGTCGGCATGGGCGATGTTGGCCGCCAATATCTCCTGGCGCTGCGCCCGAAGGTTGAGTGCTTCGCGGTTGAAGCGAAACGCCGCATCCAGCTTGTCGATCATGGATTTCCATCGTTGGGTGGACATCGCCTCCCTGACGGGCACGGCGACTGATGGAAAGCGAGTCTATGGACGCAAGGCTTTGGCAATGGGCCGAACAAAGGGGCATTTGGCTTGCTCTTCGTCTCTTCGCAGCCCCGCCCGCGTTCCTAGAATCACTCGCCACCCATGATGAAAAACCTGCGCTTCCTTGCTGCAATCGCACTCTCCGCGCTGGTGCCGGGGATGGCCGCGGCCGCAGCGCCGGCCGACGCGGATGCGCGCGCCGTGATCGAACGGTTCCTGCAGGCGCAGACCGTCGGATTGCCGGGCAAGGTCGCCATCACCTTCAAGACGGCGGGCGTCGGCACGCTGCCGCCTTGCGACGCGCTCCAGCCTTTCCTGCCGCGTGGCGCCGCTGCCTGGGGCCGCGTGTCGGTCGGGCTGCGCTGCCATTCGGACAAGCCGTGGACCCGCTTCGTGCAAGCGCATGTAGCGGTCGAAGGCCGCTATCTGGTGGCGGCGCGCGCCATCGATGCCGGCCAGCCGCTGGGCGCGGGCGACACGGCCGAACGCAGCGGCGACCTCACCGCCCTGCCGCGCTCGGTGCTGACCGACAGCGGCCAGCTTGCCGGCGTGGTCGCCGCCAACCGCATCGCCGCCGGTGCGCCGCTCAGGCGCGATCTGCTGCGGGGCGTCGTGGTGATCGAGCAGGGCCAGACGGTGCAGCTGATCGCCGCCGGCAACGGCTTCGTCGTCAGCACTGAGGGGCAGGCAATGACCCGGGCCGAAGTCGGCAAGCCGGTGCGTGCCAAAACCGCCGATGGCCGGCTGGTCAGCGGCGTGGCCGACGAGAATGGGCAGATCAGGCTCAACTAGCTTCTTGAAGATTCGATGCCCAGCGCCCTAAAGTTTTGGCCCGGACTGCCGATAAATGGGCAAGCCTCCTGAGGAACCATCTTGAAAATCGAACAACCCGCCGCTTCGGCAACGCCGCTTTCCCGTACAAACAAGGGCGCAAGCCCCCTGCCGGCCGCAGGCGTCGAAGCCGCCGAATCCGCCAAGGATGCCGTGCAGCTGTCGTCGGCGCAGGTTCGCGCCCTGCCCAGCGTGGCCGGCGGCGACTTCGATGCCGCCCGCGTCGCCGCGATCCGCGAGGACATCCGCGCCGGCCGCTATCAAGTCAATCCGGAGCGCATTGCCGACGGCCTGCTGGCCAGCGTGCGCGACCTGCTCGACGGCAAGAAAGACCAGTGAGCACGATGCTTGCGCACCTGCTGGCCGAGAAGGCCTGCGTCGAGGACTTCGTGTCGGCACTGGACCGTGAGGCGGCCGCCATGCGCGACGGCCTGTTTGCCGAACTCGGCCCGCTCACTGAAACAAAAGCCGCCCTGCTCGACCGCATGGCCAGCCTCGACCACGCCCGCGAAGCGGCGCAGGTCGCCAGAGGTTTCGAGCCCGGCCGCGCCGGTGCCGCAGCCGCCGCCGCTGCGGACGGCGAAGCGTCCAGCGCCGCCTGGGCGGCATTGCTCGATGCCGCAGAGCGAGCGCGCACCGACAACCGCCGCAATGGCGCCATGGTCTTCAGCCACCTCGACTTCACCCAGGATGCGCTGCACTACCTGCAGGCGGGCGCAAAACCTTTCTATGGGCCGGACGGCATTTGCAAGGCGGGCGGGGGAACGGGGACGAAGCTGGCGGTCGGGTAGTCATGATGGGTCCGCCAGATCCTGAGAGAGGCGTTGCAAGGTCCATCCCGGCCAACGCTGGATTTCGGCACCCGCATTCGAGCCCAATTTGACGGTGCGGCGGCCGCGCCGGCAATCCGCATGGCGCGGTCGGCGATGCCTCAGCGCTTTGCGGTTCTGCCGACCAGCGCGACGATGAGCGCGAAGAGTTCGTCTTTCGCTTGCTTCGGCGTCACTTCACCGGTCGCTGCGGCATGCGACAACGCTTCGGCGGCGCCCAGCATTGCACGAAGCGCCGCTGGCCGAATGCCGCCAGCACCAGCGAACGGCGACAGTGCCGCCCGGCACTTGTCCATGAACAGCTTTTCGTATTCGGCCTTGATCTTCTCGAGCTCCGGCGAACTCGCCAGCGCTGCGATCACGCCGGGAATCTCGCGTCCTTGGCGCAGCACACATTCGACATACGACCGAGCGATGACTTCGGCAATGCGTGGCAGCCCAGGTTCACATGTCTTGAGCGCGGCATCCATCAGGGCGTTCTGACGCGCGTCGAAATCCTCATAAAGCGCCGCGAGCAACCCAGCTCGCGTGCCGAAATGGTCGTAAACAACTGGCTTCGCAATACCGGCCTGCTCTGCGAGTCGGCCAAGGGACAAGGCGTCCGTTCCACCTTCACGGACCATCGCCCAGGCGAGTTCCAGCAGCTGCCGCTGTCGCTCGGCCCTGGGCAGGCGGCGTCTCGTTTGCGGGGCGGTATCGACTTCTTTCATGATTGACAGCGTAACCTACTCAAAGTAACCTACTAAACGTACATTAAATTTTCAAGTCGCTGGAGACCTGCACATGCACACGCTCATCGTTGTCGCTCACCCCGACCCCCACTCGCTTACCCACGGCGTCGCTGCGTGCATTGCGGAGGGACTGACGTCGACCGGTCATGCCGGCACCTTCGAAATCGCAGACCTCGCAGCCGAGGGTTTCGATCCTCGATTCGGCCCGGCCGATCAAGCCGTGCATCGCGCGCAGTCGGCGCCGCCATCCGACGTTGCCGCCGAGCAGGCGCGTATCGATCGGGCGGATGCCGTTGTTCTGGTCTACCCGGTCTACTGGTGGTCGATGCCCGCGCTCCTCAAGGGATGGATCGATCGCGTGTTCGCCAACGGCTGGGCATTCGACTTCAGTCTTGGCGCCAAGCTGGTGAAGAAACTGGATCACCTGCAAGTCCATCTTGTCGGTGTTGGGGGCGCAGACGCAGGAACCTATGCCCGGCACGGCTACGCCGATGCAATGAAGACGCAGATCGACCACGGCATCTTCAACTACTGCGGCGCCCACGTCGTCACGTCCGAACTCCTGCTGGAGTCCGAGACGCGAGAGCCGACCGTTCAACTCGACGTAGCGCGAGCCATCGGCCGGCGGGCCCGGGTGGAATGGGATTCTCGACGACCACCACGAGCGGCGCCGGGGGCGTTTCACAACAATTCGTTGAAAAGATAGAGCGCGTTGTCCTTGCAGCGGTGCCAGACGCCGCGCTTCGCCCAGCTGGTGGCCTGCAGCTCGATGCAGTCGGCGGTGTCGCGCTCGAAGATCGCTTCCAGCCGCGCCACCAATGCATCGTCGCGCAGGCCGAGCGTGATCTCGTCGTTGGTCTCGAACGAGCGGTCGTCGAAATTGCTCGATCCGATCGCGCACCAAACGCCGTCCACCGTCATGACTTTCTGGTGCAGCAGGCACTGCTGGTATTCGAAGATGCGCACGCCGCCGGCCAGCAGCAGGTGGAAGTTGCGGTGCGCGGCGTGCTGCACCATCGGCATGTCCGAAGCCTCGGCGGACGGCACCATGATTCGCACGTCGACGCCGCGCGCGACGGCCGCGCACAGCGCCTCGATCGCCTCGCTGTCGGGCAGGAAGTAGGGGTTCTGGATCAGGATGCGCTTGCGCGCGACGCACACCACAAGGTGATGCAGGATCTTCACCGCCGGCGGCGAACCTTCGGCCTTGATGCTGGCCACATGCACCGCCACATCGCCCGCCGCATCGAGCCGCGGGAACACCGCGTCGCCGACGAACAGCTCGCCGGTGTCCTCGACCCAGTTCTCGCTGAAGGCCGACTGCACCGCGTGCACCACCGGCCCGTGCAGGCGCACGCCCAGGTCGCGCACGTTGTCGCTGCCCTGCCGGTTGCACAGCCAGCCGTCGACGATGCAGTGCCCGCCGACAAGGGCCACCCGGCCGTCGACGACCACCAGCTTGCGGTGGTCACGGTCGTTAAAGACGCCGACGTTGCGAACATGGCGCGGGTGGTGCATCTTGAGCTTGCAGCCTTCATCGCGCAGCCGGCGCGCAGCTTCCTCGCCCATGTTCTTGCTGCCGTCGGCGTCGAGCAGCACCCGCACTGTCACGCCTGCGCGGCGGCGCTCGACCAGGGCGTCGACCAGGCGCGCGCCGAGCACGCCCTCTTTCCAGAGAAAGGTCTCGAAGTGCACCGAACGCCGGGCGCCCGAGATCTCTTCGAACATGGCATCGAAGAAGTCGCCGTTCTCCAGCAGCTCCACCGCATTGCCTTCGTAGACGGCGCCCTGCGTCAGGCCCGACAAGGACGGCAGCAACTCGGCGATGGGTGCATCGCACTCGATCACTAGACGTGGATCGCGGTGCCGTCGGATCGACCAGATGACGAATGCCAGCACCACGGTCACGGTGGCCAGCAGCAAGGCAAGCACCCACATATTTCCTACCCTTCGCAAGATGCCACGGCCGGGAATGCTGTGGCTTTTTTGATGGTTTGAAAGGGCGCGCCGATACGCAAACGAATTTAGTGCACGACTCGTGGCATAAAGCCGCGGGCCGCGTTCGCCCGATGCCGGGCGCCGGACAGAATCGCGCAAAACACGAAAACATGACTACACGTCGCTCTTTTTTCAGCCGAGGAGTTCGCCGATTCTGCAGGTCACAGGCCCCGAGCGCCGACCCTATCGGCTGGGCGACGCAATGTACCTCCACGACGACGAGCGTCTTGTGGGCGACGTGCCGTCGGTCCGCGTCAGGCCCGGCGGCCACGAAGTCGAGATCGAGAACTTCCGCCCGGTCGACACCCCGCTGGCGCAACGGGAGCGCCTGGGTCGGCTCGTGCTGGCCGAAGTGCTGTGCTTCCTGTTCGAGAACTTTCCGTCCGTGCAGGCGGTGCAGATCACGCTTTCCAGCAGCATCGACTCGTTTCAGGGCGGCGGCATCATGCTGGCGAAGATCCGCGCCGATGTGTTGCAAAGCGCTGGCTGCACATCGGTAACCACGGTAGCCAGGCCGCATGCGGCGTACCCGGGGCATTTTGCGGTCAGCGGGGTCTGGACGTACAGCACCGCCAGCGTCGCGGCACTCCAGTCGATGCTGCTGGCCGAACGCGCCGCCTACAGCGAGAGCAAGGCAACGCATCCGACGCCTCGCGACGACGGCTGGATGTCAGCGCTGGTGCGCCTGCTCAAGCGGCTGACTGGCCGCCGCTGAGCGCGGCTGAGCGCGGCTGAGCGCGTTGTCGTGATTTTTTTCACGTCGCGCGCAGGCGGCGACTCGAACATTTCTCCGAACTGCCGACAACAAGATCTTTGTCGGATAAAAAAATAGCATGACCCGATACGTCGGAACGGTGCCGGTAGACAAGGCTTCGCATCCCCGGTTTGCAACTTATCGCACGGGGGATTGGGCGTCGCATTTCATCGCCGAATACGGTGTGCTGCCCAACGAAGGCCACAAGGCCTGGTTGATCGACCAGGTAAGCCGCATCCTGCACGGCACGCCGGTCGTGGTCGGCCAGGCACGCTGGACCGACGGCCGCAAGGAAGACCGGATCTGGCTCGCCAGCCCCTCGCCCCGGTACATGCAATGGCGGAAGTCGCTACGGCTGTCCGAATACGACGAGGGCGTGCCGCCTGAGGCCTGACGCGCGTCTCCTACATTTATTGCGCAGCGGCTGGTCTAGTCTGGGGTCAAAGGAGCAAGACCATGACCAATCCCAAGCCACCGCTGGACGATCCGAGCCCGTTGCCGGTCGAGCCGGAATTCCCGACCAACGACGACCCGACCAATCCTCACACCGATGAGGGCAAACCCGGCGCCGACGAGAACGCCGCGGGGTTCGTCAAGCCGAGGGAATAAAGACTGTCAAGCGCCTCAGTCCGCCATCAGCGGATTGCGGCGCGCCTCGTCGATCCTGCGTTGCCGCACCACGTCCGCGCACTGCGGATGTCGGCCGTTTGCGCGGACGGCGCAACTGTCGTTCATGCAGATCGCGCGCGAGAAGAAGTTGAGCCCAGCGCAACGTGCGAGCGGCCCGTCCGAAGCCGGCCCGACGCCCGACACCCGTGCGCGCCGGGCGCTCTGCGGACGCGGGTCGGGCTCCGACAGGTCGACCCGGACATCGACCAAAGCCGCATCCGATGGGCCTAGCGGCGCTGCGAGCGGCAGCACAGCCGTAGCCTGCGCAGGAGCGGGCGCCATGACGAGAGGCAACGATGGCGCGGCCTGCTCCTGAAGCGCCATCGCGGTGCGGTGCTCGTTCCAGAACCAGCCGGCCGCAAAGAGCGCCAGCACCGCAGCGGCCAATGCCAGCAATGGCAACAGGCGGCTGCGCGCGGCAGGCGTTGCGCTGCCCTCCTCGGCGGGCTCACCCACCGGTCTCTGGTTAGCCGCATAGAACGCCGGCAGCTTTCCGTCGCAGGCCTTGCAGAACCTGGCGGAGTCGCGATTGACGGTACGGCAGAAGCCGCACACTGCCACCGGCCGCTCGCCGCCGATCAGCCAGCGAGAAAGTCCGATCGGTCCGCCAAACGCGTCCTCGGACAAATCATCGCGCTGGGTTACCACCAGCGCGCGAACGACAACGACAGATAGAGCCATGGGGATGCATTAGCGAAGGCTGAACCGAGCCAGCGCTTCGGACCGGTTCTGGACCGGCTGTAGGAGAACTCCAGCCTTACGCACAGCCGCTTACAGAACGGGTCGCACGAGCCGACGGGCGGGACCGACGACTACAGCGGCGGCAGCGCACCGCCGATAGGATGAAAGATCAGCCGACCACCCGAAGCCAAATCCCTTGCCCGAAGCCATCAGCAACCCCTTTTCGGCGCCTGCGCCACCTTGCCACGAGCGCTCGCCGCTGTTCGTTGTCTTCAACATCAGCTCGGGGCGAGGCAATGCCGAGGAGGTGCGCAAGATCATCGCCGACACCTGCACCGCCAGCGGCCGCGAGCACCTCATCTTCACGGTCGAGCAGCCGCGCAACTGGGAGCGCGCATCGCCGAAGCGCTCGAGGCCGCAAAAAAATCGCCGGCATCGTAGTGGCTGCGGGCGGCGACGGCACCATCAACGCCGTGGCGCAGGCGACGCTCGGCAGCGGCTGCGCTGGGGTATTATGAGCACCTTCAACTACTTCAGCCGCACGCACGCCATTCCGGCGGACACGGCCGAGGCGATGGCGCTGCTGACAAGCGCCCGGCCGCAGGCGGTGCAGGTCGGCCAGGTCAACGAGCGGGTGTTTCTGGTCAACGCCAGTCTGGGGCTGTACGCCAAGCTGCTCGAGGACCGCGAAGCCTTCAAAGCGCAGTTCGGGCGCAGCCGCGTGGTCGCGTTCGGCGCCGCGCTGGTCACCCTGCTCAGCAGCTATCGGCAGTGGATGCTTCGCATCGTCTGGCGCGGGCAGGAGCGGGTGATCCGCACTCCGACGCTGTTCGTCGGCAACAACGCGCTGCAGCTCGAACGCATCGGGTTGCCGCAGGCCGAGGCGCTGGACCACGGCGAACTGGCAGCGGTCGCACTGCAACCGATCGGCAGGCTGGCGATGCTGTCGCTCATGGCGCGGGGCGCGCTCGGGCAGCTGGGTGACGCGGACAATGTGACCGTCTTCAGCTTCCGGTCGCTGACGGTGGATGCGGCGCGCGGCCGGCCGGGCCGGCGCATCAAGGTCGCGACCGACGGCGAAATCGCTTGGATGCGGATGCCGCTCGTCTTCCAGGTCGCGTCCGAGCCGCTGTGGCTGATCAAGCCGCTGCCCGGCGAGGGCCTGGAAGCGCGCGCATGACATCCCTGCTGCAAATCTCCGACACGCATTTCGGCACCGAGAAGCCACCGGTGGCGCAGGCGCTCGAACGGCTTGCACGCCGCGAGCGGCCGGATGTGCTGGTGCTCTCGGGCGACATCACGCAGCGCGCGACGCAAGCGCAGTTCGATGAAGCAGGCGCGTTCGTGCGGCGGCTCGGCATTGCGGTCACCCTCACCATTCCTGGCAACCACGACATCCCGCTCTTTGCGGTAGCGACCCGGCTGCTGGACCCTTACGGCCGGTATGGCCGCGCTTTCGGCACCGAACTGGAGCCGGTGATCGGCCTGCCGGGCTGGCTGGTGGTGGCGGTCAATACCACGCGCTGGTACCGGCACAAGAACGGCGAGGTGTCGCCACAGCAGATCGAGCGGGTGGCCGGCCTGCTCGCGCGGGGCTCGCCAGAGCAACTGCGGCTGGTGGTGGTGCACCAGCCGGTCGCCGTGACCCGAGACGAAGACCGCGCCAACCTGCTGCTCGGACGAGAACGCGCGGTCGCGGCCTGGACGGCGGCGGGCGCGGACCTGATCCTCGGCGGACACATCCACCTGCCCTTCGTGCTGCCGCTGCCTGGCGCCGCCCGCAACGCGTGGTGCGTGCAAGCCGGCACGGCGGTGTCGTCGCGCATCCGCGATGGCCGGCCGAACTCCGTCAACCTGATCCGCCCGGCGCCGGATTCGGCCGCGCGGCACTGCAGCGTCGAACAGTGGGACTATGCCGCCGCTGCGGGCGAGTTCGAACGGGTGCGGGTCCACGCATTGGCGCTTTCCCCGATGCTGCCAACGTTGCCGAAGGCCGGTGCAGCGCATGCCGGCTGACGGCTGGCAAGGCGTGATCGCGCTTGCGCAGGCAGTCGGCGAGCATGCGCTCGGCTGGTTCCTGCTGGGCCTTGCCTTGTTCTGCACGGCGACGGCACTCGCCTGGCGGCGGTTGCGCCGCAGCGTGCGCGCCCGGCTCACCCAAAGCGAAGGCGCACCGAGCCCCCGGCGCCTGATGCTGGCGATGGCGCTCGGCTTCGTGCTGGTGGCCGCGCCGGCCATGCTGTTGTTCTCGGCACTCGGAGCGCGCATCGTTGCCGGCCATCCGGTAGTGCAGGCGGACCATGCGCTCGGCGAAGCCGTCGGCCGCAGTCTGCCCCCGGCCGCGGTCCGCGTGTTCGGCTGGCTCACCCATGCCGGCGACCCCAGCGTGCTGACCGGCTTGTGCGTGGTGGTTGCATTGCTGCTTTGGCAGCAGCGCCGCCGGACGCTGGCATTGGCGTGGGTGCTCTCGCTGGCAGGCAATGCGGTGTTGAATCCGGCGCTCAAGCAGGCCTTCGAGCGCGCCCGCCCGGCCTACGAGAGCCTGTCGGCGACGGCGCATGGCTACAGCTTTCCGAGCGGCCACAGTTCCGGTGCGATGGTGGCCTACGGCATGCTGGGCTATCTGGCGCTGCGAACGCTCCCAGCGCGCTGGCATGGCGCGGCGCTGGTGTCGGCCGTTGCGTTGGTCTTCACTGCTGCTTGCAGCCGCGTCATGCTGCAGGTGCACTTCGCGAGCGACGTGTTTGCCGGCCTGGCGTCGGGCGGCACCTGGCTGTTGACCTGCATCACCAGCGCCGAAGCCGCGCGGCACTACCAGGAACACCGGGCGCTGCGACGGCGCGACGGCTGAAGCTCAGGACGAAGCACTGGCCCGTCCGCGTCTTCCACGCGGTCGGCGTTGGTGGTGCTGCGGCTTCCCTTCAAATGCATCTCGACATCGGCCGCGACGCTGCCGACCGCTTGCACCGCCTCCCTCAGCTGGTCTGCAGTGACGTCGAGCTTGCCGGACCATTCGTCCAGGGCGCGCGCGTCGTCGATGTCGATGCGCTCGGGTTGGGCCGCGGAGTTGGCGGCCGGGTCTTGGCTGGGGCTGGGCATGGTGTGTCTCCAGAGTCGGTGCGGCACCGGCCGCGCACATTGACCGATGACACTAGCCGTGGCGTACCGGCGCCGCTGTAGGTGCATCGCCCGCCCGCTCGTCAACACGGCATGGCGGGGCCCCGGTCGATACCATCGGGACTCCTCCCACACCCGGCCCACTTCCATGAAGCTGTTGATGCGCCTCTATTCCACGATCCATGCGTTCATGGCCCTCCTATTCGCCGCCGCCGCGCTGACGCTGATCGCCATCGCAACTCGTCTCGGCTGGGATGCATTCACCGGCGGCTTCGACCGCAACGCTGCAGAAGCCGTGATCGAGGCGGTCGGCCTGCTCGCGGCCGCGGTCGTCGCGCTGCAGATATCGCAGACCATCTCGGAAGAGGAGGTCATTCGCGATGCGCACATCAGCGCACCGACCAGGGTGCGCCGGTTCCTGTCGCGGTTCATGGTCGTCATCGTGGTCGCGATAGCCGTCGAGGGGCTGGTCGCCACCTTCAGGGCGCACGACGACGCGCCTCAGCTGCTCTATGCCGCCGCCCTGCTCTCTTCCGTTGCGCTGCTGCTCGCCGGCTGGGGAGTCTTCATCCACCTGAACCGCTCGGCCGAAGAGCTGGAGCCGGAGGCCATGGCGGATGCAAAGCGCGAGGACGAGAAGCTGAAAAGCGAAAGAAGATAGGGCCTGTTCACCGACTCTAGTCCCCCAACAGCTCGCCGATCGGCTGCAGGTCCTCAACGCGGTCGCAGACGGCCTTTGCGACCATCATGATGGGGATGCCGAGCAGCAGCCCCCAGATGCCCCAGAGCCAGCCCCAGAAGATCACGCCGACGAAGATGGCAACGGGGTTCATGCTGCTTGTGCGGCTGGTGAGAAACGGCACCAGCATGTTGCCGATCAGCGTGTGGATCACGAGCGAGACGCCACCCACCAGCAGGGCCATCTCGATGGCGTTGAACTGCAGGAAGGCCACCAGCCCCGCCGCCGCCATGACGATGACGGAGCCGATGTAGGGGATGAGGTTGGTCACGGCTGCGACGATGCCCCACACCGCCGCGTTCTCAAGCCCGATGGCCCAGAACGCTAACCCGGTGGCAATGCCAACCAGCACGCTGGTAAGTATTTGCACCATCAGGTAGCGCTGGATGTGGCCGGTGATGTCGTCCAGGACATGCACGGTGATTTTTTTCTTCTGCAGGCTGGGGCCGGTGATCTTGACCAGCTTGCGCCGGAAGGTGTCGCCCGAACCGAGCGCAAAGTAGGTCAGGAAAAGCACCAGCGTCAGCTGCCCCGCCGCGCTGACGAGGCCGACGGTGCCGCTCCACAGGTAGTCGCGCACGTTGAACGACGGCCGCTCGATGACTACGCGCGCCACGCCCTTGCGTGCTGCGACTTTCTCGGAGTTTTCCTCTGCCGCCTGCTCGAGCTGCGCTGCGGCCTTCTGCACCGTGTCGAGCGTGTTCTGGTCGGTGGGCCGCTTGCTGTCACGCGCGGCCTGCCGCAGCTTCTGGGCCGCCACGGGCAGCGTGTCGACCAGTTCGGCGGCACTCCCCGAGAGCGAATAGCCGGTCCAGCCGAGCAAGCCGCACAGCGAGAGCAGCACCGCCGCGGCGCCTATCCAGCGCGAGATCTTCACGCGCTCGAGCATGTCGACCAACGGACTCAGCGCATAGGTCATCAGCAGGCTCAGCATCAGCGGAATGAACACCGCCGCCGCCCAGCGCAGCGCGAACACGACGGCCAGAAACGCCAGCACCCCCAGCGCCACGCTGCGCACGTCGACCGGCATGTGCAACAACAACCGCTCGGTTTCCGGCAGCGCGGCGATGGCCTCCACCGCTTTCTTCTTCTTCTTTTGCTGATTCGGTTTCGGTTTCTTCGGTCATCTCGGTTCCTTGAGTGCTTCGCGCACGGCTGGCAATTGGCGGCGAGACACGACCACGGGTTCCGGAATTCCGTCGAGCCGCAGTGCCCAGCCTTCGGCGTCTTCGCCGTCGTCGTATTTTTCGAGTGCGCGGATGGCGGCCCGCGCCACCAGCGCATTGCGATGCACGCGCACGAAGCGGGCCGCAAAACGGTCTTCGAACTCGGCGAGCGAGCCGTCGTAGATGTGGCTGCGCGCGGCGGTGCGCACGGTGAGGTACTTGAACTCGGACTTGAGGTAGAGCACTTCTGCGATCGGCACCCGCTCGGTTCGGCCGCGATCCTGGATCAGCAGTACATCCTGCGGTGCGTCGGCCGCGGGCGCCGCGCCGCGGCGCTCCTTCAGGTAGCGCTCGGCCTTCTGCAGCGCCTGCTGGAGGCGCTCGGCGCGAACCGGCTTGGTGAGGTAGTCGATCGCTTCGAGTTCGAAGGCGGTGACCGCATGCGCCGCATGCGCGGTGACGAACACGATTGCCGGCGCATCAGGGCTTGCGCCCATGCTGCGCGCGAGTTCGATGCCGTCCATGCCAGGCATGTGGATGTCGAGCAGCACCAGGTCGAATCGCGTCGCCGCCATGAGCTGCCGAGCGCCCTCGCCGTGTGCGGCCTCGGCAATGACTTCGGCCGCGGGCGAATGGCAATCGGCCAGCAGCGTGCGCAGCCGCGATCGGGCAAGCGCCTCGTCGTCGACGATCAATGTGCGAAGCAAAGTCATGAGGGCACGGTTCGGGCTTCTGCGGGGATCGCGATGCGAACGCGGTAGCTCTTCTGGTCCATGCCGGCGCTGAACTGCGCCTGCACGTCGTGCAGCAGGCGCAACCGGTCGCGAACGTTGGCGAGCGCGATGCCGTGTCCGCGCGGCAGGGGTGCGCTCGCCCAGCGCAGCGGCGGCAGGGTGTTGACCACCTCGATCACCGCCATGCCGCCACGGCGCTCGGTTCGGATGCGGATGCGGGCGCCGTCGGGGTTGGGTTCCACGCCGTGCTTGACCGCGTTCTCCACCAGCGGCTGCAGCAGCAGCGGCGGCAGGCGCGCGGTGTTGGCGGCGAGGTCGATGTCCCAGCGAATGCGCAACCGCTCGCCGAAGCGCACTTGCTCGATCGCCAGGTAGCGCTGCGCCAGCGCGATCTCGTCGGCCAGCGTGACCGACTCGCTGGTGTCGGCCAGCGCCTGGCGGAACAGCTCGCTCAGGTCTTCGAGCATGGCCTCGGCCTTGGCCGGCTCCTCGCGCACCAGTGCGATGGCGCTGTTGAGGGTGTTGAATAAAAAGTGCGGCCGGATGCGGGCTTGCAGTTCCTCGAGCCGTGCCGTCATCGCGGCCGGGGTTTGGCCGCGCGCGCGCAGCACCAGCGCCGCCATCACCACCGCGGCAAACGCGGCACCGGCCAGCGCACTGGCAAGCCACGGCGCCGTGCCGACCACGCCCGTCAGCCGCAGCAGGCCGCATCCGTAGAGCGCAGCCCCCGCACCCAATGCCGCTCCGGCAACGTACTGCGCGGCGCGCGGCAGTCGGCCCAGCAGCTTCTTGAGCCAGCAGGCCGCGAGCAGCCAGAGCAGCGTTGCCGGCAAGGCGCCACCGGTCACCGTGGCCATTAGGACCAGCCATTCGGCGGCGGTAGGTGCCAGAAACGAGGCCGTGACAGCCACCACCGCTTCGACGAACATCACGGTGCGCAGCACGACGCCGATCTGGCAGGCATCAAACAGAAGCAGCGCGGCGCGTGCCGAACCCCGTGCGCGAACCGGGGTCGGTGTCGAAGGGGTGGCCGATAAAATCGTTGGGTTACGCATCGCAGGAAGCTTGAGGTGCGAACCGATTATTGCCTCCACACGGTTCTCACATGACCCAAAACCAACTCGACAAGAAATCCGAAGCCTGGTCCGCGCTGTTCTCCGAACCGATGAGCGACCTGGTGAAGCGCTACACCGCGAGCGTTTTCTTCGACAAGCGGCTGTGGCAGGCCGACATCGAAGGCTCGCTCGCGCATGCCGGCATGCTGGCGGCGCAAGGGATCATCGGCGCCGACGACCACGCGGCTATCGAGCGCGGCATGGCGCAGATCCGTGCCGAGATCGAATCCGGCGGCTTCGAGTGGAAGCTCGATCTCGAAGACGTGCACCTGAACATCGAGGCGCGCCTGACGCAACTGGTGGGCGACGCCGGCAAGCGCCTGCACAGGGCGCAGCCGCAACGACCAGGTCGCGACCGATGTCCGCTTGTGGCTGCGCGGCGAGATCGATCTGATCGACGGATTGCTGGGCGACCTGCAGAAGTCCCTGCTCGCACTGGCCGAGAAGAACGTCGAGGTGATCCTGCCCGGCTTCACCCACCTGCAGGTGGCGCAGCCGGTGAGCTTCGGCCATCACATGCTGGCCTACGTGGAGATGTTTGCGCGCGATGCCGAACGCATGGCCGACGTGCGCCGCCGCGTCAACCGCCTGCCCCTCGGCGCGGCCGCGCTGGCCGGCACCGGCTACCCGCTGGATCGCGAGGCGGTGGCGCGTGCGCTCGGCATGGACGAGGTGTGCCAGAACAGCCTGGACGCGGTGAGCGACCGCGACTTCGCCATCGAGTTTGCCGCGGCCGCGTCGCTGGCCATGGTGCACATCAGTCGCCTGAGCGAAGAGCTGGTGC
>JBBJMS010000221.1:0-4997 GCA_037720315.1 Variovorax sp. | reverse complement strand
GGGACATGTCGTTCAGCGCAGCACGTAGCCCGAGAAACGCCAGACGCTGTCGCTGCCGAGCTGAAAGCTCACCAGTTCGCGCATGGTCGCGTTGGCGTTGTTGGCGTTATTGGCGAACCGAGTTTCGTACTCGATGTTGACGTACTGGCCGGCCAGTTCGGGATCGCTGTTGGCAATGACCTGGCGATTGATGGCCACCCAGGTGCGCTGCAGGGGCGCGCCGAGCGGCGCACGCGCCTTGGCCACTTGATTGACGAAGTCGCCGCGCGTCACGCGCTTGCGGGCGGCGGGGGTGGCGCCGTCCCAGAGTTCGCCGATCTTGGCGTCGTCGATCATGCGTATCGCCTGGAGGCCGCCGCGGACCATTTCGCTCGGCTCCACGTCCTGCGCACCGGCGAGCTGCAGCCAGCCGCCCAGCAACAGCAGGACGGGCAGGAGGCGGGTGATGCGGCTCATGGAAATAACTCCTCGTCGGTGACTGCGGGTGCTCATCAGGCTTGGCTTCCGGTTCGGTACAGCGGCTCGAGTGCATTGTTGTCGATGAACTCGAGCCGGTAGCCGAGCCGGTAGACCGCCGAGAGGACGACGCCATTGGCCGGCCGCAGGTCGAGCTTGCTGCGCAGCCGCGACATGTGCGTATCGAGCGAGCGCGACGTGGCTTCGGCGCCGGCGCCCCAGACGGCCTCGACCAGATGCTCGCGAGACAACAGGCGGCCCAGGTTTCGAAACAGGAACACGGCGAGCTCGTACTCGCGGTGCTTCAACTCGACGGCCTGGCCGCGCAGTTGCAGCGTTCGTGTCGGCGTGAACAGGCGGTACGGCCCGCAGATCAGCTCTGCCTGGTCCTGCGACGGATAGGCGCGGCGCAGTAACGCATGCACGCGTGCCTGCAATTCGCCCACGCGAATCGGCTTGATCATGAAATCGTCGGCACCGGCGGTCAGCGCTTCGACCATGTCTTCCTCCTTGCGCCGGTTGGTGACGAAGAGCACGGGCAGCCGGCTTCCGAGCTCCTCGCGAATCCACTTGACCACCTCGGGGCCCTGCACGTCCGGAAGCTGCCAGTCGAGTATGAGCAGGTCGTAGGTTTGCTCGCGCAGGGCACGCAGCAAGGACATGCCGTCCTGGAAGCCGTGGCACTCATGGCCCACCGCACTGATTGCATGCCGGATCAATTCGATCTGGCACGGCTCGTCGTCAAGCGCCGCAATTCGCATTTCAACTCCCTGATAGTTCTTGGCTTCGCGAAGCCGGCGATCTGTGCACCGGTCTTTCGCGACGCGCTACTGTACAGAGGGTGGGGGTTGTCGACCAGCGCTTTCGCGGACCTTTCGCACGGCTTGCGCGATCCATCGCAAGCTATGGAATTCATAGCATGCCGCGCAGCGGCGTCGGGCACTCTGCGATGGTCCAAGGTCGAGCTTTGGCGACAGCAACGGGGCATGTCGGCGCGTCATCTTCATGTAAGCTCTGGCGCGAAATCAAACGCTGCTTCGAGGAGACAACCATGCTGATAGGCGTGCCGAGCGAAACTGCGCCGGGAGAGACCCGAGTGGCCGTCACTGCCGAGACGGCCAAGAAACTCATCGCCCTTGGGCACACCGTGCGCGTGCAGTCCGGCGCTGGCGTTGCTGCCAGCCTGACCGATGCGGCCTACCAGGCGGCCGGTGCCGAGATCACGGACGGGCATGGTGCCTTCGGCGCCGACATCGTGCTCAAGGTGCGCGCGCCGAGCGACGGCGAAGCCGCGCTGATGAAGCCGGGCACGGTCGTCGTGGGCATGCTGAACCCGTTCGACGCCGCCGGATTGCAGCGCCTCGCGTCGGCCGGGCTGACCGGCTTCGCGCTCGAAGCCGCACCGCGCACCACGCGCGCGCAGAGCATGGACGTGCTGTCCAGCCAGGCCAACATCGCCGGCTACAAGGCCGTCGTCCTCGCGGCCGAGAAGTACCAGCGCTTCTTTCCGATGCTCATGACCGCAGCCGGCACCGTCAAGGCGGCGCGGGTGGTGGTCCTCGGCGTCGGCGTCGCCGGTCTGCAGGCCATCGCCACGGCCAAGCGCCTGGGCGCGGTGATCGAGGCCAGCGACGTGCGCCCGAGCGTCAAAGAGCAGGTCGAATCGCTCGGCGGCAAGTTCATCGATGTGTCCTACGACACGCCGGAAGAAAAAGAAGCCGCGCAGGGCGTCGGCGGCTATGCCAAGCCGATGCCGCAGAGCTGGCTCGACCGGCAGAAGACCGAGGTGGCCAAGCGCGTGGCGGCGGCCGACATCGTGATCAGCACCGCGCTGATCCCCGGACGTGCGGCACCGACGCTCATCACCGAGGACATGGTCAAGTCGATGAAGGCCGGGTCGGTGATCGTCGACATCGCGGCAGGCAAGGGTCCGGACGGGGTCGGCGGCAACTGCCCGCTTTCGGAAGCCGACAAGACAGTGGTCAAGCACGGCGTGACCATCGTCGGTGAAACCAATCTTGCCGCACGGGTGGCAGCCGATGCGTCGTCGCTCTATGCGCGCAACGTGCTCGACTTCATGAAGCTGATCGTGAGCAAGGAAGGCGCGCTCAACATCGACCTCGAAGACGACATCGTGGCGGCCTGCCTGATGAGCAAAGACGGTCAAGTGACAAGGAAGTAAATCATGGACCTCGTTTCCCCCACCGTCATCAACCTGATCATCTTCGTGCTGGCGATCTACGTGGGCTACCACGTGGTCTGGACCGTCACGCCCGCGCTGCACACGCCGTTGATGGCGGTGACCAACGCGATCTCGGCGATCGTGATCGTGGGCGCCATGCTGGCTGCCGCGCTCACCGAGACCTACCTCGGCAAGACCATGGGCGTGCTGGCCGTGGCGCTGGCCGCGGTCAACGTGTTCGGCGGCTTCCTGGTCACCCGGCGAATGCTGGAGATGTTCCGCAAGAAGGAACGCAAGGCCGCGCCGACAGCCGCCGACAAGGGGAATGCGCAATGAGCATGAACCTGGTCACGCTGCTGTACCTGGTCGCGTCGGTGTGCTTCATCCAGGCGCTCAAGGGCCTGAGCCATCCGACCACCTCCATCCGCGGAAACATGTTCGGCATGGTCGGCATGGCCATCGCCATCCTGACCACGGCTGCGCTGATCGTGCAGCTCTCGGGCACCAAGGCGCTCGGCATGGGCTGGGTGCTTTTGGGCCTGGTGGTCGGTGGCGGCTATGGCGCCTGGCGCGCCAAGACGGTCGAGATGACGCAGATGCCCGAGCTGGTGGCGTTCTTCCACAGCATGATCGGCATGGCCGCGGTGTTCATCGCGGTGGCGGCCGTGGTGGAGCCCTGGGCCTTCGGCATTACGGCCGCGCCGGTGCCGGCGCTTCTGGGGGCCACCACGCCGGACGGCACGATCGTCTACGAAGGCTTCGCGCGCTACGCCATTCCGTACGGCGCCCGGCTCGAATTGTTCCTCGGCGCGGCCATCGGCGCCATCACCTTCAGTGGCTCGGTCATCGCCTTCGGCAAGCTCTCGGGCAAGTACAAGTTCCGGCTGTTCCAGGGCGCGCCGGTGCAGTTCAAGGGCCAGCACATGCTCAACCTGGCACTGGGCCTCCTGACCGTCGCCCTCGGCCTGGTGTTCGTCTTCACCGAAAGCTGGACCGCGTTCTTCGCGATGCTGCTGCTGGCCTTCGTGATGGGCGTGCTGATCATCATCCCGATCGGCGGTGCCGACATGCCGGTGGTGGTCTCGATGCTCAACAGCTACTCGGGCTGGGCGGCGGCCGGCATCGGCTTCAGCCTGAACAACGCGATGCTGATCGTCGCCGGTTCGCTGGTGGGCTCGTCGGGCGCGATCCTGAGCTACATCATGTGCAAGGCGATGAACCGCTCTTTCTTCAACGTGATCCTCGGCGGCTTCGGCGGCGAGGCCGCGACGGCCACCGGCGGCGCCAAGGAGCAGCGGCCGGTGAAGAGCGGCAGCGCGGACGACGCGGCCTTCGTGCTCGGCAATGCCGAAACGGTGGTGATCGTGCCTGGCTACGGCCTCGCCGTGGCGCGCGCGCAGCATGCGGTGAAAGAACTCGCCCAGAAGCTCACCGACAGGGGCGTGACCGTCAAGTACGCGATCCATCCAGTGGCCGGCCGCATGCCCGGCCATATGAACGTGCTGCTGGCCGAGGCCGAAGTGCCCTACGACCAGGTGTTCGAGATGGAAGACATCAACGGCGAATTCGGCCAGGTCGACGTGGCGATCATCCTGGGCGCCAACGACGTGGTGAACCCGGCCGCGCACACCAAGGGCAGCGCCATCTACGGCATGCCGATCCTCGAGGCCTACAAGGCGAAGACGGTGATCGTCAACAAGCGCTCGATGGCAGCGGGTTACGCCGGTCTCGACAACGAGCTCTTCTACATGGACAAGACGATGATGGTCTTCGGCGACGCGAAGAAGGTGGTCGAAGACATGGGCAAGGCGATCGAATAGAAGTGCGCGGCGAACCAGAATCTTGCTCGAGGAGACAAACCACATGACAGACCGCCCCTGGCTCGGGAGCTACCCGCAAGGCGTGCCCGCCGACATCGATGCTTCGCGATATCCGTCGCTGGTCGCGATGATGGAAGAAAGCTTTTCCAAGTACGCCGACCGCACGGCCTACAGCTTCATGGGCAAGGAACTGAGCTACTCGGATGTCGACAAGCAGAGCCGGGCCTTCGGCTCGTACTTGCAGGGGCTGGGCCTGGTCAAGGGCGACCGCGTGGCTGTCATGATGCCCAACTGCCCGCAGTACCCGGTTGCCGTTGCCGGCATCCTGCGCGCCGGTCTGATACTGGTGAACGTCAATCCGCTCTATACGCCGCGCGAGCTGGAGCACCAGCTGAAAGACTCCGGTTCGAAGGCGATCGTGATCATGGAGAACTTCGGCCTCACGCTGCAGCAGTGCCTCGCGGCCACGCCGGTCAAGCACATCGTGCTGGCCGCCATGGGCGACCGGCTCGGCCTGCTGAAGGGCGCGCTCGTCAACT
>JBBJMS010000220.1:0-4998 GCA_037720315.1 Variovorax sp. | reverse complement strand
CTGGGCGCGGGGCACGCGGCCGCGCACTTCGGGGAATTCCTGTGCCAGCAGCCCCGGCAGCTTGAGGCGCAGCGTCTCCCGGAACTTCAGGTCCTTGGCCAGCACGATCAGCTGCGAAACGTTGGTCTGCGGAAAAACCTGGTCCAGCGGCAGATAGAAGCGCGGCACGCCCGAGCCGACCCAGGTGCTCACGGTGCCGACGCCCTCTTCCTTCATCAGCCGCTGCTCGACGCGTTTGGCGACCTCTTCGTTCGCGGCGAATGACGTGCCTTCCGGGAACCAGAGGTCGACCATGATCTCGGGCCGGCTCGAATCGGGAAAGAACTGCTGCTGTACGCGCCCCATGCCGACGATGCCGAGCGCAAAGATGAGCAGCGTGGCGCCGATGGTCAGCCACCGGTGCGCCACGCACCAGTTCACCGTGCGCCGAAAGGTGTTGTAGAAGCGCGTGTCGAACAGCTCGTGCGGCGGCGCATCGGGGTCGTGGGGTTTGACCTTCAGCAGCAGGGTGCCCAGGTAAGGCACGAAATACACCGACACGATCCAGCTCAGCACCAGCGCGATCACCGTCACCGCGAAGATCGCGAAGGTGTACTCGCCCGTCACCGACTTCGCCAGGCCGATCGGCAGAAAGCCGGCCGCGGTGATGAGCGTGCCCGTCAACATCGGCTTTGCCGTGACGTCGTAGGCGAAGGTGGCGGCGCGCACCTTGTCGTAGCCCTCCTCCATCTTTCGCACCATCATCTCGACCGCGATGATCGCGTCGTCCACCAGCAGGCCGAGGGCAATGATGAGCGAGCCGAGCGATATCTTGTGCAGCCCGATGCCGAAGTAGTTCATCGTCAGAAACGTCACCGCCAGCACCAGCGGAATGGTGATCGCCACCACCAGCCCGGGCCGGATGTCGATGTACCAGCCGAAGCGCCCGCCCTTGTGCAGCCCCAGCGCGATGAAGCTCACCGCCAGCACGATTGCCACCGCCTCGATCAACACCTTCACGAACTCATTGACCGAGGTAGCCACCGACACCGGCTGGTTCTGCACCTGGGCCAGCTTCACGCCCGCCGGCAGCCGGCGTTCGATCTCGGCCGTGGCGGTGCGCAGCGCCTCGCCGAGCGCGATGATGTCGCCGCCCTTGGTCATCGAGACCCCGAGCGCGATCACTTCCTCGCCCTGATGCCGGACCTTGACCGCCGGCGGATCGACGTAGGCGCGGCGGATTTCCGCGATGTCGCCGAGCCGAAGCTGATTGCCCGAGCTGCCGCGGATCGGCATCGCGCGCAATTGCTCGACGCTGGTGAACTGGCCGCCGACGCGCACCTGAACCACGTCCTGCGGCGACTGGATCGTGCCCGCGCTCTCGATGGCGTTCTGCGAGCCGATCTGCGCCAGCACCGCATTGAAGTCGAGCCCCAGCTGGGCCACCCGCTTCTGCGACACCTCGATGAAGACTTTCTCGTCCTGCACGCCGAACTGCTCGACCTTGGCGACGTCCTTCACGCGCAGCAGCTGCTGGCGAGCATCGTCGGCAAAGGTCTTGAGTTCGGCGTAGCTGAAGCCGTCGCTCTCCAGCGCGTAGATGACGCCGTACACGTCGCCGAAGTCGTCGTTGAAATACGGCCCCTGGATACCCGTGGGCAGCGTGCCGCGCATGTCGGCCACCTTCTTGCGCACCGTGTACCAGACGTTCGCCACCTCCGATGCCTTCGACGAATCCTTGATCTGGAAAATGATCTGCGACTCGCCCGGCTTCGAGTAGCTGCGGATCTTGTCCGCATAGGGCGCCTCCTGCAGCGTGCGCTCGAGCTTGTCGGTCACCTGCTCGGCCATCTGCTGCGCGGTGGCGCCCGGCCAGTAAGTGCGAATCACCATTGCCCTGAAGGTGAACGGCGGGTCCTCGTCCTGGCCGAGCTGGAAGTAGGCCGCGAAGCCCAGCACCATCAGCACCAGCATCAGGTAGCGGGTGAGCGCCGGATGGTCAAGCGCCCACTTCGAGAGGTTGAAGCCGGGCTTGCCGGCGGCATCGGTCTGCGATGTCATGGCGCCGTCCTCAGCGCGTGGCAACCGGCGCGGTGGGCGCCTGCGCCCTGGCGGGCTCCTGCGAAGCAAGCGCAGCCGGCTGTGTCTTGTCGCGGTAGATCGACACCTTCTGGCCCGGCGACAGCACATGCACGCCCGCCACAACCACCTGCATGCCCGGGACAAGGCCGGCTCCGATCACCGCCTCGTTGCCGTCCGCGGTTGCAACCTGCACCGGCTGCGAGCGCACCGTCATGCTGGCCGCATCCAGCACCCAGACCGCGCTGCCCTGCCCTTCCTGGCGCAGCGCGCTGGTCGGCAGCTTCAGCACCGCGCTCCCGGTGCGCGACAGCGCCTCGGGCCGTGCATACACCGTGGCGCCAAGGGGCGGCGCCGTGGCGGCGTCGATCGCCACCTTCACGCTGTAGGTACGGGTCACCGCATCCGCGCTGGCCGCTACTTCGCGCACCTTGCCCGCAAGTTCTGCGCTGCCGCCGGCCCAGCCGCGCACCGCCACCGCAGAGCCCGGATTGATCAGTGCCGCGCGGTCTTCGGGCACCGCGAACACCACGTCGCGTGCGCCGTCCTGTGCGATGCGCACCACGGGCGTTCCAGCCGAAACCACCTGCCCTGGCTCGGCTTCGATCGCGGTGATGATGCCGGGCACGTCTGCCACCAGCGTCGTGTAGTTGGCCTGGTTGCCCTGCGATGACAGCTGCGCCTGCGCCTGCTCCAGCTGCGCCTGCGCCGACTTGTAGGTGCTCTCGCGGCGCTCTAGTTCGGCCGCGCTGATGAAGTTCTGTTCGCGCAGCCCGCGGTAGCGCTTGAGGTCGGCCTCGGCCAGATCGCGATTGGTCGATGCCGCCGCCTGCTGCGCACGCGCCGCGTCGGCGGCAAGGCGGTAATCCTGAGGATCGAGCTGCGCGAGCACCTGTCCGGCCTTCACATGCTGGCCGAGTTCGGCCTGGCGCCGGGTGATCTTGCCTGCCACCCGAAAGCCGATCCGCGACTCGACGCGGGCCCGCACCTCGGCCGAGAATTCCGGCTCGGTGCCGAATGCGCTGATGCCTACCGTCATCACCTTGACCGCGCGCAGCGGCTCCTCTGTCGCGGGTGGGGGAGAACAGCCGGCAAGTGCGAATGCGGCGATCAGCGACAGCAGCCCTGCATGGCGGGCAGACGGGAATATGGACACGGTCATGGGTCACCCTTGAAGAACGAACGCAGTCATTACTGACCGGCCGGTTAGTAATCTAGGGTATACGCCTAGCGGTGTCAATCACATCCGCGGCGACCGCCTCAAAGACAAGCCCGTCTTGAGGTACACGACAATCCGCCGCGTGTCTCCACAGCTCGCTTCCGTCCGATCACTACGAGAACTTCCCTGTGGCCTCATGGCTGTGCCCACCGAGGCTGCGGCCGCCGATCGCCGCGATCTACGGCTTTGCCCGTACCGCCGACGACATTGCCGACGAAGGCGACGCAAGTGCAGACCAACGGCTGGACGACTTGCGCGCCTTCGGTGCGGAACTCGTCGCCGCAGCGAGTGGCGCAGCCCCGACCCGCTGGCCCGAGGTGTTCGCACCGCTGGCAAAAGCGATGCGCGATTTTGCGCTGCCCCGGCAGTTGCTCGACGACCTCCTGAGCGCCTTCGTGCAGGACGTCGAGAAGACGCGCGATGTGCTCGGTTATGCCGACCGCGCCGACCTGCTCGACTACTGCCGCCGCTCGGCCAACCCGATCGGTCGGTTGTTGCTGCATCTGTACGGCGTGGCCGACCCCGCCGCGCTGGCGCAGAGCGACGCCATCTGCAGTGCGCTGCAACTCGTCAACTTCTGGCAGGACCTGAGTGTCGATCTGCCGCGCGGCCGGTTCTATCTGCCGGCGTCGGATAGTGCCGCGCATGGACTCGGCGCGCGCGAGTTCGAGTCATTCCGCCCGCTAGCGCATGCGGCACCACCAGCGGCCGCGCTGGCGCTGGTCGCGAGCGAAGTCGCCTGGGCGCGCGCATTGATGAACGACGGCGCGCCGCTGGTTCATCGGCTGCCCGGCCGTGCCGGATGGGAACTGCGCCTCGTGGTGCAAGGAGGCCTCCTGATCCTCGACAAGATCGAGGCGCTCGGCTTCGACAGCTTCTCGCGCAGGCCCGTCGTCGGCAAGGCCGACGCACCGCTCTTGGCCTGGCGAGCCTTGCGGATGCGGAGACAATCCGGGCGATGAAGAGTCCACAACGATGACGCCGACGCAGTACGTGCAGGACAAGGCGGCGCGCAGCGGCTCGAGCTTCTACTACGCCTTTCTTTTCCTGCCGAAGCCGCGCCGCGCCGCCATCACCGCTTTTTATGCGTTCTGCCGCGAGATCGATGACGTCGTCGACGAAGTGAGCGATTCCGGCGTGGCGGCAACCAAGCTTGCATGGTGGCGCAGCGAGGTCGCGCAGGCTTTCGCAGGACAGCCGCACCATCCGGTGATGCAGGCGCTGATGCCGCACGCCGCCGCCTTCGGCATCGAGGAGCGTCAGTTGCAGCAGGTAATAGACGGCTGCCAGATGGACCTCGACCAGACCCGCTATCTCGACTTCGTCGCGCTCGAGCGCTACTGCCATCTGGTGGCCGGCGTGGTGGGCGAGGTGGCGGCGCGCATCTTCGGGCAGACTAATCCGCAGACCACCGCCTACGCCCACAAGCTCGGCCTCGCGCTGCAGCTCACCAACATCCTGCGCGACGTCGGCGAAGACGCGCTGCGCGGGCGCATCTACCTGCCGGTCAACGAGTTGCAGCAGTTCGAGGTGAAGGCCCACGAGATCCTGAACCGCCTGTACTCGGAGCGCTTCGTTGCGATGATGAAGTTCCAGGCCGAGCGCGCCCACGCGATCTACGACGAAGCGCTCGCACTGCTGCCGATGACCGACCGGCGCAGCCAGAAGCCCGGCCTGATGATGGCCAGCATCTGCCGCACGCTGCTGCGCGAGATCGAGCG
>JBBJMS010000219.1:0-5045 GCA_037720315.1 Variovorax sp. | reverse complement strand
CATGTTCGACCTGGCACGCATCGGCCCCGGCTCCCGGGTGCTCGACGTCGCCGCGGGGGCCGGCGAACAGTCGATTTCCGCGGCGCGTCGCGTGGGCGAGAGCGGCCGCGTGCTCGTTACCGACATCGCGCCGGCGTTGCTCGAACGGGCAGCAGCAGACGCCCGAGCAGCCGGGCTCTCGAACGTCGAAACGCGAGAACTCGACGGCGAGGCGCTCGATGCGCTGCCCGCCGCCTCCTTCGATGCCGCCATCAGCCGCGTCGGACTGATCTACTTCCCCGACCAGCAGCGCGCCCTAGCGGGCATGCGCCGAGCCATACGGCCGGGCGGGCGCATCGCGGCCATTGTCTACTCGACGCCCGAGCGCAACGCTTTCTTCTCGATCCCGGTGAAGATCATTCGCGAGCGAGCCAAGCTGCCGCCGCCGCTTCCGGGTCAGCCGGGCCCGTTCTCGCTAGGCGCCGAAGGCGTGCTCGAGGCCGTTCTTGCCGAAGCAGGCCTTGGCGAAATTGAAGTGCGCCGAGTGTCCTCGCCGGTCAGGTTGCCCAGTGCGGCGGAATGCGTGCGCTTCGAGCGAGAGTCTTTCGGCGCGCTGCACCAGATGATGGTTGGCCTGAGCGAAACGGAGCGGACGCAGGCCTGGGGGGCCATCGAAGACGCCTTGCGCGCCTTCGAAAGCAATGAAGGCTTCATCGGGCCGTGCGAGATGCTGGTCGGCGCAGGAACCGTTTAAGTGCGCTTGGCGGCGCGCATCATCCCCAGGTAGATCACCGCGCCGGCCACCGCACCGATGACCCAGCCGAAGTTGTTCGGCGGCAGCACCTTGAGCAGTTGGGTGCAGAGCTCCCAGCCTATCGACAGCACGCTGGCCAGCCCGAGCGCGGCCAGCCCGACCTTGTTCCAGCCGCCGTCGTAGTGGTAGCGGCCGCCGGGCGCCATCGTGTAGAGCTGCTCGACGTCGATCACCTGCTTCTTGAGCAGGTAGAAGTCGGCCACCATCACGCCGAACATCGGCGCCAGCACAGCGCCGAAGACGCTCACGAAGACGGTGATCGCCTGCGGGCTGTCGACGAAGATCCACGGGCACACCAGTACCGCGAGGATCGAGGCGATCAGGCCACCCTTCTTGAAGTCGACATGCTTCGGGAACAGGTTGGCGATGTCGTAGGCCGGCGAGACGAAGTTGGCGACGATGTTGATGCCCATCGTCGCGATGACGAAGGTGATGCTGCCCAGCACCACGGCCCACTTGTTGTCGATGCGCGCCACGATCTCGACCGGGTCCATGATCATGTGGCCGAACACCTTTGCGCTGCCGGCGGTGACCACCACCACGATGATCGCGAACAGGATGAAGTTGACCGGCAGGCCGAGGAAGTTGCCGACCTTCATGACGCGCTCGGTCTTGGCAAAGCGCGAGAAGTCGCCGAAGTTCAGTAGCAGCGCCGCGAAGTAGGCCACCACCAGCAGGATGGCGCTGCCCATCGCGACGAACGACTCGGCGCCGGTCAGCACCTTGTCGCTGAGCGTGAGGTCGAGCGAATCCCAGCCGGCCTTCCAGATGATCCACCCCATCAGCATGAACATCACGAGGTAGACCGCCGGGCCGCAGAAGTCGATGAACTTGCGGATCGCCTCCATGCCGCGCTGGAAGATCAGCAGCTGAAAGAACCACATGAAGAGAAAGCAGCCCCAGCCGAGCAGGTCGAGCCGCAGCAGGCTGGTGGCCTGCAGCGAGGCCGCGCCCGGAAAGAACACCAGCACCAGCGTGGCGACCGCCTTCGACGCGAAGTAGGTCTGCACGCCATACCAGACGATGCCGACCACGCCCCGGATCACCGCCGCGAAGTTGGCGCCCATCACGCCAAGGCTGACCCGCGCCATCACCGGGAACGGAATGCCGTGCTGCTGGCTCGGCTTGCCGATCCAGTTCATCAGCACGTTGACTATGACAATGCCGATCACCAGTGCCGCGAGCACCTGCCAGCCCGAAAGTCCGAGCAGGAACAGGCTGGCCGCAAAGGTGTAGCCGCCGACGCTGTGCACGTCGGACATCCACATCGCGAACACGCTGTATGAGCTCCAGGTTTTCTTCGGGCCGGTGACCGGGGCGAGGTCTTCGTTGATGAGGCGCTCGTCCGCGCCCGGGATGCCATGGTTGCCGACGCCGTTGCTGGTGCTCTGCATTGCGCTCTCCAGTGGTTGGTGAATGGGATCAGTGGGATTCGGCCTGCATGGCCGCAGCGATGACGGCTTCGTCGTCCTGCTTCGCACCGTTCAGGAACAGGTTGAGCAGCACTGCGGCAATGGACGCCAGGAGGATCCCGGACTCCACCAGCGAGTGCACCGCATGCGGCATCCATTGCTTGAAGTTGGGAGCGATCAACGGAATCATGCCGATGCCGATCGACACCGCCACGATCATCGCGTTGTGCCGGTTGCCCTTGAAGTCCACGCCCGAAAGAATCCGGATGCCGGTGGCCGCGACCATGCCGAACATCACCAGCCCGGCGCCGCCCAGCACCACCGTCGGCAGCGACTCGATGAGCGCGGCCATCTTGGGCAACAACCCCAGCACGATCAGGATCACGCCGCCCGCCACGCACACGAAGCGGCTCTTGACGCCGGTCACGGCCACCAGCCCCACGTTCTGCGAGAAGCTCGTGTACGGGAAGGTGTTGAAGATGCCGCCGATCAGCGTGCCGAGCCCGTCGGTGCGCAGGCCGCGCGCCAGGTCCTTCTGGCCGATCTTGCGGTCGGTCATCTCGCCGAGTGCGAGGAACATGCCGGTGGATTCGATCATCACCACGATCATGATCAGCGTCATTGTTTCGAAGGTCATGAAGCCGAACACGGTGGCCACCACCGCGCCGGTCACGATGCCCAGCAGCACCGAGATGTTGGCGACGAAGCCCTTTGCATACTTGACGATCAGCAGGATCGAAACCAGCACGATGCCTGCGATGGCCAGGCCGCCCAGGTCGGCATAGCGCGGGTTCGGCACCGACGGCACGATCGAGAAGCCCTTGGGCAGCGGCGGCACCGACGAGCCCGGGGAGGTGACTTCGGCCAGCCACTTGGCGTACACCGGATCGACCAGCGCCGGCGCCGTGGGCCCGACCGGGTTGCCGAAGATCCAGTTGATGCCCACGCGCATCAGGCTCATGCCGATCACCGCGATGATGGTGCCGGTGACCACCGGCGGAAAGAAGCGCAGCATGCGCGAGACCATCGGCGCGATCAGTATCGAGATGATGCCGGCGCCGATGATGGCGCCGAACAGAAGCTGCGCGCCGGCCGGGCCCGGATTGGCGTTGCCGATGGCCACCATCGGCGCGACGGACGCGAAGGTCACTCCCATCATCACCGGCAGGCGGATGCCGAACCACTGGGTCGCACCGAGCGCCTGGATCAGCGTGACGATGCCGCAGCAGAACAGGTCGGCCGATATCAGCAGCGCGACCTCCTGCGGACTGAGCTTGAGCGCGCGGCCGACGATCAGCGGCACCGCCACCGCGCCGGCATACATCACGAGCACATGCTGCAGCCCCAGCGCGCCGAGCTTGCCCGCAGGCAGCATTTCGTCGACGGGGTGGACGGATGAAAGGGAAGAAGCGGTCATCGCGGGTATCCTAAGCTCTGTTCACTATCTTGTACGCTAAACTGTATACAGTTTAGATCGAGCTTTATATGGCGGAAAACCCGCGCTCGCAGGGCCTATGCGAGCAGATCGCGCAGCGTGCGTGCAATCACCTGGGTCGCGCGCCGCAGGTCTTCGAGCACCACGCGCTCGTCGCTGCGCTTGGCGTGCGACTCGAGCACGGTGCGGGGACCGGCGCCGTAGATCACGCCCGGGATGCCGGCCTCGGCATAGAGGCGGACGTCGGTGTAGAGCGGCGTGCCCATGGCCTTGATCGGCTCGCCGAAGACCGCCTCCCCGTGCTTGCGGATCGCGTCGACGAGCGGCTTGTTGCCCGGCAGCGGGCGCATCGCGTTGGCCAGCAGCATGCGCTTGATGTCGACCGTGATGCCGGGCATCTGCGCGGCGGCATCGGCAATGAGCCGGCGGATGGTGGCTTCGACCTCGGCCGGATTTTCTTCCGGGATCATGCGGCGGTCGAGCTTGAACGCCACCTTGCCGGGCACCACGTTGGTGTTGGTGCCGCCTTCGATGCGCCCGACGTTCAGGTAGGGGTGCGTGATGCCCTCGACCTTGGACGTGACCTGCCGGTAGAGCGCGTTCTGCGCATAGAGCGCATTCAGGATCTGCACCGCGCCCTGCAGCGCATCGATGCCGCTGGCGGGGATGGCGGCATGCGCCATCTTTCCGTGCACCGTGACTTCCATCTGCAGGCAGCCGTTGTGCGCGGTGACCACTTCATAGCTGAAGCCGGCCGCGATCATGAGGTCGGGTTTCGTGAGGCCGTTCTTCAGCAGCCATCCGGGGCCGAGGAGGCCGCCGAATTCCTCGTCGTAGGTGAAGTGCAGTTCGACGCTGCCCTTGGCCGGCTTGGCCACGGCTTCGAGCGCGCGCAACGCGAAGGTGAAGCTCGCGAAGTCGCTCTTGCTCACCGCGGTGGCGCGGCCGTAGAGGCTGCCGTTGTCGATTTCGCCGCCATAGGGGTCGTGCGTCCAGCCTTCGCCGGGCGGCACCACGTCGCCGTGCGCGTTGAGCGCCACCGTCGGGCCTTCGCCGTACCTGCGCCGCACGATCAGGTTGGTGATCGATTCAAGGCCGTAGTCCTTCACTTCCCGTTCGGGCACCGCGTACTTCTCGGCCTCGAACCCGAAGCCCTGCAGCAGTTCGGCGGTGCGCTCGGCATGCGGCGCGTTGTTGCCTGGCGGCGTGTCGGTCGGCACGCGCACCAACTCCTGGAGAAAGCGAACCTCTTCGTCGAAGTGGGCGTCGATCCAGGCGTCGAGTCGTTCGTAGTCGGTCATCGGCTTGCTTGTTCGGTTGCCAGGTTGTCCAACAGCAGCCGAAAGGCTTCGACGGCCAGCTGGATGTCGTCGTTGGTGCTCGATTCAAGCGGGTTGTGGCTGAT
>JBBJMS010000218.1:0-5088 GCA_037720315.1 Variovorax sp. | reverse complement strand
CGACAGGCCAGCCTGCGTCTGCCAGACGATCACGTCGGCATCGAACCAGTTCCATTGGTCGGCCGGCTGCACGCGCGTTCCGACCTTGGGACCGCTCGTGACCAGCCCCTTTGCTATGAGCGATTTGATCGATTCGCGGATCACGGTGCGGCTCACGCCCAGCTCTTCGCACAGCATCGGTTCGGGCGGTATAGAAGCACCCGGCGCGTAGCGGCCCGAGACGATGCCGCTGCCGAGCCGGTCGACCGTGTTGCCGTGGACGTTCTTAATCATGGTTACTACTGACGAAACGGCCGCAATGGTATGACCATAATATGTTTGGCAATCCAAGGACTTTCCCTATGACCCATCCCACGGCGGGCGCAGGCATGCGCATTTCGCGATGCGCCTGATCGCGCTCGACTGGGGCACCAGCGCGCTGCGCGGGGCGCTGATCGACGGCAGCGGCGAGGTGCCCGAAGAGCGCAGCGAGCCGCGCGGAATCCTGAGCGTCGAAGCCGGCGGATTCCCCGCAGTATTCGAGTCGCGGTTCGGCGACTGGATGCGTCCGGCAGGCAGCTTCTGCCTGATCTCCGGCATGGCAGGCAGCAAGCAGGGCTGGGTCGAGGCGCCCTACTGCGCCTGCCCCGCAGGCAAGGTCGAAGTGGGCCGTGCCATCGTCGACATCGAACCCGGGCGAATCGCCGTCGTGCCCGGCCTCAGCGACTTTCATGCGGGCGTGCCCGACGTGATGCGCGGCGAAGAGGTGCAAATCTTCGGCGCGATGGCGCTGACCGGCATCGAAGACGGTGTGTTCGTGCTGCCCGGCACGCACAGCAAATGGGCGACGGTGAAGCAAGGGCGGGTGACCGGATTCCGCACCTTCATGACCGGCGAGTTCTACGGCTTGCTGAGCCAGCATTCGATTCTGGCCCGCACGATCGATGCGAAAGCGCCGCTCGACGAGGCGGCGTTCCTCGAGGGCGCCGCGCAGGCCGGCAACGGCCAGAGCCTGCTGCACAACGCCTTCGGTGCGCGCACGCTGGCACTGTTCGGGCGCAAGACATCCGGCGAGCTCGCCAGCTATCTGTCGGGCTTGGTGATCGGCGAAGAGCTGCGCACACAATCCCGTCACGGCGCCGCCGAGGTGGTGCTGATCGGCGCTCCGGCGCTGACCGCGCGCTACCTGCTTGCGCTGCAGGCGAGCGGGGCTACGGCCCGCGTGCTCGGCGCCGAGGCTTCGTGGGCCGGCCTGCAGGCGCTCGCCGCGTTCACTACACCGATGAGGAATCCGCCATGACTCAAGTGCTCGACACTTTTTCCGAAGCCATGCGTGCGCTGCCGCTGGCGGCGATCTTGCGTGGGCTGACGCCGCCCGAGGCCCTGCCCATCGGCGATGCGCTCGTCGCCGCGGGTTTCCGGCTGATCGAGGTGCCGCTCAATTCACCGCAGCCGCTCGAAAGCATCGCGCGGCTGCGCGAGCGTTTTCCGGCTGCGCTGATCGGTGCCGGCACGGTGCTCGATGCGCAACAGGTGCGCGAGGTGCACGCGGCTGGCGGGCAATTGATCGTGGCGCCCAACTTCAATGCCGACGTGGTTGCCGAAGCAGCGCGGCTCGGCCTGGTCAGCCTGCCCGGCGTGATGACGCCGACCGAAGCCTTCGCGGCACTCGCCGCGGGCGCGACGGCCTCAAGCTGTTCCCGGCCGAACTGGCCTCGCCCGCCGTGGTCAAGGCGCTGCTCGCGGTGCTTCCCTTGGGCACGCTGCTGATGCCGGTCGGCGGCATTGCGCCCGACAACATGCAGGCCTGGCGCGTTGCAGGCGCCGCGGGCTTCGGCATCGGCTCGGCGCTCTACAAGCCCGGAAAAACCGCCGAGGCCGTTCGACAGTCGGCGATGGATTTCGCCGCCGCATTCACCGGCGCCGTGCGCGCCTGAACAATAAAAGACCATGACCCTGTCCCTCGAATCCTCCCCCGAATCCGCCTACGCCAGCCCTTCCGTGCGCAAGCTGCGCGAAGACCTCGCGCTGGCCTTGCGTGCTGCCGCGCACCACGGCCTGGCCGAAGGCGTCTGCAACCACTTCAGCGTCGCGCTGCCCGGCGCGCATGACCGTTATCTGATCAATCCGCGCGGGCTGCACTGGAGCGAAGTCGGCGCCGACGACATCGTGCTCATCGACATGCGTGGCGAAGTGCTGGCCGGCCGGCATCGCGTGGAGCCCACCGCGCTCTTCATCCACGGCGCGGTGCACCGCATCACGGGCCACGCCGTGGTGCTGCATTGCCACATGCCGTATGCAACCGCGCTCACGCTCACGGTGGACGGCGCGCTCGATCCCACGCTGAGCCAGAACGCGATGCGCTACATCGACCGCATCTCGATCGACGCCCGCTACAACGGACTGGCGCTAGACGACCGCGAGGGCGAGCGCATCGCCCATGCAATGGCCGGCAAGGACGTCGCGTTCCTGGCGAATCACGGCGTGGTCGTGGCCGGCGCGACCATTGCGCATGCCTACGACGATCTGTATTACCTGGAGCGAGCCTGCCTGCACCAGGTGATCGCGCAGTCCACCGGCCGGCCGCTGGTACCGGTCGATGCCGCGCTCGTCGCGCAGGTGGCCGCGCAGATCCAGAGCGAACGCGAGCAGTCCGATCTGTTCTTCGAGGCCTTGCGCAGGCTGCTGCCGGCGCCGCGCTGCACGACCTGACCTTCGGCGCCAACGACCTTACTTCGGGGTACCGCCTTGCATCGGCTTGCTCTTGCCGGGCCGGCGGGCGTCCCGGGTATCGGCGCGGCGTTCACCCGCCCTGGCGGCCTTGTCCGTCCCGACCGCACCGCCTTCGGCCACCTTGGGCATGTCGCCGCCACGTGGATTGACTGCCTGGTCCGGCCTCATCTCCTTGCGCGCTTCGCCCGCTCGCTGGGCCTTGTCGCTCGCGATGCCGGGGGTGTGGGGAGGCACCGCCACGCCGGGGGGGCTGGACTGCGCACCAGCCGTGCCGGCAAACAAGGCCAGCAGAGCGAGGGAATAGAACTTGTTGTTCATGACTGAAATCTCCATCGACGGGTTGATCGAACGCCTGAGGCGCAGTGCGGATGCACACCTCATATACGGCCACCGCGCCTGCCCGGATGCGTAGGACGATGGCGCGAGCGGTTGTTCACGACCGATGCGCTTCCTCAGGCGCTTTCCAGGCGTCTCAGCAATCCAGCGGTGCTGCGCGGCCAACCGACCCTGCCAAACCATGCGCCGCCCGCGATGGTCGATGCAATGACCACGCCATACACCACCAGCGCAGCGCCCTGCGCGACGAACACATGCACCAGCTCGCCGCCCCAGCGCAGTGCGAGCCAGCCGCCGAGCCCAGCGACCGCGAGCCGCGCGACATTGCCGAGCACCGGCCAGAGCAGCCGGCCCGCGCCCTGCGAGGCGAAGTACAGCACCAGCCCGACGCCGAAGAAGCCGAAGAACGGCCCGACCCGCGCAGGTACTGCGAGCCCGCATCGAGCATTGCCGGATCGCTGCCGAAGAGCAGCAGCCAAGGCCGCGGAAACAGCGCGGCCGCAAGGCCGATCGCCTCGGTGATGACGAACACCATCGCCGCGCCGGCCCACGTTGCGCGCAGCGCCCGCCCGCGCTGGCCGGCACCGATGCAGGTGCCGACCATCGCGACCAGCGGCGCGCCGAAGCCGAACACCAGCGGCACCAGCAGGTATTCGAGTCGCGACGCGGTGCCATATCCCGCAATCGCGCCCGGCCCGAACTGTCCGGCCAGCGCGGTGGCGATGCCGATCGACAGGTTGGTGGCCACGGTCGACACCGCGCCCACGAGGCCGATGCGCAGGATGTCGCGAAAGAGCGGCCACCGAAAACGATTGCCGACCCATGATGGCTTGAGCAGGCTGCGGCTCCCGCGCAGATAGAGCCACAGCGCGATCGTGCCGGCCAGGTAGTAGATCAGCAGTGCGATGGCGCCGCCGGCGATGCCCATGCCCGGTATCGGCCCCCAGCCAAAGATCAGCAGCGGCGACAAGGGCACCAGCACGACCACGCCCGCGACCGTCACGTTGGCCGGCACCGACATGTTGCCGGTGCCGCGGATCACCGCCGCCAGCGAGTTGAAAAGCCACACCAGCACCGCGCCGGCGAAGACCCAGTTCGAATAGGTCATCGCCGCATCGAGCGATGCGCCGGTGCCGCCCATCAGCGCGTAGAGCCAGCGGCCACCGGCCAGCAGCGCGACGGTGAACACGACGCCGAAGCCGAGTGCGATGACCAGCGCATGCAACACCAGCGCATCGGCATCCTGCGTGCGCCGGGCGCCAAGTGCGCGCGCGATGGCAGATGCGATGCCGCCGCCCATCGCGCCGGCCGACGTCATCTGCATCAGCATCACGACCGGGAACACCAGTGCCATGCCGGCCAGCGCATCGGTGCCGACCTTGCCGACGAAGAAGGTCTCGATCAGCCCGACCGACGCCTGCGCGACCATCACCAGCACGTTGGGCGCGGCAAGGCGCAGCAGGGTCCGCCCGATCGGGGCCTCAAGCAGCGTCCGTGTGCGCGCATCCGTGAGCACCTGGCTGTCGTCCTCACCTGATGCGCATATGCACCTTTCGTGCAAGAGCGCTCTCGCGCCATAAGCGGAGCAGGAGGCCGCCATGTCCGACCCAAGTCCCGCGATCACCTGCAACTGCCTCGCGATTCGCCAGGCCGCCCGGCACGTCACCCAGCTCTACGACCAGCACCTCGCGCCGGCGGGCCTGCGCACGACGCAGTATTCCGTGCTGTTCCGGCTCGACCGCATGGGGTCGCTGGCGATCCACGAGCTCGCCACCCGCCTGGTGATGGACCGCACCACGCTGGGCCGCGCCCTGCGCCCGCTCTACCGGGCGGGGCTCGTCGCCATCGGCCCGGGCGGGGACGGGCGCACGCGCGCGCTCTGCGGGACGCCGGCCGGCCGGCAGCGGTTGGAGGAGGCAGCGCCCTTATGGCGCGAGGCGCAGCGCGCGTTCGAGGCCGGCTACGGCGCTTCCGAGGCCGCTGACCTGCGCGCCGCCCTGGCGCGCCTGGTCGCGACGGTCGCTTCGGGCTGAAGCCTCA
>JBBJMS010000067.1:0-17454 GCA_037720315.1 Variovorax sp. | reverse complement strand
CGATGAAAACCGCCTCGCCGGGCGCGATGTTGCGATCGAGCACATGGCCCGAGCCTTCCAGCGCGACCGATTCGCTCGCCACCATCACGCTGCCGTCGGCGGTGTTGTGGCCCATCGCCAGCGGCCGAATGCCGTAGGGATCGCGAAATGCAAGCAGCCCGTAGCCGGAAATCAGCGCCACCACCGCGTACGAGCCGCGCAGACGCCGGTGCACATTGCGCACAGCCGCAAACACGGTCTGGGGATTGAGCGCGCCGCCGCGGGTCGCGCGTTCGAGCTCGTGCGCGAGCACGTTCAGCAGCACTTCGGAATCGCTCTCGGTGTTGGTGTGGCGGTGGTCGGTGGAGAACAGCTCGTCGCGCAGCGCATGCGCATTGGTGAGGTTGCCGTTGTGCACCAGCACGATGCCGAACGGCGCGTTCACGTAGAAGGGCTGCGCCTCTTCCTCGCTGTAGGCGTTTCCCGCGGTCGGGTAGCGCACCTGCCCGAGCCCGACGTTGCCCGGCAAGGCACGCATGTTGCGCGTGCGAAACACGTCGCGCACCATGCCCTTGGCCTTATGCATGAAGAATTTGCGCTCCAGCAGCGTGACGATGCCCGCCGCATCCTGGCCGCGATGCTGGAGCAGCAGCAGCGCGTCGTAGAGCAGCTGGTTGACGGGAGCGTTGCTGACGACGCCGACGATTCCACACATGAAGCGATCCTCTCAGGGCAGGTAGCTTGCCAACTTTTCGGGCAGTGCGGGCTTCAAGCCCCGCAATGCCGCATCCAGAACAATGGCGCTGCGCGATTCGCGCCACCAGGCGCTGCAGCTCAACGCCAGCAAATGCACCACGACCGCCAAGGCCAGCAGGGCGACCACCGCGCGCGCCGTGCCGAAAGCCGCGCCGAGCACGCGATCCACCGGCCGCAGCCCCACGGCGGCGATCAGCCTGCGCGTGAGCGCTGCCACCAGCCCCACGCCGAACGCCACCGCCACGAACACCAGCGCGAAGCCTGCCGCATAGCGCCACGCCGCTGCTGGATCGCCGACCGGCAGCCAGCGGCCCACATCGTCAGCCAGCCACTGCGCGCAGAAGAAGGCTGCGACCCATCCCGCAAGCGATATCACTTCAAACACCAGCCCGCGCACCAGGCCGAACAGCATCGAGATCACCAGCAGTGCAATGGCGGTCCAGTCGAGCACAGCCACTTGGCGCCTGCAGCGCTTCTACAAACTGAGGACGGAAGCGGACAACGACAAGCCCTTGATGCGCCCTGCCGCCCGCTCGGCATCGCCGCGCGTGGCGAACGGCCCCACACGCACGCGCGTGCGTTCGCCGTCCGCCGTCTTCGCAACCTGCATGTAAGTCTTGAGCCCGGCCTTTTCCAGCTTTTGCCGCACTTCGCGGGCCTTGGCCGCATCGGCGAACGCGCCGACCTGCACCACGAAACGGCCGCGTTAGTCGGCGGCGGCAGTGGGCTTGGCTGCCACCGTGGCCTTTCCATCGAGCAGATCGCGCGCACGACTGGCCTCGTCGGCGGCCGGCGGCTTGGCGGGCTCGGGCTTGATGTCTGGCCGGGGCTTGGCTTCGGGTTCGGGCTTCGGCTCGGGCCTGGCTTCAGGCTTCGGCTCAGGCTTGATTTCGGCGGCCGGCGCGGCTGCGGTCGGCGCCGCTGAAACGATCTCCTTGTTGTCCGGCGTCTCCATGATCACGCCACCCGCAACCGGTGCAGGTGCAGGGGTCGAGGGCAGCGCCAGCGGCTTGACCTTGGCGCGATCGGGAATCTCGATCGGGATGTCGACCGATATCGGACGTGGCTGCGTGTCGAACAGCAGCGGAAACCCCACCACGCCCACCAGCACCAGCACCGCGGCGCCGAGCAGCCGATGCCTCGCACGGCGGCGCATCGTCTCCACGCTTTCCACCGGTGCCGCCGCCGGAATGTTGGCGTTGCGCCCTTCGTTGGCCTGCCCATTACGGGTGCGGAACTTGAAGAACGCCATGAAATTCGTTTCCCTGATGGAGTGCAGCGATGAGGTGGAAAGTGGCGCCCGAAGTCGGGTCAATCAGGCGTCCGGCGTCAGGTGTTTGGCCCTGAGACGCGGTGTTCCGTGTGCGAGCACGCCACCTACCGTGAAGAACGATCCGAAGACGACGATTCTATCAGCGGGGTCCGCGCGATCGATGGCCGCCTGGAGGGCCGCAAGGGGTGCCGAATGCACGCTCGCCGATGCGTCGGTGCGCTTGTTCTGCGCCTCCCAGCGCACGAGCAGATCGGCCGCGCGCGGCACGCCCGGTCGGCAGATCGGTGAAGTACCAGCGGTCGATGAGCGGCCCGATGCGCGCAAACATCGGTGCGAGGTCCTTGTCCGCCATCACGCCGAACACGGCATGGGTGGTCGGATAGAAACCCATCGCGTCGAGGTTCTCGGCCAGTGCTGCGACTGCGTGCGGATTGTGTGCAACGTCGAGCACGAGGGCGGGCTCGCCCGGCACGATCTGAAAGCGCCCCGGCAGTTCGACCATTGCGAGGCCGGTGCGGACCGCCTGCGCGGTTACCGGAAGCCGTTGGCGCAGCGATTCGAGCGCCGCCAGCACGCCGGCCGCATTGAGCAGTTGGTTCGCGCCGCGCAACGCGGGGTATGCCAGGCCGCTGTAGCGTCGGCCGCGACCGCTCCAGCCCCACTGCTGCTTGTCGCCGGAGACGTTGAAATCGCGTCCCGCGCGCCACAGATCGGCGCCGATGGCCTGCGCATGGTCGATCACGCTCTGCGGCGGCACCGGGTCGCTCACGATCGCGGGTCGGCCGGCGCGCAGGATGCCGGCCTTTTCGAAGCCGATGCTTTCGCGGTCATGCCCGAGGAACTCCATGTGATCGAGGTCGATACTGGTAATCACGGCACAGTCGGCATCGATGATGTTGACTGCGTCGAGCCGCCCGCCAAGGCCGACCTCGAGAACGGCGACTTCCGGCCTGCCGGTAGCGGCGCAGCGCAGGATGGCGAGCGTGGTGAACTCGAAGTACGTCAGTGCCACTTCGGCGCGTGCCTCTTCGACCGCCTCGAAGTGCGGCACCAGTACATCGGCTTCGACCGCCTCGCCGGCGATTCGCAGGCGCTCCTCGAAGCGAACCAGGTGCGGCGACGTGAAAACCGCGGTGCGATAGCCGGCATGTCCGAAGATGGATTCGAGCATCGCGCAGGTCGATCCCTTGCCGTTGGTGCCCGCCACGGTGATCACCGGGCAATCGAAGACAAGCCCCAGGCGGTGCGCCACGACACGCACCCGATCGAGCCCGAGCTCGATGTTCTTGGGATGCAGGCGCTCGGCATGCGCGAGCCAGTCGGCAAGGGTTTTCATGGAGGCCTGAATTGTCGCCGACGCGCTGCGCGGGCATCATCGCGGCATGGTCATGCTCTACGGAATACTCAACTGCGACACCGTGAAACGCGCCCGCGCCTGGCTGGGTGAGCACGGCGTCTCTTACCAGTTTCACGACTTCAAGAAGGACGGCGTTCCGGAAGGCGAACTCGACCAGTGGCTGCGCTCGCCCGGCTGGGAAGCGCTGGTCAATCGCCGCGGCACCAGCTGGCGGCAACTCGATGAGATGACGCGCGCCAATGTCGTCGATGCATCGTCGGCTCGCCCCGTACTGGTCGCCAACCCGAGCCTGATCAAGCGGCCGGTGGTCAACTGGGGTCCGGCCCACGGCGTTACCACCGGATTCGACGCTGTGAAATGGAAGACGTTGGCCGTGTAAACGGTTGAACCCGCGCCTCCACGCGGCGTCAAACAACACGAATAAACGACAGGTTTGCGGCTGTTGCCGCCACATTCAGGAGCCGACATGCAAACAAGAAACACGATTCGCAACCTCACGGCGCTGTCGCTGCTGGTCACGTTGGCCGGTATTTCGACCATCGCCCAGGCCGAGCAGGTCTGGGCACGCGTGGTGTCGGTCACACCGGTGCTGGAAACGACCGGCAGCACCCGATACAACGTCACCTACGAACACGCCGGCCGCCAATACACGACCCGCACCGACAGCCGGCCCGGCGCGAGCATTCCCATCGAGGTCGGCAGCTACGGCGTGGCCCGGAGCATGCCGGTGGCGCCGCAGCCCCAACTCGTGCAGCGTCTCATCGACGAAGACGACGACGACCAGCCCGACTGGAACCAGGTCACGCCCGAGCCCGGCGTGGTCATTTCCGGCCGCGGTCCGGCACCGATCTACGGCCAGCCCGTACCCGTCTACACGCAGCGGGCGCCCGCTTACTACCCGGCACCGGTTTATGTGCAGCCGGGCTATGCCTATCCGCAGCCGTATATCTATCCGCCGGTCGGCATTTCGCTCGGAATCGGCTACTCGCGCGGCTGGGGCGGCGGCTACCGCGGCGGTGGCCACGGTCACGGTCACGGTCACGGCCGCTGGCGCTGAGCAGCCGCGCCCGGGAGCCTGTGGTCAAGCCCTAAAATCACGGGCTTTTCCAACCACTGCACGGCGCATCGTGCAACGGCGCGTGGCTGATTGCCCGCCTGCAACTGGCGCCAGGCTCCTCTCTCAGATGACAACAACCGAATTCCTCCATAGCGCCGAGGTGTCGACCCGGGCCAACGTGTACTTCGACGGCAAATGTGTAAGCCACGGCCTCACGCTCGCGGACGGCAGCAAGAAGTCGGTCGGCGTGATCCTGCCGTCCACCCTCAGCTTCAACACCGGCGCACCGGAGGTCATGGAAGGAACGGCCGGCAGCTGCGAATACCTGCTTGCCGGCAGCAGCGAATGGGTCGCCTCCGGTGCAGGCCAGAAATTCGCCGTGCCCGGCAGTTCGAGCTTCCAGATCCGCGTGAGCGGCGAGCCCTACAGCTACATCTGCCACTTCGGCTAAACCGGAATTCGAGCATGTCGACCATTCTTCAGAACGTCCCCGCCGGCCAGAAGGTCGGCATCGCCTTCTCAGGTGGCCTGGACACCAGCGCAGCGTTGCACTGGATGCGCAACAAGGGCGCCATCCCCTACGCCTACACCGCCAACCTCGGCCAGCCCGACGAACCCGACTACGACGAGATCCCGCGCAAGGCCATGCTTTACGGCGCCGAAAAGGCGCGCCTCATCGACTGCCGCACGCAGCTTGCCGCCGAGGGCCTGGCCGCACTGCAGGCCGGCGCCTTCCATGTCACCACTGCGGGCGTCACCTACTTCAACACCACGCCGCTGGGTCGTGCAGTCACCGGCACCATGCTGGTGTCGGCAATGCAGGAGGACGACGTCCACATCTGGGGCGACGGCAGCACCTACAAGGGCAACGACATCGAGCGCTTCTACCGCTACGGCCTGCTCACCAACCCGTCCCTGAAGATCTACAAGCCCTGGCTCGACCAGAGCTTCATCGATGAGTTGGGTGGACGCACCGAAATGTCGGAGTTCATGCACAAGGCCGGCTTCGCCTACAAGATGTCGAGCGAGAAGGCCTATTCGACGGACTCCAACATGCTCGGCGCCACGCACGAGGCCAAAGACCTGGAGCACCTGAACAGCGGCATGAAGATCGTGCAGCCGATCATGGGCGTGGCTTTCTGGAAAGACGAAGTCTCGGTCGCCCGCGAAGAAGTGACGGTGCGCTTCGTCGAAGGCCGCCCGACCGCGATCAACGGCGTCGAGTACGCCAGCCTGGTCGACCTGCTGCTGGAAGCCAATCGCATCGGTGGCCGCCATGGCCTTGGCATGAGCGACCAGATCGAGAACCGCATCATCGAGGCCAAGAGCCGCGGCATCTACGAAGCCCCGGGCCTTGCGCTGCTCTTCATAGCCTACGAGCGTTTGATCACCGGAATCCACAACGAAGACACGATCGAGCAGTACCGCGACCACGGCCGACGCCTGGGCCGCCTGCTCTACCAGGGCCGCTGGTTCGACCCGCAGGCCATCATGCTGCGCGAGACCGCGCAGCGCTGGGTGGCACGCGCGATCACGGGCGAGGTCACGGTCGAGCTGCGGCGCGGCAACGACTATTCGATCCTCAACACCGAGTCGCCAAACCTCACCTACAAGCCAGAGCGGCTCACCATGGAAAAGGGCGAGTCGAGCTTTTCGCCGGCGGACCGCATCGGCCAGCTCACGATGCGCAACCTCGACATCGTCGACACGCGCGACAAGCTGGCGATCTACACGCAGGCTGGCCTGCTGTCGACGAGCCACGGCGCGTCGCTGCCGCAGTTGAAGAACGACGAGCGCGACTGAGTCCTGGCGGGAGCAGCGTTCAGTCGCCGCCTCCGCCGCAGCCCGAGTCGCCGCCGCCATCCCCACCGCTCGACTCGCTGCCGCCGAAGCCCGAGGCGTCGCCCGAACCGCCATCCGATTCGCTGAAGCTGCTGCCGCAATGGGTGCCCGAGCCGGCCTGCTCGTCGATGGCCTTGCAGTCCGGCACGTACTGGAAGCCGCCCGCCACGCCAAACTTCGCGTCGAGCGCGAACAGCAGCGGCAGCCGCGTCGGCTTGCGCGGGTCGATGCTCTCCTCCTTGCAGGCCCAATACCAGGTGCGCCGGAGCCCGTCGTTGCGGCGCGCATCGCTCCCGAGCACCTCGGCCGGCGTGTGGTGCATCAGCTTGCCGAAGGCGGCCGCACACCAGCGCTGATAGCCCTGCGTGTGCAGGATGAATTCGTGCCATGCGGCATCGACCACCTTCGACGGCATCGCGACGAACTTGCGGTCGCTGCGCAGGTGCGCCATGAAAAACTGGCGCAGGCCGCGCAGCACCAGGTCGGTGTCGCGCTCCTGAAGCTGCGGGTACGCGGCGCGCAGCTTCGCGCCCAGGAACCGCGGAAAAGTTGCCTCGCGCACGAACTGGCGGCGTGCGCTCATCTCCCAGGCCTTGAGCGCGCCGCCGAGCACCAACCCGACCATGAGCGCCGAGGTCAATGCGATGCCGGTGCGCCAGTGCGCGACTACCACTAGCCCTGCAGGCCACAACAACCGGCGCCCCCAAAGCAGCACCTGGATTCGCTGCCGGAAATCGAGCTGCGGCAGCTGCGTCACACAACCACGGGCTCGGGCTCGAGCCGGATGCCGAAGCGCTCGTAGACGCTGGTCTGGATCGCCTTGGCAAGCGTCATCACCTCGCCGCCGGTCACCGGGTCGGCCGCGCCGCCGCGGTTGACCAGCACCAGCGCCTGCCGCTCGTACACGCCAGCGTTGCCGACCGACTTGCCCTTCCAGCCGCAGGCGTCGATCAGCCAGCCCGCGGCCAGCTTGATGCTGCCGTCGGCCATCGGGTAATGCACGATCTTCGGGTCGCGCGCGATGATGTCGGCGCACTGCTCGGGCGTGACGGTCGGATTCTTGAAGAAGCTGCCCGCGTTGCCGAGCACGCGCCAATCGGGCAGCTTGGCTTTCCGGATCGCGCAGACCCATTCGAAAATTTCCATTGCGCCCGGCGTGAAGTTGCCGGTTTCGGCCATCTTGCGTTCGAGGTCGACGTAGCCGAGCACCGGCTTCCATGGCTTCGGCAACCGGAAGCGCACTCGCGTGATCAGCGCGCGCCCGGCAAGGCCGAAGTCGTTGCCGCCGCTGGCCGCGTGCTTGAACACCGAATCGCGGTAGCCGAAGGCGCACTGCGCCGCATCGAGCGTGAACGCGCGGCCGGTTTCCAGGTCGATGGCATCGAGCGACTCGAAGCGGTCCTGCAACTCGACGCCGTAGGCACCGATGTTCTGTACCGGCGCGCCTCCGACGGTGCCGGGAATCAACGCCAGGTTCTCGAGGCCGGCAAAGCCCTGATCGAGTGTCCAGCGCACCGCGTCGTGCCAGTTCTCGCCCGCGCCGGTTTCCACGATCAAGGCGCGCGCAGCCTCGTCGACCAGCCGCCGGCCCTTGATCTCGACCTTCAGCACCAGCGGCTTCACGTCGCCGGTGAGCACGATGTTGCTCCCGCCGCCGAGCACGAACTTGGGCACCGATCGCCAATGCGGATCTGCCAGGAGCGCGCCCACGTCGGCCTCGCCGGCGATGCGCACCAGATGCTGGGCGCGCGCGACGATGCCGAAGCTGTTGTGCTGCTGCAGCGGTACGTTGTGCTCCACGATCATGGGAGAATTGTCGCATCCACAAACGCGCGAACAGGAGAGTCCATGCCGTCTTTCGACACCGTCTGCGAGCCCAACCTGCCGGAGGTCAAGAATGCCGTCGAGAACACGGCCAAGGAGATCGGCACGCGCTTCGACTTCAAGGGAACCGCGGCTGCCATCGAGCTGAAGGACAAGGAAATCACCATGACGGGCGATGCCGAATTCCAGCTGGTGCAGGTCGAGGACATCCTGCGCAGCAAGCTCACCAAGCGCAGCGTCGACGTGCGCTTTCTCGACAAGGGCGACGTGCAGAAGATCGGTGGCGACAAGGTCAAGCAGGTGATCAAGGTCAAGAGCGGCATCGAGAGCGAGCAGGCCAAGAAGATCACCCGCCTGCTGAAGGACAGCAAGCTCAAGGTGCAGGCCGCGATCCAGGGCGACGCGGTGCGGGTGACCGGCGCCAAACGCGACGACCTGCAGGCAGCGATGGCGCTGATCAAGCAGGACGTGCCGGACATGCCGCTGTCCTTTGACAACTTTCGAGACTAGCCCGCCGCATGAAAGCGATCCTTGCGCTGCTGCTGGTTGCGGCTTGCACGTCCGCGCACGCCGAGACGGTGGTTCTGACCGGCACCATCGGCAGCCGCGCGATCCTCATCGTGAATGGCGGCGCACCCAAGACTGTTGCGGTGGGCGAAACCTTCCAGGGCGTGAAGCTGGTGTCGCTCGGCGCGGAGCAGGCCACCGTCGAGGCGGCCGGCAAGCGCTTGGCGCTGCGCATGGACACGCCGGCGAGCATCGGCGGCAGCGGCGCGGCAGGCGGTGGCGGCAACCGCATCGTGCTGCCGGTTTCGAGCGGCGGGCACTTCATGGCGCAAGGCGCAATCAACGGCCGCTCGGTCAACTTCATGCTCGACACAGGAGCGACGAGCGTCGCCATGTCGGCGGCCGATGCGCAGCGCATCGGCCTCGACTTCAGCAAGGGACAACCGATCCGCATCAACACCGCCAATGGCGTGGCGCCGGGTTACCGCGTGCGCCTCAATTCGGTTCGGGTCGGCGCTGTGGAGATCTACGACGTCGAAGCGGTCGTATCGCCGCAGCCGATGCCCTACGTGCTGCTCGGCAATAGCTTCATCAGCCGCTTCTCGATGCGCCGCGATTCGGACCAGATGGTGCTTGAAAAGCGCTACTGACTCCTGCCCCCCGGCTTTTCGCTTCGCTGCGCTGCGGGTAATTCGCCACCCCCAGAGGGTGAGGCGCGGCCCGCCTTGGGGCGGCCCGGCTGCGGCCGCACGCTTACGCTGCCGCGGCCGTCACCACGATCTCGATCTTGTAGGCTGGCTTGGCCATCAACGCCTGAACAGTCGCGCGCGGCGGCGTGTGGCCGGCGGGAATCCATGCATCCCAGACCTCGTTCATCGCCGTGATGTCGGTGATATCGGCCAGGAATATCTGCGTCATGAGGATGCGCGACTTGTCGCTGCCGGCTTCGGCCAGCAGGTGCTCGACCATGCCGAGTACCTGCGCGGTCTGGCCTCGTATGTCCTGCGTGGTGACGTCGGGGACCTGCCCGGCGAGATAGACGGTGCCGTTGTGAACCGCGGTCTCGCTCAGGCGAGGGCCGACGTGAAAGCGCTGGATGGCTGCCATGACTGTTCCTAGGTTTTGACCCCGAGCCGCGACTCGGTGCCGGCCGCCAGGCGGCGGATGTTTTCACGATGCCGCCAGACGAGCAGCAGGCTGATTGCCACCAGCGCCAACATCACCGTGCGATGCAGCGGCCAGGCGATCTGCCCGCCCAGAAGATAGTAGGCCGGCGCGAAGAACGCCGCCACCATCGACGCCAGCGACGAGTAGCGGAAGAAGAAGGCGATGATCAGCCAGGTGGTGCCTGTCGCCAATCCCAGCAGCCAGTCGATGCCGACCAGCGCGCCAGCGGCAGTTGCAACGCCCTTGCCGCCCTTGAAGCCGAAGAACACCGGGTACAGATGCCCGAGGAAGGCCGCGAGCCCGGCAAGCGCGGCGGTACCGGGGCCGAGCCCGAAGCGTTCGCCGACCTGATGGACCACGAACACGGGCAGCCAGCCCTTGATCGCATCGAGCAGCAGTGTCGCCAGTGCGGCGCCCTTGTTCCCGGAGCGCAGCACATTGGTCGCACCCGGGTTCTTGCTGCCGTAGCTGCGCGGGTCGGCCATGCCGAGCGCCTTGCTGACGATGACCGCGAAGGACAGTGAGCCGAGCAGATACGCGAGCACGATCGCGACGAACGAGGGAAGGTAGGAACTCAAGGTGTCTCCAGGCGCTCAGGCAGGCGATGCGCCACCGATGCGGCCGGCCATTCTGCCAGCGCGTTGCAGCAGCTCGCGTTAGTGGCCGAGCGGTCAGATCGCCGGGTCGCGCATCTCCCAGCGCAGCTTGTCGATTTCCGCCAACGTCTCGGCCGACAGGGTCTTGCCCCAGCCGTCGAGGTTTTCATCGAGTTGGGCCACCGACGTTACGCCGATGATGGTGCTTGCGACTTGCCACTTGCAGTTGCAGAAGGCCAATGCGAACTGCGTCGGCGTCATGCCGGCCTCGCGTGCCAGCGCGTTGTAGCGGCGCGCGGCATGCAGCGCCTCGGGCCGGCCCCAGCGCTGCTTGCGCACCGTTTCGTAGCGCGCGATGCGCCCGTCCTTCGGCGCATCGGGCCCGACGGTTCCACCCTGGTCGTACTTGCCGGTGAGCAAGCCGAAGGCGAGCGGCGAATAGGCCAGGAACGACACGCCGAGCCGGTGCACGGTTTCGTCCAGGCCGTTCTCGGCTGAGCGGCTCACCAGGTTGTAGACGTTCTGCACCGATGCCAGCCGCGGCAGGCCATGGGCTTCGGCAAGGCGCACGAACTCGTGGACGCCGTAGGGCGTTTCGTTCGACACGCCGATGGCCCGCACCTTGCCGGCCTTTACCAGGCCCGCAAGCGCTTCGAGCTGTTCGCGGATGGAAGTCTGCGAGGTTTCCTTCGTCGGGTCGTAGTAGATGCCGCCGAAGGCCGGCACATGCGGATCGGGCCAGTGGATCTGGTAGAGGTCGATCACATCCGTCTGCAGCCGCCGCAGGCTGCCCTCGCACGATGCGACGATGTCGCCCGCCGTCATGCCGCCGCCCTCCCGCACCCAGGGCATGCCGCGCGACGGACCGGCGACCTTGGTGGCGAGCATGGTCTTCGCCCGCATGCCGCGGTTCTTGGCGAACCAGTTGCCGATGATGCTTTCGGTTGCGCCAAAGGTTTCCTCGCGCGCCGGCACCGAATACATCTCGGCGGTGTCGATGAAGTCGACGCCGCGTTCGAGCGAGCGATCGAGGATCGCGTGGGCGGTGGGTTCGTCCACCTGTTCGCCGAAAGTCATGGTGCCGAGGCAGACGGGCGTGACCTGAAGGTCGCTCTGGCCGAGTTGGATTTTTTGCATGGGCGAAATGCTAACGCGGTGTGCCCTGCCTATCATCCGGGCGATGTATTCCCTGCGTCGCCTTTCCAAAACCGAGTTCGTTCCCGTTCGCAATCTCCGCTACCACGTTCGCCTGTGGGGCGAGCCGTCTTCCGACCGACCGCCGCTGATGCTGCTTCACGGCTGGATGGATGTCGGCGCGTCCTGGCAGTTCGTGGTCGACGCGATGGCCGCCGACCGATGGGTCATCGCACCCGACTGGCGCGGGTTCGGCCTGACGGAAGGCGGTGCTGTCGACAACTACTGGATGCCCGATTACCTGGCCGACCTCGAATGGTTGCTCGACCACTATGCCGGCGACCGCGCCATCGATCTCGTCGGCCACAGCATGGGCGGCAACGTGGCGATGCAGTACGCCGGCGTGCGGCCGCAGCGGGTGCGCCGGCTGGTCAACCTCGAAGGCTTCGGCATGCCGGCGCTGCAGCCCGGCGAAGCGCCCAAGCGCTACGGCAAATGGATCGACGAACTCAAGCGGCTGCACCGCGGCGAGATGGCGCTGGCCGCGTATCCGGGAGTCGACGGCGTTGCGCGGAGGCTGATGAAGACGAATCCGCGCCTTTCGCAAGACAAGGCCGACTGGCTGGCCGGCCATTGGTCTGCCGTCCGCAAGCAAGCCGACGGCAGCGAACGCCGGGAGATCCTCGGCGACCCCGCGCACAAGATCATCAACGCCAACTTGTTCCGGGTCGACGAAGCGCTTGCGCTGTATGCCGGCATCGCGGCACCGCTTCTGGCGGTGGTGGCAAGCGACGACAGCCTCGGCAAATGGTGGAACGGCCGCTACGCGCTGCCCGAATACGAGGAGCGCCTGAAGTCCGTTCCCGATGCGCGCATCGCCCGGGTCGAAGACGCGGGCCACATGCTGCACCACGACCAGCCCGAGCGGGTGGCGGCGCTGATCGAGGCGTTCCTCGAATGAAGCGGGCCGCCGGCGGAGCGTGAGAAAATCCACGGTTTCCCCCGAACACCGTCAGGACACCCCATGGATGCAGAGCAAATCAACCAAATCGGCGCAACCCTTGCAGACCTGAGCGCAAGAGCAGTCGATTTACGGAGGTATCTTTGACTACGATGCCAAAGCAGAACGCCTGAGGACGGTCAACGCATCGCTCGAAGATCCGAACGTCTGGAACGATCCGAAGAAGGCCCAGGAACTCGGCCGCGAGAAGAAGTCGCTCGACGACGTGGTGGTCACGCTCGACCGCCTCGCGGGCGGCCTGTCGGACAACACCGAGCTGTTCGAGATGTCCAAGGAAGACGGCGACATGGACGGACTCCGGTCCATCGCCGATGACGCCGCCAAGCTCGAAGCCGACATCAAGCAGCTGGAGTTCCGCCGGATGTTCAACAACCCGGCCGACCCGCTCAACGCCTTCGTCGATATCCAGGCCGGCGCCGGCGGCACCGAAGCCTGCGACTGGGCCAGCATGCTGCTGCGCCAGTACTTGAAGTACGCCGAACGCAAGGGCTTCAAGACGCAGATCGAAGACGAAACGCCGGGCGACACGGCCGGCATCAAGGGCGCGACCATCAAGGTCGAGGGCGAGTACGCCTTTGGCCTGCTGCGCACCGAAACCGGCGTGCACCGGCTGGTGCGCAAGTCGCCCTTCGACTCGTCGGGCGGGCGGCACACGAGCTTCGCGAGCATCTTCGTCTACCCCGAGATCGATGACTCGATCGAGATCGACATCAATCCGTCGGACGTGCGCACCGACACCTACCGCGCCAGCGGCGCCGGCGGCCAGCACATCAACAAGACCGACTCCGCGGTGCGGATCACGCACATCCCGACCGGCATCGTCGTGCAGTGCCAGGACGGCCGCAGCCAGCACAGCAATCGGGACGTGGCCTGGAAGCGCCTGCGTTCGCGCCTGTACGACCACGAGATGCGCAAGCGCCAGGAAGAACAGCAGAAGCTCGAGGACAGCAAGACCGACGTCGGCTGGGGCCACCAGATCCGCAGCTACGTGCTGGACAACAGCCGCATCAAGGACCTGCGCACCAACGTCGAGATCTCGGCCACGCAGAAGGTGCTGGACGGCGACCTCGATGTGTTCATCGAAGCTTCTCTCAAACAAGGCGTCTGATGCCGCCGACTAAACCAAACTCTCTGGAGACACTCGATGCTGCTGCGTGATGCCCAAGGCCAACCGGTCGCGATCCGCCGCGAGGATTACCGCGCACCTGCCTATTGGATCGACACTGTCGATCTGACTTTCGATCTCGATCCGGCCAAGACCCGCGTGCTCAACCGCATGCGCCTGCGCCGCAATCCCGATGTGGCCGCCGAACCGCTGCGCCTGGAAGGCGACGAGCTCAACCTGGCTCGCGTGATGGTCGACGGCCAGGGCGCGTCGTTCCGCATCGAAGCGGAGCAGCTGGTGATCGACAACTTGCCCGAATCGTTCGAGCTCGAGATCTTCACCACCTGCGCGCCGGCCAAGAACACCAAGCTGATGGGGCTCTACGTCAGCGAAGAAACCTTCTTCACGCAGTGCGAGGCCGAGGGTTTCCGCCGCATCACCTACTTTCTCGATCGCCCGGACGTGATGGCCAGCTACACGGTGACGCTGCGCGCCGCCAAGGCGGCCTATCCGGTGCTGCTGTCCAACGGCAACCTGGTCGAGCAGGGTGACCTGCCGGAAGGCCGGCACTTCGCCAAATGGGTCGACCCGTTCCGAAAGCCGAGCTACCTGTTCGCGCTGGTGGCGGGCAAGCTGGTGGCGCGCGAACAGCGCATCACGGCTCGCAACGGCAAAGAGCACCTGCTGCAGGTCTACGTGCGCGCGGGCGACCTCGACAAGACCGAGCACGCGATGAACTCGCTCATGAACTCGGTCGTGTGGGACGAGGCGCGCTTCGGCCTGCCGCTCGACCTCGACCGCTTCATGATCGTCGCCACCAGCGACTTCAACATGGGCGCGATGGAAAACAAGGGCCTCAACATCTTCAACACGAAGTACGTTCTGGCCAACCAGGCGACCGCCACCGATGCCGACTACGGCAACATCGAGAGCGTGGTCGGGCACGAGTACTTCCACAACTGGAGCGGCAACCGCGTCACCTGCCGCGACTGGTTTCAGCTGTCGCTGAAGGAAGGCCTCACGGTCTTCCGCGACCAGGAGTTCAGCCAGGACTTGTGCGCCGACGCCTCGGCGCGCGCCGTGAAGCGCATCGAGGATGTCCGGGTGCTGCGCACCGCCCAGTTCCCCGAAGACGCGGGCCCGATGGCGCATCCGGTGCGGCCCGACAGTTACATCGAGATCAGCAACTTCTACACCGTCACCATCTACGAGAAGGGTGCCGAGGTGGTGCGCATGATGCAGACGCTGGTCGGCCGCAAAGGCTTCGAGCGCGGCATGACGCTGTACTTCGAGCGGCACGACGGCCACGCCGTGACCTGCGACGACTTTGCGCAGGCGATTGCCGATGCCAATCCAGAGTCCGACCTCGCGCGGCTCCTGCCGCAGTTCAAGCGCTGGTACAGCCAGGCCGGTACGCCCAGGCTCTCGTCGCATGGCGTGTACGACGCCGCATCGCGCAGCTACACACTGAGCTTTGTGCAGAGTTGCCCGCCGACGCCGGGTCAGCCGGCCAAGGACCCGTTCGTGATCCCGGTGAACCTCGGCCTGCTCGCCGTCGACGGCCGCGAGTTGCCGCTGCAGTTCAAGGGTGAAGAAAGCGCCGCTGCCGGCACGCGCACCGTCGTGCTCACGCGCGCCGGCGAGCAAGTCACGTTCATCAACGTCGATGCCGAACCGGTGCCGTCGATCCTGCGCGGCTTCAGCGCGCCGGTCGTCCTTGAGCATGACTACGGCGATGCGCAGCTGCTCACGCTGCTGGCCAACGACCCCGACCCGTTCAACCGCTGGGAAGCCGGCCAACGGCTCGGGCTGCGCGCCGCGATGCGCGCCATCACAACGCCGGCCATCGGTGCGGTCGAGGCGCCCCTGGACACCGCCTACCTCGACGCCATGCGCGGCGTGCTGCGCAATCCGGTGCTCGACGCCGCGTTCAAGGAGCTCGTGCTCACCCTGCCCTCAGAAACCTATATCGCGGAGCAGTTGGAGATGGTCGACCCGCAGCGCGTGCACGCCGTGCGCGAAGCCATGCGCGCGCAGATTGCCACCGACCTCTTCGCCGACTGGGAACAGACCTACGAGGACAACCGCGACACCGGCGCCTACAGCCCCGACCCGGTGTCGACCGGGCGCCGCGCGCTGGCCGCGATCGCACTCACCCACCTCTGCCTGGCCGCACGCGCATCGAGCGACCCGGTCTGGCCCGGCAAGACCCTGCAGCGCTTCGAGGACGCCGGCAACATGACCGACCGCTTCAACGCGCTGAACGCGCTGGTCTCTTCGGGCCACGCGCTCGCAGCCCAGGCGCTGGCGCAGTTCCACGCGCTCTTCAAGCATGAAGCGCTGGTGATCGACAAGTGGTTCTCGCTGCAGGCCGGCGCACCCGACCGCGGCGGCGACATCCTTCCGCTGGTGAAGCAATTGATGAAGCACCCGGACTTCTCGCTCAAGAACCCGAACCGCGCCCGCAGCGTGATCTTCAGCTTCTGCAGCGGCAATCCGGGCGCGCTGCACCGCCCGGATGCGGCGGGCTATGTGTTCTGGAGCGACCGCGTGATCGAGCTCGACGCCATCAATCCGCAGGTTGCCGCCCGCCTCGCGCGAGCGCTAGACCGCTGGAGCCGGCTTGCCGAGCCCTACCGCAGCGCGGCGCGCGAGGCCATCGTTCGCGTTGCCGCCAAGCCCGACCTCAGCAAGGATACGCACGAGGTCGTGACCCGCGCCCTTGCCGGCTGAAACCCACGAAGAAGCAGAAAGTTCATGGCACATCAACAGAAGATTTCCCTCACCCGCTACTTGGTCGAGCAGCAGCGCGCCGATGGCCTGATCCCGGGCCAATTGCGGCTGTTGCTCGAAGTGGTCGCGCGCGCCTGCAAGAGCATCAGTCAAGCCGTCAACAAGGGCGCTCTCGGCAACGTGCTCGGCACCGCCGAGAGCGAGAACGTGCAGGGCGAGATCCAGAAGAAGCTGGACATCATCGCCAACGAAGTGCTGATCGAAGCCAACGAATGGGGCGGTCATCTCGCGGCCATGGCCAGCGAAGAGATGGACAGCATTTACGTGGTGCCCAACCGCTATCCGCAAGGCGAATACCTGCTGCTGTTCGACCCGCTCGACGGCTCTAGCAACATCGACGTGAACGTGAGCATCGGCACCATCTTCAGCGTGCTGAAAAAGCCCGACGACACGCCCGGCGTGCAGGAGGCCGACTTCCTGCAGGCCGGCTCTCGGCAGGTGGCCGCGGGCTACTGCGTCTACGGTCCGCAGACCACGCTGGTGCTCACGGTGGGCAACGGCGTTGCGATGTTCACGCTCGACCGCGAGCAGGGCTCCTTCATGCTCACGCAGGAAGACATCCAGATCCCATCAGACACCAGGGAGTTCGCGGTCAACATGAGCAACATGCGCCACTGGGATGCGCCGGTGAAGCGCTACATCGACGAATGCCTGGCCGGCAAGGACGGCCCGCGCGGCAAGGACTTCAACATGCGCTGGGTCGCCAGCATGGTGGGCGACGTGCACCGCATCCTGATGCGCGGCGGCGTGTTCCTGTACCCCTGGGACAAGCGCGAGCCCGAGAAGGCGGGCAAGCTGCGCCTCATGTACGAGGCCAATCCGATGAGCTGGCTGGTCGAGCAAGCCGGTGGCGCCGCCACCAACGGACGCAATCGCATTCTCGACATGGAACCAACCAAACTCCACGAGCGCGTGGCCGTCGTACTGGGCTCGAAGAACGAAGTCGAGCGCCTGACCCGCTACCACGACCCGCTATAATCACGGGCTTAGCCGGTGTAGCTCAGTCGGTAGAGCAGCTCATTCGTAATGAGAAGGTCGGGTGT
>JBBJMS010000066.1:0-17461 GCA_037720315.1 Variovorax sp. | reverse complement strand
TGCTGGGCACCGTGTCGAGCGAAGAGAAGGCGCGTGTCGCGCGCGAGTACGGCTGCGAGCATGTGATCGTGACGCGCGACTACCGTTTTGCCGACGCGGTGCAGCATGCCTGCGGCGGCGCCGACGTGGTGATCGATGGCCTGGGCGATGCAGCGCGCGACGAGAACCTCGCAAGCCTGGCCCGGCGCGGGCACTGGATCAGCCTCGGCCAGGCCAGCGGGCCGCTGACGCCGTTGCCGCCGGATGTGCTGGTCGCGAAGTCGCTGAGCTTTTCGCGTCCGTGGTGTTCGACTACGTCGCGACCCCGCTCAGCTTTCCGAGCGGGCACAGCGGGTCTGGAACGCGCTGGCCGACGGCAGCATCAAGGCGCCGCCGGTCGAGCGCTATTCGCTCGATGCCGCGGCGCAGGCGCATGTGCGGCTCGAATCGCGCGCCACCGTCGGCGCACTGGTGCTGCTGCCATGACGAAACCGGCTGTTCCTCCGCGTTTCGCGCGATCAGCGACGCATCAAACCGGCGCAATCCGATACCGGGGATACCGCGGAACCGGCTTTGCCGGGCCGCCGGTATCGCCCCTTGAGGGGGAGGCGCCGCAGGCGTTTCGGGGGTGTTTTTATTTCAGGAGAGCAACCCCATGATCGTCGGCATGAACCACTTCACCGTCACCGCGGAGGACGAGAAGAAGACGCTCGACTTCTACGTCGGCCTGCTCGGGCTCACCGTCGGCCACCGGCCCGATCTCGGCTTTGCCGGCGCATGGCTTTACGCCGGCGGTCCGCAGGCGGTGCTGCATCTCTACTTCGGGCGGCCGATGCCGGCGCAACGCACCGGCGTCATCGACCACCTCGCGTTTTCGGCTCAAGGCCTGCGGGCGGTAAAGGCCCGCTTCGACGAGAGCGCAACGAAGTACGACCTGCGCCAGCAGGCCGGCGCCGGCACCTGGCAGCTGTTCTGCCACGACCCGAGCGGCGCCAAGGTCGAGCTCGACTTCGACGCGTCGGAAACGCTGTAGCTACCAGGGCAGTCGGTCGCCGGTATAGGCGAAGAAGCCGCCGGTGTCGTCCGGCGTCAGCCCGTCCAGCACGCGCAGCAGGTCGGCCGCCGCGTCGTGCGGTGAGCGGCCGATCTCGGCGCCGCGAAACGGGGCCGACAGCTTCGAGCGCACTGTCCCCGGATGCAGCGCAGCCAGCACTGCGCGGGGGTTGCTGCGCCGCAGTTCGATGGCCGCGCACTTGACCAGCATGTTGAGCGCGGCCTTCGAGGCGCGGTAGCTGTACCAGCCGCCCATGCGGTTGTCTTCGATGCTGCCGACCTTGGCCGACACCATGGCCAGCACGCAGCGCTGCGTATCGAGCAAGGGCGCGAACTGCGCAAGCACCAGCGCCGGGCCGAAGGTGTTGATGCGGAAGGTCTCCATCAGCTGCGCGTAGCCGACCTGGGCCAGCCGCTTCTCGGGCAGGAACCGTGGCGAGTGCAGCATGCCGGCGGCGTTGACGATGAGATGAAAAGGCCCCTGCGGCTGCAGCGCCGCCGCCGCAGCGCCGATGCTGTCCTCGTCGTCGAAGTCGATCGCAGGGGTCGAGTGGCGGCCGAGCCCGACGACGCCCGCGCATCGCGGCTCGGCCTGCAACTGCTTGACCAGCGCGGCGCCGATGGCGCCTGTCGCGCCGAGCACCAGCGCACGGAATCCTTCGGGGAATGACTGCATTTTGCGCATCGGCCACGGTGACGAAAGCGGCCACCATACCGCTACCATCCCCGTTCGAGCAATGGACCGACAGAGAGCACAAGCCGCATGGCCAACGAATCCAACCGACAGAACGAACTGAAACGCATGGTGCTGTGTGCGAGTTGCGCGGGCATCCAGCGCAACTGGCGCCGCGCGGCCGGCCATGCCGAGCTGGTGCAGGTTTCGAGTCGCAAGGCCGAGCGCAGCGACGGCGACAGCGGCGGGCACACCGTCAACGTCACCAGCTACCGCTGCGACGCCTGCGGCACGCGTTGGGAATACGAGAACGACAAGACGAACCAGCAGGCGGGCTGGGCGGTCGTCGGGCAGTAACAAACCGACTCAAAGATCATTTGGCGAAGTTGTCCGACACGGGCGGCGCGGCGGCCACTCAAAACTACGCGGCCACACGCCAACCGCAAACAGAAGTTCCCAGCCATGGACCGTTCCAAAGCCTCGCGGGGGACAGCAGCCGCAAGCGACATGCAAGGCTTCGCGACGCAGCTGCGGGAGTCCGCGGGGACCGGCATCGTCAAAGCGTACCGGCAGTCGCTGGCGGGCGAGGGCGACGGCCCGAGCGACGTCGACCTGAGGGTATTCGCGCGGCTCGTGGCCTACGAGATCAAGCTGGAGCAGCGGCTGGCGGCCGCGGCGGTTGCGCGGGCCCAGGCGGTCGACGCGCCGCCGGCCCAAATTCGACAGGTGTCGGCGCCCGCTGCGGTCCAGCGCGAAGCCGCAACGGAAGCGGGGGCGATCGGCTCGCCAGCTTCTTCTGCGCCGGTGGTCCGCCGCCGCGCCATGCCTGGCCTCGTGCTGGTGTACTCGTGCGTGTTGATGTTGTGTGCCGCAACGGCTTCATGGATGTTCGGCAACGGTTCGCCGGTTGCCGCACCGCCGACTGCGGTCGTTTCGCAGAGCCTGGAAGCTGCGCCATGCCTGAGCGGCTGGCCGCGGTCGAGCAGCCGTGCCGCCGCAGGCGGATGTGCCGGTCATCGAGACCGACGAGCCGCCGGCTGCGACGCCGGCGGCGATAAGACAGGTGTCGCGCAAAGCTCCGGCGTTGTCGACCAGCATCCGCGCCGCCGAGCGGGCGCGCGAGATCCGGTCGGGCAGCCTCGTGGCGAGTTGCGGCAGTCTCAACTTTCTGTCGCGCGCCGTGTGCCTGAACAACGTGTGCGCGCAAGCCGATCTGACGGGCAGCCGGCCTTGCGCCGACGCGGTGCGCCAGCGGCGCATCGACGAGGCACGGCGCAATCCCACCTTGATGGGTTGAGTCGTCGCTTGCTTGCTGCCACGGCAGCGTTCTTCAGGAGAGTGAAATGGGCTTGCTGGATCAGATCTTGGGCGGGTTGGCAGGAGGCGCTGGCGGCCGTGCCCCGTCGCTTCGCGGCGGCATGGGCGGCGGCGCCGTGCTGATGTCGTTGCTGCCGGTGGTGCTCGGCATGCTGAGCAATCGCGGCGCCGCCGGTGCAACCAGTGGCATGGGGGGAATGGGCAGCATGGGCGGGCTCGGCGGCCTGATTGAGCAGTTCACGCGCAGCGGCTACGGCGGGCAGGTCGACTCATGGATCGGCACGGGCGCCAATGAAGCGCTGCCCGAGGAGGCGGTCGGCAGCGTGTTCGGGGAAGACCGGCTTTCGCAGATCGCGCAGCAGGCGGGGGTCAGCACCGACGAAGCGCGCAGCGGACTTTCGGAGCTGCTGCCCGGCCTCGTCGACCATTTGACGCCGCAAGGCCAATTGCCCGCCACCGACCAGTTGTCATCGAGCGTGGATGATTTCGTGCGTCGGCTCGGCGCCTAGGCGGCTCCCGGGTTTCACCTTAGGTGTCGCCCACAGCAAGGATGCTGCGCTGGTCAGGCATTCAGGCGCGGCGCTCGCGCCCAAGCTCATGCGTGTGGCTAAAAAACCCGGCTGACGAATTCAGCGGCGGCCTCGGTGCATTAGTTCACGCACGCCAATCCCCATGACACCGCGATAGTTCTACGATGAAGCGCACTGGGCCCACCAGTGTCTGGAAAAGCATCATGGAACAGCGTTCGAACCTCGGCGCACTTGCATTCGTCACCCTCGCCGGCCTGTGCCTGGCGCCCGCTGTCCAGGCGCAAGACATCCCCTCGCCCCTGTCCGCGCCCTTGTCCGGCGAGCAGCAGGAAGCCGACTTGCGCGTCATCGCCGCCCGCTGCGGCTCGCCGGCCTTCGAAAAGGCCTTCTTCAAGCAGTCCAAGGCCGTCGTTGCTGCCGGAATCGTGTCGAAGAGCCGCCACCCGGTCGACGTGGAGAAGTCGGTTTCGACCCTGCGGCGCAGCCCGTTCGTGCTGGTCGCCGCCCCGTCCGACTGCCCGGCCCAGATGGCGATGCTGAAGGAACTGCAGAAGAGCCGCGGCGACGTTCTCAAGAAGGCGCGCGGGCGCAAATAAGAGCGTTGACTGCCGACCGCATGGTCGGTACGGATAACCTTTATCCGCCATAGGTCTTTGAGCTGGACCCATCCAAAGGGCCGCAAAATAGAACGACCGTTCGTTTTATTTGCCGTCCACCATGCCCGTCATCGATCTCCCCGAAAAAGCCTTTCGCACGCCTCACAAAGGCCAGCAGACCAAGGCCGTCATCATCGATGCGGCGCTCGGCCTGGCCGCGCAGATCGGCATCGAGGGCCTGTCGATCGGTGCGCTGGCCGAGGTCACGCAGATGAGCAAGTCGGGCGTGTTCGCGCATTTCGGCTCGCGCGAGGAACTGCAGATCTCGGTGGTGCGCGAGTACCACGCCCGCTTCGAGCAGGAGGTGTTCTACCCGGCGCTGGATGCCGAGCGCGGCCTGCCGCGGCTGCGCGCGATGTTCGCCAACTGGATGAAGCGCAGCTCGGCCGAGATCGACTCGGGCTGCATCTACATCAGCGGCGCGGTGGAGTTCGACGACCGGCCGGGTCCGGTGCGCGATGCGCTGGCCGATTCGGTCAACATCTGGCTGGCGGCGATGTACCGCGCCGTCGTGCAGGCCAAGGCCTGTGGCCACCTGCAGGCCGACGCCGACGAGAAGCAGATCGCCTTCGAGATCCATGGGCTGATCCTCTCGCTGCACTACGAAGCACGCTTCCTGCGCTCGCCTGGCTCGCTGGCGCGCGCCAATGCCGGCTTCGACAACATTTTGGCGCGGTGCGCCACGCCGGCGGCGCCCGCCCCGGCACGCACGGCCCGCCGAAGCAACGCTGCGCGCTGAGCCTGTCGCATTCTTTTTCTCTTTATCTTCTTTCTTTCCCCGGAGTCCTTCCCATGCCCGTCTACACCCCGCCGCTTCGCGACATGCAGTTCGTCATGCATGAAGTGTTGAACGTCACCGAGGAACTCAAGCAGTTGCCCAAGCACGCTGACGTCGATGCCGAGACGATCGACGCGGTGCTCGAGGAAGGCGGCAAGTTCGCCGCCGAGGTGACCTTTCCGCTCAACATCGGCGGCGACGAAGAAGGCTGCGTGCTCGACAGGACGACGCACGAGGTGAAGACGCCCACCGGCTTCAAGGACGCCTATGCCAAATTCGTCGAAGGCGGCTGGGCGGCGCTCTCGTGCGATCCGCAGTACGGCGGCCAGGGCCTGCCGTTCGTGGTGAACCAGTGTTTCTACGAGATGCTCAACTCGTCGAACCAGGCCTGGGCCATGTACCCGGGCCTGTCGCACGGCGCCTACGAAGCGCTCGTTGCGCACGGCACCGACGAGCAGAAGAAGACCTACCTGCCCAAGCTCACCAGCGGCGAATGGACCGGCACCATGTGCCTGACCGAGCCGCACTGCGGCACCGACCTCGGCCTGCTGCGCACCAAGGCCGAACCGCAGGCCGACGGCAGCTACAAGCTGACCGGCAACAAGATCTTCATCTCGGCCGGCGAGCACGACATGGCCGGCAACATCATTCATCTGGTGCTGGCACGCCTGCCGGATGCGCCGAAGGGCAGCAAGGGCATCAGCCTGTTCGTGGCGCCCAAGTTCAACGTCAACGCCGACGGCACCCTCGGCAAGCGCAATGGCATCTACTGCGGCGGCCTGGAGCACAAGATGGGCATCCACGGCAACGCGACCGCGCAGATCGTGCTCGAAGCCGCCACCGGCTCGCTGGTCGGCCAGCCGAACAAGGGGCTGGCCGCGATGTTCGTGATGATGAATGCGGCACGCCTGGGCGTGGGCAACCAGTCGCTCGGCCTGACCGAGGTGGCTTTCCAGAATGCGCTGGCCTATGCCAAGGACCGCACGCAGATGCGCTCGCTCTCGGGCGTGAAGGCCAAGGACAAGGATGCCGACCCGATCATCGTGCACCCTGACGTGCGCAAGATGCTGATGACCGCCAAGGCCTATGCCGAAGGCGGGCGCGCGATGTCCATCTACTGCACGCTGCTGCTCGACAAGGAGCACCACCATCCGGACGAGAAGGTGCGCAAGGACTCGGGCGAGATCGTCGCGCTGCTCACGCCGATCGTGAAGGCCTTCCTCACCGACAACGGCCACATCGCCACCAACACCTGCATGCAGGTGTTCGGCGGGCACGGTTTCATCAAGGAATGGGGCATGGAGCAGTTCGTGCGCGACAACCGCATCAACATGATCTATGAAGGCACCAACACCATTCAGTCGCTGGACCTGCTGGGCCGCAAGGTGCTGGGCAACAACGGTGCCACGCTGAAGAAGTTCGGCAAGCTGGTGGGCAAGCTGGTCGAAGAAGAAGGCGTCAACGAGAAGATGAGCGAGTTCATCACGCCGATCGCGGTGCTCGGCGACCAGCTCACCAAGCTCACCACCGAAATCGGCTTCAAGGGCTTTCAGAACCCCGACGAAGTCGGCGCAGCGGCGGTGGATTATTTGCGGGTGGCGGGCCACTTCGTGTTCGGCTATTTCTTTGCGCTGATGGCGCGCACCGCACTGCGCGAGATCGCCGCCGGCAACACCGATCCGTTCTATGAAGCCAAGCTGCAGACGGCGCGCTTCTACTTCGCCAAGCTGTTCCCGGAGACTGCGACGCTGATGCGCACGGCGCGCAGCGGCGCGGCGCCCCTGATGAACACCGACGCGGCGCTGGCATGAAGGCGATGCAGCGCGAGCTGGTGACACTTGCGGCGCTGGCCTTCGGCGGCTTCGCCTTTGCGCAGGCCACGCCGGTCGGCCTCTGGCGCAGCGTGGACGACCAGACCGGCGAGGTGAAGGCCGGGATCCGCATTTCCGATTCGGGCGGCTCGCTGCTTGGGCGTATCGAGAAGACGCTGAAGAAGGACACGCCGGCCAACGCGACCTGCGAAGAGTGCAGCGACGACCGCAGGGGCAAGCCGATCCTCGGCCTGGAGATCGTGCGCGGCGGGAAAAAGGCCGAAGGCAAGGACGTCTGGGAAGGCGGCCGCATCCTCGATCCCGAGAACGGCAAGGAGTACCGCGCCAGCTTCACGCCGATCGAAGGCGGCAAGCGGATGGAGGTGCGCGGCTACCTGGGCCCGTTCTGGCGCACCCAAACCTGGAACCGCGTGCAGTAGGCGCGGCGCCTCAACCAAAGCTTAGAACCATGTCCAGATTTCAAGTGAAGAAGGTCGCCGTGCTCGGCGCCGGCGTGATGGGCGCGCAGATCGCGGCGCATCTCGTCAACGTGCGCGTGCCGGTCGTGCTGTTCGACCTGCCGGCCAAGGAAGGCCCGAAGAACGGCATCGTCAGCCGCGCCATCGACAACCTCAAGAAGCAGAAGCCCGCGCCGCTCGGCGACGTCGCGGATGCGGTGCTGATCGAGCAGGCCAACTACGAGGACGACCTGGCGAAGCTCGGCGAATGCGACCTCGTCATCGAGGCGATTGCCGAGCGCATGGACTGGAAGCTCGACCTCTATCGAAAGATCGCGCCGCACGTCGCGCCGCACGCCATCCTTGCGTCGAACACCTCGGGGCTGTCGATCACCAAGCTCGGCGAAGCATTGCCCGAGGCGCTGAAGCCGCGCTTTTGCGGCATCCACTTCTTCAACCCGCCGCGCTACATGTTCCTGGTCGAGCTGATCGACACGCCGACCACCGGGCCGGAGGTGCTCGACCAGCTCGAAGCCTTCGTCACCAGTGGCCTCGGCAAGGGCGTGGTGCGCGCGCACGACACGCCCAACTTCATCGCCAACCGGGTCGGCATCGCCGGCATGCTGGCGACCTTGCAGGAAGTCGAGAAGTTCGGCCTCACGCCTGACGTGGTGGACGACCTCACCGGCAAGAAGCTCGGCCGCGCCAGCTCGGGCACCTTCCGCACGGCGGACGTGGTGGGCCTCGACACTATGGCGCACGTCGTGAAGACGCTGCAGGACAACCTGAGCGCAGACACCGATCCGTTCTATGCCAACTTCGCCACGCCGCCGGTGCTGGCCAAGCTGCTGGAACTCGGCAACCTGGGGCAGAAAACCCAAGCCGGCTTCTACAAGAAGGCCGGCCGCGACATCCTGCGCTTCGATCTGGCCGCAGGCGAGTACGTGCCGGCGGGCGAGACGGCCGACGACGTGTACGGCCGCATGCTCCAAGCCCGCGCCCGAGCGCCTGAAGCTGCTGCGCGAGAGCGAAGGCGCGCAAGGCCGCTTCCTGTGGGCCATCCTGCGCGACAGCTTCCACTACGCGGCGGTGCACTTGGCGACCATCGCCGAGAGCGCGCGCGACATCGACTTCGCGATGCGCTGGGGCTTCGGCATGAAGCAGGGGCCGTTCGAGCTCTGGCAGCAAGCCGGCTGGGCGCAGGTCGCCAAGTGGGTCCAGGAGGACATCGATGCGGGCGAGGCGCTGTCCGCCGCACCGCTGCCTCAGTGGGTGTTCGAGGGGCCGGTTGCCGACGCCGGCGGCGTCCACACGCCCGAAGGTTCATGGAGCGCGTCGCAAAGCAAGTTCGTGCCGCTGCGCAGGCTGTCTGTGCACCAGCGCCAGCTGTTCCCCGAGAACATGCTGGGCAGCGACGCGGCGCTCGCCGAACAGGCGGGCACCACCCTCCAGGACGAAGGCGACGTTCGCCTCTGGACGCTCGACGGCGAAGTGCTGATCGCGAGCATCCACTCGAAGATGCGCCATCAGCCCCGACGTCGCCGAGGCGCTGGCCGCCGGCGTCGACTTGGCCGAGCGCGAGTACAAGGCGATGGTGATCTGGTCGCCCGACGAGATGTTCTCGGTCGGCGCCGACCTGCAGGCGATGCTGCCGGCCTTCGTGGTCGCGGGCATCGGCGCGGTCGAAGGCGCAGAGGAAGAGCTGCAGAACGTGATGCTCAAGATCCGCTATGCCGGCGTGCCGGTGGTGTCGGCGGTGCGTGGAATGGCGCTCGGCGGCGGCTGCGAGCTGGCCGTTTACTCGGCCAAGCGGGTGGCGGCGATGGAAAGCTACATCGGCCTGGTCGAAGTCGGCGTCGGTCTCGTGCCGGGTGCCGGCGGCCTGACCTACATCGCCCGGCGCGCGGCCGAGAACGCGGCCTCTTCCACCGGGAGCGACCTGCTGCCCTTCCTGACCGAAGGCTTTACTGCCGCGGCCATGGCCAAGGTCGGTACCAGCGCGCTCGAATCGAGGAAGCTCGGCTACCTGCTGGAAAGCGACGTCATCGTGCCGAACAAGGACGAACTGCTCTACGTCGCGCTGCAGCAGGCCAAGGCCATGGCCGATGCCGGCTGGCGAGCACCGCTGCGCCGCCCGTTCAAGGTGGCGGGCCGAAGCGGCGCGGCCACGATCAAGGGCCAGCTGGTGAACATGCGCGACGGCGGCTTCATCAGCGCGCACGACTTCCATATCGCGAGCCTGATCGCCGGCGTCGTCACCGGTGGCGATGTCGATGCCGGTAGTCTCGTGACCGAGGAATACCTGATGGCGCTGGAACGCAAGGCCTTCTGCTCGCTGATCCTGCATCCGAAGACGCAGGAACGGGTCATGGGGATGCTGAGTACCGGGAAGCCAGTGCGCAATTGACGACGCCGTTGCCTTCCTCCTTCCCCCTTGGGGGAAGGCCGGGATGGGGGCACGCACCATGCGAAACCAATCCACCGTCAACGCCCAGAAGAACGCCCGCGTGCTCCGGCGCGAGATGACCGACTCCGAGCGGAAGCTCTGGTCCGGCCTGCGCATGGAACAGCTGGGCTTGAAGTTTCGACGGCAACACCCGTTGGGAAACTACGTCGCAGACTTCGCGTGTCTGGAACCGAAGCTCATCGTCGAACTCGATGGCTCGCAACATCAGTCGCAGGAAGCCTACGACGCGCGGCGCGACGGGTTCTTTTGCGCGCAAGGTTTCGACGTGCTGCGATTCGCGTCGAACGAACCGTTCACCAATTTGGAGGGGGTGCTTCAGGCGATCGTCAATCGAGTTGACGAACTTGAAGCTGCTTGCCCCCATCCCAGCCTTCCCCCGGAGGGGGAAGGAGCAAATACCCAGGAGCATCCATGAAACAACTCCAAGACGCCTACATCGTCGCCGCCACCCGCACCCCCATCGGCCGCTCGCACCGCGGCTTCTTGCGCAACATGCGTCCCGACGACCTGCTCGCGACCACGCTGCGTGCTGCGCTGGCAGCAGTGCCTGGACTCGATCCGAAGGCGGTCGAGGACATCATCTGCGGCTGCGCGATTCCCGAAGGGCAGCAGGGCTTGAACGTAGCGCGCATCGGCGCGGTGCTCGCCGGCCTGCCGACCAGCATCGGCGGCATCACCGTCAATCGCTTCTGCGCCTCGGGACTGTCGGCGGTGCAGATGGCTGCCGACCGCATCCGCGTCGGCGAGGCCGAGGTGATGATCGCCGCCGGCGTCGAGAGCATGAGCATGGTGCCGATGATGGGCAACTCGCCGTCGCTGTCGCCGTCGATCTTCGAACGCGAAGGCGACGTGGGCATCGCCTACGGCATGGGCCTCACCGCCGAGAAGGTCGCGCAGCAGTGGAAGGTGAGCCGCGATGCGCAGGACGCGTTTGCGCTGCAGTCGCACCAGCGCGCCATCGCGGCGCAGCAGGCCGGCGAGTTCGCCGACGAGATCACGCCGATCGAGGTGACCGACCGCACGCCCAACCTCGAAACCAACGAGCCGCAGAGCAAGACCCGCACGGTGAGCCTCGACGAAGGCGCGCGGCCCGACACGTCGATCGAAGGCCTGGCCAGGCTGCGCACCGTGTTTGCGGCGCGCGGCTCGGTCACGGCGGGCAACAGTTCGCAAACCTCGGACGGTGCCGGCGCGCTCATCCTCGCCAGCGAAAAGGCTTGCAAGCAGTTCGACCTGAAGCCGCTGGCGCGCTTCGTGAGCTTTGCCAGCCGCGGCGTGCCGCCGCACATCATGGGCATCGGCCCGATCGAGGCGATACCGGCCGCGCTGCGCTACGCCGGCCTGACGCAGGACGCGATCGACTGGATCGAACTGAACGAAGCCTTCGCGGCGCAATCCCTCGCCGTGCTGAACACGCTCGGGCTCGACCCGGCCAAGGTCAACCCGATGGGCGGCGCCATCGCGCTGGGGCATCCGCTCGGCGCCACCGGCGCTATCCGCTCGGCGACAGTCGTGCATGCATTGCGGCGCAAGAATCTGAAGTACGGCATGGTCACGATGTGCGTGGGCATGGGGCAAGGCGCCGCCGGCATCTTCGAGCGCGTGTGATCGCGCAAGCCTTGTTCTGGCAGTCGATGCGATGGAGACAAACGAGATGACACAGCACCCTCTGGACAAGGCCCTTGCGCTCGCGCACAGCGACATCCAGGCCGGGCATTTCACCGGCACCACCAGCGCCGACTACTGGAACATGGTCGGCCCTTTCGGCGGCACGACCGCCGCGTTGATGCTGCAGGCGGTGCTGAAGCATCCGGATCTGCTCGGCGCGCCGATCGCGCTCACGGTCAACTACGCCGCAGCGCTCTCGGAAGGCGCGTTCGAGATCGCGGCCGTGCCGGCGCGCACCAATCGCTCGACGCAGCATTGGACGATCACGATGTCGCAGCCGGACAAGGACAGCCGAGCGCAGGTGACGACGACCGCAACCGCGGTGACGGCCGTGCGCCGCGAGACCTGGGGCGCCAACGACCTGCCGATGCCCGAGGTTCCGGCACCGGCGAAGGTCGAGCGCCTGAGCATCGGGCCGGCGCGCGTGGCCTGGCTCGACCGCTACGAGATGCGCCCCATCGCCGGTTCGATCCCGACCCAGTGGGACGGCCGCGAGGCGCACAGCGAAACCTGCATGTGGCTTCGCGATGCGCAGGAGCGACCGCTCGACTTCGCATCCCTTGCCGCGCTGTCCGACACCTTCTATCCGCGCGTGTGGCTACGCCGCGCCAAGCCGGTACCGATCGGCACGGTGTCGATCACCACATACTTCCACGCGAATACGCAACAGCTGGCCGCCATCGGCACTGGCTACCTGCTCGGCCGCGCGACCGGCCAGCAGTTCAGCAACGGCTTCTTCGACCAGGCGGCACAGCTGTGGAGCGAGGCGGGCGACCTCGTCGCGACGAGCAACCAGATCGTCTACTTCAAGGAGTGACCTGTATGGAAATGAAGGCCGCCTTGATCGTCGGCGCCGGAGACGCCACCGGCGGCGCCATTGCACGCCGTTTCGCGCGCGAGGGCTTCGCGACCTGCGTCACCCGGCGTAGCCTCGAGAAGCTGCAGCCGCTGGTCGCGCAGATCGAGTCCGACGGCGGCACGGCGCATGCGTTTGCCAGCGACGCGCGCAAGGAGGAAGAAGTCGTCGCGCTGATCGAGCGGATCGAGACCACCGTCGGCCCGATCGAAGCGATGGTGTTCAACATCGGCGCCAACGTGCCCGAGAGCATCCTGACCGAGACCGCGCGCAAATACTTCAAGGTCTGGGAGATGGCCTGCTTCGCAGGCTTTTTGAACGCACGCGAAGTCGCCAGGCGCATGGTGGCGCGCGGGCACGGCACCATCATCTTCACCGGCGCCACCGCATCGCTGCGCGGCAGCGCGAACTTCGCCGCGTTCTCGGGCGCCAAGATGGCGTTGCGGGCGCTGGCCCAGAGCATGGCGCGCGAGCTCGGGCCGCGCGGCATCCATGTGGCGCATTCGGTGATTGACGGCGCCATCGACACCGAGTTCATCCGCACCAACTTTCCCGAGCGCTATGCGCTCAAGTCGGACGATGGCATCCTGAATCCCGAGCACATCGCCGACGCCTACTGGATGCTGCATTCGCAGCCGCGCGATGCCTGGACGCACGAGCTCGACCTGCGCCCGTGGTCCGAGAAATTCTGAGGAAACCAACCATGACGACGACACGATCGGTGGAGTTCTACTTCGACTTCGGCAGCCCCGCCTCTTACCTTGCCGCGACCCAGCTGCCGCACCTGTGCGCAGACACCGGCGCCGAGCTGGCCTGGAAGCCGATGCTGCTCGGCGGCGTGTTCCAGGCCACCGGCAACCACTCGCCGTCCACGATCCCGGCCAAGGGGAGCTACATGTTCGACGACCTGGCGCGCTTCGCGCGGCGCTACGGCGTGCCCTTCGAGCAGAACCCTTACTTTCCGGTCAACACGCTGTTGCTGATGCGCGGCGCGGTCGGGCTGCAGCTGCGCGAGCCCGATCGCTTTCGCGCCTACGTCGACGGCATCCATCACGCGATGTGGATCGAGTCGCGCAACATGAACGACGCGGCCACGGTCGGCGCAGTGCTGCAAGAATCGGGTTTCGATCCGGCGCTCTTGCTGGCGATGGCCAATGCGCAGGAGGTCAAGGAACGCCTCAAGGCCGACACCGAAGAGGCGGTGCGGCGCGGCGTGTTCGGCGCGCCCACGATGTTCGTCGGCGACAAGATGTTCTGGGGCCAGGACCGGCTCGATTTCGTGCGCGAGGCGCTCGGCGCCTGATCTCTAAAAATTTTCAAGGACTCCAATGAGCGACATCCTCGTCCACACCGAAGCCGGCGTGATGACCCTGACCTTCAACCGCCTCGACAAGAAGAATTCGATCACGAGCGCGATGTACGCCCAGCTCGCCGACGCGCTCGAACAGGCCGAGCGCGACGCCGCGGTGCATGCCATGCTGATCCAGGGCGATGCGACGATCTTCAGCGCCGGCAACGACATTGGCGACTTTTTGAACGCGCCGCCTTCCACTTCGGAGTCGCCGGTGTTCCGCTTCCTGCACGGCATCGCGAAGTTTCCGAAGCCGGTGGTGGCGGCCGTCTGCGGCCCGGCAGTGGGCATCGGCACCACGCTGCTGTTCCATTGCGACCTGGTCTATGCGGGCGACAACGCGGCGTTCTCGATGCCCTTCGTCAACCTCGGCCTGTGTCCCGAAGCGGCTTCGAGTCTCTTGGTGCCGCAGATGTTCGGCTACCACCGCGCGGCCGAGGCGCTGCTATTGGGTGAACCGTTCATGGCCGAGGCGGCGCTCGAGGTCGGGCTGGTCAATCGCGTGGTGCCGCCGACCGAAGCCAACGCCATCGCCCAGGCGCAGGCGCGCAAGCTTGCGGCCAAGCCACTCACGGCGCTGGTTGAAACCAAGCGGCTGATGAAAAAGTCTCAGCAGCCGGCGGTGCTTGGGCGCATGGGCGAAGAAGGCCAGAGCTTCGGCCGCATGCTGCGCGAGCCTGCGGCGCGCGAGGCGTTCACTGCGTTCATGGAGAAGCGGCGGCCCGATTTTTCGAAGGTCTGACAGCCGGCCGCGGATTTGCGAAGCTTCAGCCCAGCGGCGGCTCCGGGGGCGAAGGCGGATGCGGTGGCGCTGCCAACTTCTCGCGCAGCACCGAGTTGATCTCGGCGCCGAATATCAAGGTGGTGGCGCTGATGTACAGGAACACCAGCGTCGCCACCGTGCCCGCGAAGCCGCCGTAGATCAACGTCAGGTTGCCGGCGGTACGCAGCGTGTACGACAGCGTGGCGGCGGCACCCACCCACAGCGCAGCGCCCACCAGGGCACCGGGCAGCACGGTGCGCAGCCGTTGGCGGATGTCGGGCAACCAGCCATACAACAGTGCGTACAGTCCCGTCAGCACCAGGAAAGCCAAGCCGTAGCGCACGCTGTTGCGCAGCCAGAGAGACTCTCGCCCTGCATCCGAGTTGGTCTCTATCAGGCGCCACAGGTACGGCATGATGATCACCGAGCTGAAGGCGGCCAGCACGCCGAGACCCACGATCACCGTGAACAGCGTGACCTTGATGCGCGCTTTCCAGAACGGCAGGCCGCGCTCGATGCCGTATGAGCGGTTCAGCGCCGTGCGCACCGCCTGCATGCCCGACGAGGCCGTCCACAATGTCACCAGCACGCCGACGGTCAGCAGCGTCTGGTTGCGCTGGGCCAGCACCTGCTCGATGACAGGCTGCATCGCGCCGCGCACGACCTCCGGCGCGTAGCCCATCACGCGGTCGGCCAGCGCTGCTGCATCGCCTGGCTGCCCCAAGAAGCCGGCTGCGGCGGACAGCAAAATCAACAGCGGAAACATTGCGAGGACCGACGAGAACGCCATGCTCCCGGCCTGGTTCGCGCTCTGGTGCAGGATGTAGTTGCGGATGGCCAGCAGGATGACGCTCAGGCCTGGCGTGGCCATCGCGGCTTGCCGCACGCGGCGCCAGGCGTCTCCAAACACGCTCATGGTCAGTCCCGAACGATCGGTGTCGGCCGGCCGTTCTCGTCGATGGCGACATAGGTGAACGTCGCCTCCGTCACCTTGATGTACTCGCCTTGCGCGCGAAAGCGTTCGGCGAACACTTCCACCGTGACCGACACCGAAGTGCGTCCGATGCGCACCAGCTTCGAATAGAACGACAGGATGTCGCCCAGCCGCACCGGCTGCTTGAAGACGAACTCGTTGACCGCCACGGTCGCCATGCGGCCCTTGGCATAGCGTGCCGGAATCACCGAGCCGGCCAGGTCGCATTGCGCCATCACCCAGCCGCCGAAGATGTCGCCGTTGGCATTGCAGTCGGCCGGCATCGGGATCACCTTGAGCACCAGTTCCATGTCGGTGGGCAGGCTCTTGAGGGTGGCGGCGAGGTTGGCGCTGGAAGAATCGGACATGGGCACAATCTAAGGCAAACAACATCTTCGATTGTCCCCTCATGCGCCGAAGCGGCGAAGCACTCTTCTCTCCCCACGGCGCCACAGCAGGCCAGCCCGCCCGCAGCGACCGCTCCGACTGGGCCACGCTGCGCCGGCTGTTCCCCTATCTCTGGCAGTACAAATGGCGCGTGATGGCCGCGCTCGCCTTCATGGTGGGCGCCAAGGTCGCCAACGTCGGCGTGCCGCTGCTGCTGAAGGAGCTGGTCGACAACATGACGCCCAAGCCCGACATGGCACAGGCGCTGCTGGTGGTGCCGCTGGCGCTGCTGGTGGGCTATGGGCTGCTGCGCTTCTCGACTGCGCTCTTCGGCGAGCTGCGCGAGCTGGTGTTCGCCAAGGCCACCGAAGGCGCCGCGCGCAGCATCTCGCTGGAGGTGTTTCGCCACCTGCATGCGCTGTCGCTGCGCTTCCACCTCGAACGTCAAACCGGCGGCATGACGCGCGACATCGAGCGCGGCACGCGCGGCGTGCATTCGCTGATCTCGATGTCGCTCTACAGCATCGTGCCGACCATCATCGAGCTGACGCTGGTGCTGACCATCCTGGGCGTCAAGTTCGACTCGCTCTTCGTCTGGATCACGGGCGCCGCGCTGCTGCTCTACATCGGCTTCACCGTCACCGTGACCGAGTGGCGCACGCAGTTCAGGAAGACTATGAACGAGCTCGACTCGGTGGCGCAGAGCCGCGCGGTCGATTCGCTCCTCAACTACGAGACGGTCAAGTACTTCAACAACGAGAATTTCGAAGCCGAGCGCTATGACGCGAGCCTGGACAAGTACCGCAAGGCCGCCATCAAGAGCCAGCGCACGTTGAGCATGCTCAACACCGGCCAGCAGCTGCTGATCGCGGTCAGCCTGGTGCTGATGCTGTGGCGCGCCACGGCGGGCGTGGTCGAAGGCCGCATGACGCTGGGCGACCTGGTGATGGTCAACGCCTTCATGATCCAGCTGTACATCCCGCTCAACTTTCTCGGCGTGATCTACCGCGAGATCAAGCAGAGCCTCACCGACCTGGACAAGATGTTCGTGCTGATGGAGAAAGAGCGCGAGGTGCGCGATGCACCGGCCGCGCTGCCGCTCGATACCGGCGAGTCGACGGTGCGCTTCGACAACGTCAGCTTCGCCTACGAGGCGGCGCGGCCGATTCTCAAGAACGTGAGCTTCGAGATACCGGCCGGCAAGACGGTCGCCGTGGTCGGCCCCTCGGGTTCGGGCAAGTCCACATTGGCGCGACTGCTCTACCGCTTCTACGACGTGCAGCAAGGGCACATCCGAATCGGCGGCCAGGACATTCGCGAGGTGACGCAGGCGAGCGTGCGCCAGGCGATCGGCATCGTGCCGCAGGACACGGTGCTCTTCAACGACACGGTCGAATACAACATCGCCTATGGCCGGCCCGGCGCGAGCCGGGCGGAGGTCGAGGAGGCGGCGCGTGCAGCGCGCATCCACGACTTCATTTCGGCCACGCCCAAGGGCTACGAAACCACGGTCGGCGAGCGCGGCCTCAAGCTGTCGGGCGGCGAGAAGCAGCGGGTCGCGATCGCCCGCACGCTGTTGAAGAACCCGCCGATCGTGATCTTCGACGAGGCCACCTCCGCGCTCGACTCGGCCAACGAACGCGCCATCCAGTCGGAACTGACAAGCGCCGCGCAGAACAAGACCACGCTCGTGATCGCGCACCGGCTGTCGACAGTGATCGATGCGCACGAGATCCTCGTG
>JBBJMS010000065.1:0-17481 GCA_037720315.1 Variovorax sp. | reverse complement strand
CGATGCCTTCACCGGCCCCGACATGCACGAGGCCATGGACCTGTGTGTCGGCTGCAAGGGCTGCAAGCGCGATTGCCCCACTGGCGTGGACATGGCGAAGATGAAGATCGAGTTCCTCGATCACTACAAGAAGAAGCACGGCCACACGCTGAAGGACCGGCTGATCGCACGGCTTCCCGACTACGCGCATGCGGCGAGCCGCATGCCCTGGCTCTTGAACCTGCGCAACACCGTGCCGGGCGCCGCCTGGCTCGGCGAGAAGCTGCTCGGCCTGTCGGCCAGGCGGTCGCTGCCGGCGTGGCGCAGCGACACCTTCTGGCGCGCGCACGACGCATCGATGTTCACGAGCCGCGACTTGGCGGTGGCAGCGGCATGCGCGGGCCGCAAGGTCGCGGTGCTCTTCGTCGACACCTTCAACGGCACATTCGAAAGCGAGAACGCGATGGCTGCCGCGCGCGTGCTGCGCGCCGCCGGCTACCTGCTGCACACGGTCGAGAAGGCCGGCGGCCACCATTGCTGCGGCCGCACCTTCCTTGCCAACGGCATGGTGGCGCAGGCAAAGGAACGGGCCGGTGCGCTCATCGACGCGCTGCTGCCGCTGGCCGAAGTCGGCATCCCGATCGTCGGGCTCGAGCCGTCGTGCCTGTTGACTCTGCGCGACGAAACGCTGGTGATGGGCTTGGGCGACAAGGCCGAAACCGTCGCCAAGCAGGCCCTGCTGTTCGAGGAATTCATCGCGCGCGAGGTCAAGGCCGAGCGCTTCAGCCTCGGCTTCAAGCCGGCCGACAGGCCGATCCTGCTGCACGGCCACTGCCATCAAAGGCCTTCGGCGCGGTGAGCCCGATCCTCGACGTGCTGCGGCTCATTCCCGGCGCCAAGCCGGAGCTGATCGAAAGCCTGCTGCGGCATGGCCGGCAGCTGGCTACGAGGCATCGCACTTCGAGGTGTCGATGCAGATGGCCGAAGCCGCGCTGCTGCCGGCGGTGCGCAAGAACCCGGACGCGATCGTCGTCGCCGACGGCACCAGCTGCCGCCACCAGATCGCCGACGGTGCGCAGCGCGAGGCAATACATGTGGCTCGGCTGCTCGACTCGCTGTTGGCCTGATGGCCTGATCGCACGCCGACCAGCCATCCGGTGCGACCCGCACCCTGCTCGTTGGCCGGCCGCCGTCAACCACAACAGGACGATCGAGCAATCGCGGGCGACGCAGGGGCAGGACGCAGCGTGCCCGAGAGCGCTCTACTGCAACCTTGGAACGGAACCAAGGAGTCCTGCAATGACACGCTTGCGTATTTCAAACCTTTCCCTGGTGTGCCTGCTCGGCGCGTCTGGCCTGCTTGCACCGGTGCTTGCCACCGCGCAGACCTTGCCGGGGCATTCGATGGTGTCCGCGGCCGAGCTGAAATGGGCCGATGTGCCGTCACTGCCGCCAGGCGCGAAGATGGCCGTGATGGAAGGCCCCATGAACGAGGGCGTCCCTTTCACCGCACGCCTTCGGATGCCGGCCAACTACCGCATTCCGGCCCACTGGCATCCGGCCATCGAGCATGTCACCGTGCTGTCCGGCACCTTCTACATGGGTGTCGGCGAGGCGCTGGACACTTCCAGGGGCAAGGCGATGGCCGCCGGCGGCTTCGTCGTGATGCAGACCAAGACGCCGCATTTCGCCTATACGCTGAACGAACCGACCGAGATCCAGCTGCACGGCGTCGGACCCTGGGGCGTGACCTACCTCAACCCGGCCGACGATCCCCGCAAGAAGCCGTAAGGCCGGCGCGCCCACCGCCATGGACCCTCGACTGCAACGGCGCGTCCAGCGCTATGGCTGGGACCTGGCGGCAGCCGACTACGAGCTGCTGTGGCAAGCGCAGCTCGTCGCCGCGCAGGACAAGTTGCTGGCCTGCGCGGCGCCGCAGCCCGGCGAACAGGTGCTCGACGTCGCCTGCGGCACCGGCCTGGTGGCGCTCATGGCTGCTCACGCCGTGGGGCCGGGCGGGCAGGTCGTCGGCATCGACTTGTCCGGTCGGATGGTGGATGCGGCGGGTCGGCGAGCGCACGACAGAAAGGTGTTGAACACCCGCTTCTCGCGCATGGATGCCGAGAGGCTGGACTTGCCCGATGCCAGCTTCGACGTCGCGTTGTGCGCACTCGGCCTCATGTACATGCCCGACCCCGCGCAGGCCCTGCGCGAGATGCAGCGCGTCCTGCGCCCGGGCGGACGCTCGGTGGCCGCGGTGTGGGGAGATCGATCGCGATGCGGATGGTCGGCCCTGTTTCCCATCATCGACGACGAGGTCGCCAGCGAGGTGTGTCCCCTGTTCTTCAGCCTGGGGCAACCGGACACCCTGGCACGCCTGTTTGCCAATGCGCGCTTCGAGGGCATCGAACAACATCGCTTCACCGTGACGCTGAACTACGCCAACGCCGTCGACGCTTGCAGCGCCGCCTTCATCGGCGGGCCGGTCGCGCTGGCCTGGTCGCGCATCGACAACGACGCCCGGGCTAGGGCTCGCCGACGCTACCTCGACGCCATCGATCCGTGGCGAGATGATTCAGGCTATCGGATTCCGAGCGAGTTCGTTGTCGTTGGCGCTGCCGCGCCGAGCGATTTGCAGTGACCCACATACCACACGACTTTTCAGGCTGCACCACGGCAAATCGCCTTCGACGGGCCGAGCAGATCGCCCATCCCTTTCGGCGCGTTGTCCCACCAGCGCCATGGCCGACATCCGCAGAGGATTGCCCTGCGACCGATCCCTCGGTCCGGACGATCCGGCTGCAACCTGAACACCGCGAGCATGAAGCGCTCAGATGCCGCCGCCCAACCTCACTTCAGGAGAAACACATGGCAACAGACGATGGACAACTCGGAAATGGTGAACCCAACCGCGATCCGATCACCGGCGCCCGTGGCGCGCATCCGGTAGGCACCGGGCTCGGTGCAACCGGTGGCGCGCTCGCAGGCGCCGCTGCCGGCTCCCTGGCGGGCCCGGTCGGCACGGTCGTTGGACTGGTAGCGGGCGCAGTCGCCGGCGGCCTCGGCGGCAAGGCCGTGGCCGAAGGCGTGAATCCGACTCAGGAAGAGGCGTACTGGCGCGCGAATTACGACAAGGAAAAGTACTACGACCCCGCCCGGTCCTACGACGACTACGGACCAGCCTACGAGATGGGCTGGGCCGGCCGCGCCGAACGGGGCACCGACTTCGAAGTGGTTGAACCGTCGCTCGCGTCCGAGTGGGAAACCCGGCGCGGCGCCTCCAGCCTCGACTGGGATCAGGCACGCCCGGCCACGCGCGCTGCGTGGGATCGCGCCGATGACACCTACTACGGCAAGCAGGCCAACGGCAGCGACATCGTGAACGACGAAGACCTGTCGGACGACGACGTGGTCGACGTCCTCAACGACCTGCTCGAGAACGCCCGCGACGGCGAATACGGTTTCCGCACCTGCGCCGAACAGGTGGAGACCGCCAATGCGAAGCAATTGTTTGCAAGCCGCGCGGCCGGTTGCCGGCAGGCAGAAGACGAACTCGTTGGCCTCATCCGAAACTATGGCGGCGAGCCGGCGTCGGGTGGAACCACTGCTGGCGCGCTACACCGTGGATGGGTGCAGATCAAGGGCAGCGTCGGCGCAGACAGCGAGCTTTCCATCCTGGAGTCGTGCGAGCGCGGCGAGGACGCAGCCATTGCACGCTACCGCAAGGCACTCAAGCAAAGCCTGCCGGCCGACGTTCGGGCCGTGGTCCAGAAGCAGGCGGACGGCGCCCAGAAAAACCACGACGAGATTCGTGACATGAGGAATGCCGCGCGGGCGCGCAGTTGAACGCCCTGCGGAACCGGCGGGCAGGGGCGCGAGTATTCCGACCAACCCTGGCCCTTCTTCTAGGGCCAGCCGGTTGCCTCGCGGCATAATCGCCCCCTTTTCCCGGGGGCAGGGTGCAATTGCAAATTTCGCAATCTACGCCGACGGCGGCCAGCCTTGCGATGCTCGTGCAGGCTCGCTATGACTTGGGCGAAGTAGTCGATAGTGAATTTCTGCGGCGCAGCTTCAATCAGGTTTATCGACTGGGTTTTGCCAGCGGGCAACGCGTCGTGGCGCGACTCTGCGCCGAGCGCCCCCGCGGCGGTCCCAATGTGTCGTTTGAAGCAGCCGCGCTGGCGCATTTGGGTCGGATGCCGTGTATGTCGTTGCCTGCCGACAGCGAGCGGTGAGCTTTCAATAGACCTGCCGCTGCCGGGGCTCCCCGACGCTGATGCTCTTCGAGCATCTGGATGGTGAGTTCACGAGCGACAAGGTCGAAGCTTTCGCACGCGGGCTGGCCGATTTGCACATCGGGGCGAGAGCTACCAAGGTCCGGCCAGCGCCTATGCCTGGACCTGGACTATCTGCTGTTGAGACCGCTCGAGGGCCTGCTGCGCGCGCCGACCATGACCGCCGAACTGCGCCCGCAGTTCGAGGCACTGGGCCACCGCTTGCACAACGAAATCCTGTCGCTGGGCGAGCTTGGCCGCCTGCTTTGCCACGGCGACGCGCACGGTAGCAGCAACTTCATCGTGACCGATGCGGAGGGGAAACGCGAAGTGGGTTCTTCGACTTCGACGAGGCGGGACCCGGCTTCCTTGCATACGAATTGGCGGTTTACCCATGGAACCTGTATCCGCGTACGCCCGACGGCGTGGCGAGCGACAAGGCGAAGACGCAGTGGCGGCATTTCATCTCTGCCTATAGCGAAAGGCAACCTGTCGCCGACGTCGACCTCGCAGCCATTGCACGCTCATGGCGGTGCGGCAGTTCTGGCTGTTGGGAGAGTACGCAGGGCGGATTCCGGTCTGGGGCTCTCAGGCAATTCCAACCGACTACCTCCGGCGGCAGGTCGCCATGCTGTGCAAATGGGAGACGCTGGAACTGCCGCTATGAGGCGGCGTCCAGGCTCGGCGCCTGGCGGATCGCTGTCACAGGCACCATCGACCAAAGCTAAGCCGGCTTGACCATGAAAACGCTGAATGGATCGTCGGGGTACCGGCCGAAGGGACCGCATTTGACGTAGCCAGCGCGAGCGTAGACCGAAACCGCTGCACTCTGATAAATGCCCGTTTCTAGAACAAAGCGAGGGCAGCCCTTGGCGCGTGCTTCGGCTTCGAGAAAAGAAATGAGCAGTCCGGCGATGCCGCGCCCCCGGTGGCTCGGATCGACGTACATGCGCTTCAGCTCCCCGAGGTCGTCCTCCAGCACGATGGCGCCACAGGCGACTGCCGTTGCCTCTTCATCGCGCACCACGGCAAACAGCACGTTCGGCTGTGCGAGGGCCGCCAAGTCGATGCCGTAGTGGCACTCAGGCGGATACAGCGGCTTCTGGTAAGCGTCCATGTTCGTCGATGAGGCGAGCCACGTCTGGCAGCAGAGGGGTTTCGAGTGAGATCTTCATGGCGCGCCGATATTAATCAAGGGCGCTTCGAGCAGCGCGCCGATCGCGGCCTTCGCCCGGCACGCGGACCACGCGGTGTTTTGGCATGCGCCTACAACCGAATGCACTGCGCCACCTAGATTGCTGCAAGCAAAGAAGAAAAGCCGCGATGAATGCCACCGACCCCGCTGCAGTTCCCGCCTATCCGATCGAGCTGCGCATCAACGGCCAGCAGCGCCGGCTCGAAGTCGAGTCATGGGTGACGCTGCTCGACCTGCTGCGCGACCGGCTCGACCTGACGGGCACCAAGAAGGGCTGCGACCACGGCCAGTGCGGCGCCTGCACGGTGCTGGCGGACGGCAAGCGCATCAACGCGTGCCTGACGCTGGCCGTCATGCGCAACGGCTGCGACATCGTCACCATCGAGGGCCTGGCCGAGGGCGATGCATTGCATCCGATGCAGCAGGCGTTCGTCGAACACGACGCGCTGCAATGCGGCTACTGCACGCCGGGCCAGATCTGCTCGGCCGTTGGACTCATCGAAGAAGGCGAGGCCCGAAGCGATGACGAGATTCGCGAACTGATGAGCGGCAACATCTGCCGTTGCGGCGCCTATCCGCAGATCGTGCAGGCCGTCGGCGCGGTGCTTCGCGACCGGCGAGCGGCGGTGCCGGAATGACGCCGGTCGTCTACGAAGCCCGCGACCAGGCCGACGCCGCGCTGGCCGAGCTGGAAACCGCCAGCGCCCGCTTCATCGCCGGCGGCACCAACCTGATCGACCTGATGAAGGCCGACGTGATGCGCCCGGCCAAGCTGGTCGACATCAACCGCCTGCCGCTCGACCGCATCGAGGCCAGCGAGTCCGGCGGATTCATGCTCGGCGCGCTCGCCCGCAATGCCGACACCGCGTACCACCCGGTCGTGCGCCAGCGGTATCCGCTCCTTACCGCCGCCATCCTCGCCGGCGCCTCTGCGCAGATCCGCAACATGGCGACCGATGGCGGCAACCTGCTGCAGCGCACCCGCTGCACCTACTTCTACGATGCGGGCGTGCCCTGCAATAAGCGGGAGCCGGGCAGCGGCTGCTCGGCCATCGGCGGGCTGACGCGCCAGCACGCGATCCTGGGCGCGAGCGAGCACTGCATCGCGACCCATCCTTCGGACATGTGCGTGGCGCTGGCGGCACTCGAAGCGCGCGTACATGTGCAGTCCAGGCAAGGCAGCCGCGTGATCGAGTTCGCTGACTTCCATCGCCTCCCCGGCGACCGCCCGGAAAAAGACACGCACCTGGCCGAGGGCGAACTCATCACCGGCATCGAGCTGCCGGACGCCGACATGTTTGCCGACCACTCGACCTACCTGAAGCTGCGCGACCGGGCGTCCTATGCCTTCGCGCTGGTCTCCGTGGCGGCGGCGCTCGACATCGACGACGCCGGCAACGTGCGCGCGGCGCGGGTGGCGCTCGGCAGCGTCGCCCACAAGCCGTGGCGCGACCCGCAGGCCGAGGCGCTGCTGGTCGGCGCACGGCCGACCGCGGACAACTTCGCGCGCGTGGCCGATGCGCTGCTGCGCGACGCGGTGGGCCAGGGCGACAACGACTTCAAGATTCCGCTGGCGCACCGCGCCGTCGTCCGCGCCCTCGAAATGGCCACCGCGGGCATCCAGAGCAACACGGGCCAGCTGGCGGCCCAAGGCAACCGGGAGTTGCCGTGACCGACCTCATCGACGAACTGCACGCACCTACCGCCGACGAAGGCACCGGCCATGTGACGCTCGGCATGCCGGTGTCGCGCATCGACGGGCGGGCCAAGGTCACCGGTCAGGCGCGCTATGCGGCGGAGCATCCGGCGGCAGACCTGTGCTTCGGCGTGGTGGTGAACAGCACCGTCGCCAAGGGCCGCATCCGAAGCATCGACACGCGCGAAGCGCTGGCTGTGCCCGGCGTGCTCAAGGTCATCACGCACCAGAACCGCCCGAAGATGCCCGCCTTCGGGCTCTTCTACAAGGACATGGTTGCGCCTAGCGGTTCGCCCTTCAAGCCGCTCTACGACGACCAGATCGTCTACAGCGGGCAGCCGATCGCGCTGGTGGTGGCCGAGACTTTCGAGGCGGCGCGCTACGCGGCGACGCTGGTGGCGGTCGACTGCGAGGTGGAGCCGCACGAAACCGGCCTCATGGACAACCTGGGGCGTGCCCACAAGCCGAGCCGCCTGAAGGCCGGCTACTCTCCGCCGCCGGACGAAAAGGGCGATGCCGAAGCTGCCTTCGATGCGGCGCCGGTGAAGATCGAGGGCGCCTACTACAGCGGCGTGGAGCACCACAACCCGATGGAGCTGTTCGCCTCCACTGTCATCCGCGGCGCCGACGGCCATCTCACCATCTACGACAAGACCCAGAGCTCGCAGAACAGCCGCTGGTACGTCTCGCATGTGTTCGGGCTTTCGAAGAAGAAAGTGACGGTGCGCAACCCGTATGTGGGCGGCGCCTTCGGCTCGGGCCTGCGGCCGCAGTACCAGCTGCCGCTCGCGGTGATGGCGTCGCTGTTGCTGGAGCGCTCGGTGCGGGTGGTGCTCACGCGCCAGCAGATGTTCACCTTCGGCCATCGGCCCGAGACCGTGCAGCGCGTCAAGCTGTCGGCTGAGCGCGACGGCACGCTGCGCTCCATCCTGCATGAAGCGGTGGCCGAGACCTCGCGCTTCGAGGACTATGTGGAGGTGGTGGTCAACTGGTCGGGCCAGCTCTATGCGTGCGACAACATCCGGCTTTCCTATGTGCTGGTCGCGCTCGACCAGTACAGCCCGCTGGATATGCGCGCGCCCGGCGCCGCGCACGGCATGCATGCGCTCGAAGTGGCGATGGACGAGTTGGCACATGCGCTCCAGATGGACCCGCTCGCGCTGCGCCTGAAGAACTACGCCGAGCGCAACCCGATAGACGACATGCCCTATTCGACCAAGGCCCTGCGCGCCTGCTACGACGAGGGCGCCGAGCGCTTCGGCTGGTCGAAGCGGCCGCTCGCCCCGCGCTCGATGCCCGACGGCAACGAATGGGTCGGCTGGGGCATGGCCACCGGCACCTGGGACGCGCTGCAGATGTTTGCGCGCGCGAGCGCGGTGCTTCATGCCGATGGCCGGCTGGTGGTGAGCAGCGCCGCCACCGACATCGGCACCGGCACCTACACCGTGATGGCGCTGATCGCGGCTGCGGCCATGGGCCTGCCGCTCGAGAAGGTCACCTTCCAGCTCGGCGACTCGACCTTGCCCGTTGCGCCGATCGAGGGCGGCTCCTCGCATGTGACGACCGTCGGCTCGGCGGTCGAGGGCGCCTGCGAGAAACTGCAGAAGCGCCTGCTCAAGCTGGCCCAGCGCATGCCCGGCTCACCGTTCGCCAAGTCGCGTATCGAGGACGTCCGCTTCGAAGGCGGCCTGATGCTGCGCAACGGCGCCTCGGTGGGCGACGCCGTTGCGCTGGTCGACATCCTTGCCGCAACCAAAGAGGCACGCGTCGAAGAAAAGTACCTGCTGCTGCCCAAGCTGCTGCAGCAGAAGAACTACGTGCGGGCCACGCACTCGGCGGTGTTCTGCGAAGTGCGTGTCGACGAAACCTTCGGCACCGTGCGCGTCACCCGCGTGGTGAGCGCCATCGCGGCCGGCCGCATCATGAGCGCCAAGACGGCGAAAAGCCAGGTGAGCGGCGCGGTGGTGTGGGGCATCGGCCAGGCGCTGCATGAAGAAACCCATTCGGACCACCGCCTCGGCCGCTTCATGAACCACGACATGGCGGAGTACCACGTCGCGGTGAATGCCGACATCCACGACGTCGACGTCATCTTTGTCGAGGAAGACGACCGCGTCGTCAGCCGGCTCGGCGCCAAGGGCGTGGGCGAGATCGGCATGATCGGTGTCGCGGCGGCGGTGGCCAACGCCATCTTCCATGCCACGGGGCGGCGCGTGCGCAATACGCCGATGACGCCCGACAAGGTGATGGCCGTCTGAAGAATTGCCGCGGCGCCGGGCGCCGGGCCGGACGGTCAGTGAGGCCGGAGTCGACCCGCCGTCTGTAGCGCAGCGAGCTCGACGGCCAGCGCGGGGGCGGTCCCCTGCTTCACCAGCAGTTTCATGGCCTCGTAGACCTCCAGCATCAGCTCTTCCCTGAAGTCGGCGGAATCCGGGTTGAGCACCGGGTAATCCCGCTCGACCGCGCCCAGGGCGAGCTCGTAGCTGTCAATCAGGTCGGCCCACCCGGGGACGTCCGACGACGGGCCGCTGCTCGCGGGAGCCGATGGTGTGCTTCGATCTGTCTCGGTTCTCATTGTTATGCCCCAGGATTGCTTAGGTACAGCCATGCTGCGGCACGCCTTAACCGGCAAGACTTCGCTGAAGCGCAGTTCGCTTGTAGGAGAAAGCCTCCGGCTGAGCGATGCTAGGCTTTCATCTCTAACGGGGACATCACCGATGAAAGCCGAAGAAAAAGCCAGAAGAAACTACAGCCGCTTCAACCGGCGCCGTTCGCGGTCGCGGCGCTCGCTGAGCCGGCGCTTGAAGGTCTACCTGCTGCCACTACTCGCCCTCGTTGCCGCCATCGGCGTCGGCCTGCTGTATCTGCTGCCGCCGGAGCCGGTCGCCGTGTCGGGCCGGCTCGCCGGGTCAACGGCCGCATCGCTCGAACGGACCGCCGCCCTGCCGCCGCTCAACCTGCCGGCGGACGATGCGCCCCACGGCGCGGGCATGGAGTGGTGGTACTACAACGGCATCCTGGATGCCAAGACCGGCGGCCGCTATGCGTTCCACGTCGCGGTTTTCGTCGCCAACGGGCTGATCAAGCACACGGTGATGCACGCGGCCTTGACCGACCTGCAGACGGGCAAGCGGTATGCGAGCCAGAACCGCACCGGCGGCGTGCCGGCCGGCATCGGCAAGGACGGAACGAGCGGCTTCGACTTTCGCCAGGAGGGCTGGCAGGTCGCGGCTTCGGGTCCGAAGCATGTGTTGCGCGCATCGTTCGAAGGCGTCTCGATCGCGCTCGACCTGACCGATGCGCGCCCGGCGGTGGCGCATCGCGCGGCGGGCTCGGAGACGCCCGGCCTGCTCGACTTCGGCAAGAGCGGCATCAGCTATTACTACTCGCGTCCCCGTATCGCGGCGGTGGGCGAGGTGTCTGTGGCAGGCAAGCCGGTGCAAGTTGCCGGCGAGGTGTGGTTCGATCACCAATGGGGCGACTTCAACGCCATCGGCTTCGGCTGGAACTGGTTTGCGCTGCACCTGGAAGACGGCTCGGACGTGATGCTCTACGAGATCTTCGACGGCGACGGCCGCAAGATCATGGCCGCCGGCACGGTGTCGGATGCGAAAGGCGCGGTGCCCCTGCGGCCGCGCGATGTCGAACTGATACCGGTCGCCACCTGGACCAGTCCGAAAACGAAGATCGCCTACGTCGTGGAGTGGAAGCTCAAGCTGCCGTCGGGCGAGTTCGACATCAAGCCGTTCTTTGCCGATGGCGAGTTCGACTCGCGCGAGACGACGGCCAACGTCTATTGGGAAGGGCCGGTCAAGGTGACCGGGAGCGCCAGCGGGGAGGGGTTTCTCGAATTGAGCGGCTACGACCGCCTGAAGCCGGCGCCGGCCGGCGCCAGGTAAACCGGCTTCAGCCCACGTCGAGCGATGCCGCGGCCGCCTGCGGCGCGACATCGGAGACGCACAGGCTGAAGCGCGTTCCGCGCCCCACCACCGAGTTGATAGCGATCTGCGTATTGAGCACCCTCGACAAGCGCGACACGATCGACAGGCCCAGCCCGATGCCGTCGATGCTCGGCGTATCGGCGCGATCGACCCGGTAGAACTCCTGGAACACCTTGTCCATGTCTCCCTGCGGAATGCCGTAACCCTGGTCCCACACCTCGACCCGCACGCGGCCCGCGTGGGCGCGCACGGCCAGCAGGATCTTCGTGCCGCTGGGGCTGTACTTGATGGCGTTGCCGAGCACGTTGCCGATCATTCGCTGGAGGCGAACCGAGTCGGTCTGCACCGTGGCATCGGCCCCGCGCACGCGCAGCTCGATGTTCTTGGCCGCGGCCAGCGGGCCGAACTGGACCACCAGCCCGATCAGCACCTCGGCGACGTTCACCGGCTGCACATGCAGCACCACCTTGCCGCTGTCGAGATTCGCAAGGTCGAACAGCGACTCGAAGAGGTGCTTGACCGCGAGGCTCGCGGTGGCGATCTTCGGAGCGAGCTCGAGGTGCATCTCGGGGTAGGCCACCAGGTGTTCGGCGTAGAGCGACAAGGCCATCACCGGCTGGCGCATGTCGTGCGACGCCGCGGCGAGAAAGCGGTCCTTGGTTGCGACTGCCGAGCGCGCCTCCTGTTCCTTCAGTGCCACATCGTGCTGCAGCCCGAACTGCTCGCTCTGGCTGAGGTGGATTCCTTTCCGAAGCGCCCAAGCAGCCACCAGAAGAACAAGGGCAGCGCCGGCAGCAGGAAGTGCGGACTGTCGGCGACGGCAGCATCCTCGAACGTGCTCACCATGACCATCACGCCGATGAGCAGGGCGAACAGCGTGTTCGTGTAGGCCTTTTGCAGCGATGGCACCAGCGCGACGCTGGTCAGCGGTGCCGAAGCAGCGCAGGCCAGCACCAACCAGCAGCCCAACTGGTCATAGAGTGGGAGCCGCTCGAAACTGAAAAGCAGCGAGCCGCCCCAAAGCGCGCCGTGCGCGCCGTAGATCGGCAGCATGGTCTGCACGAAGTCGCGGCGCATGCGGGCGTTTTCGAAAGCGCCGCTGCGCTGATAGCGGCTTTCGGACTTCTGCCGGAAGGCAAGCACCGACAGGCCGGCGGCGAGCCAGATCAGCAGCAGCGCGGCATTCGCATGGCCCCAGCAGAAGACCACGAACATGGCCATGAGCGTCGCACTCACGCCCTGGCGAAACCGGGTTCCGCGCAGGAAGTGGGTCAGCATTCCGGCCTCGATCGATCGCTCGCGGGCGTTTTCGACCGCGGGCGCGAGAACTGCCGAAGGCCCGGCCTCGCGACGCTTCCTCGCCGCAGCGGGCGCGTTCGAACGTCCTGCCGCATCAAGGGCAAGCCGTGTCGAGGGTGCGAAAGCTTCGGCGGGGATCATGCGGTTAATACTTAAGTGAACAATATAAGCCGCTGCGTGCAAATCGCCGTGTGAAGTTATCCGCGAACTGCCGGCTCTTGGCGCCCGCGGGCTCAATCGCAGCGATAGCTGACTTCGCCCGCCGGCACGCGATGCCTGACATTGAGTAATCGCATCGGCGCGCCGAAGTTGCGGCAGTAGGCTTCTGCCTCTTGGACGGTGGGCGACTTGAACACGCCATCGCCGAGCCTGGTGACGCGAGGCGCGGCTCGCGCCGCACAGCCGCCGACGAGGGCGGCGGCAGCCAACGCGAGGATGGAAGTTGCGGTGAATGGGCGCATCGAGGAAATCATGGCTGCCGGCTGCAAGGGACCGGCTACTTTAGCCGTTGCACTCGCGCTGCCCACGAGTCGCCGACGCAACAGCGCAGGCCGGCAGGCGTCCCACAGGAGACCCGCGCCCGCGCCGGCGCTTCTTACATTGCGTCTTCCAACTCCCGGAGAGACCGCATGCTCGAAACGCTCAAAAGCATCAACGACACCGCCAGCTTCAATCGCTGGGCCGGCTTCGAAGTGACGCACGCAGCAGAGGGCGAAGCCGAACTGCGCATGCACTGGCGCGCCGACGACATGGGGCAGTACGCCGGCTTCCTTCATGCCGGGCTCATTGCCGCGTTGCTAGACACCGCCTGCGGCTTCGCTGCGGCCACCGTGTCGGGCCGCGTTCTCGCTTCGCATTTTTCGGTCAACTGCCTGGCACCCGCCATCGGGCGCTGCTTCGTGGTGCGCGGCCGAGTCGTCAAGGCGGGACGCAAGCAGGTCTTTGCGGCGGCGCAGCTGTACGCCGAGAGCGACGCCGCAGAGTCCCAAAAGCTGGTCGCGACCGGCGAGGCGATCCTGGTGCCGGTCGAGGCAGGCTAGCGCCTGTTCACTCGCCCGAAAGAACTTCGCCGTTGTGCCAGTGGCTGGTTGCGGCCCAGGCGCGAAAGAGCGGGGCTGCCGTCGTGGGGTCGGTCTGCGACAGATCGAAATCCGCGTCCGGCGAAAAGCTCTGGAAGATCATCTTCGTTTCGTCGACCCAGTCCAGCATCGCCATCGACCACGCGCCGAACATGCGCCGCGGCACTGCGCGCCGCTCCAGCACCTTGAGGTCGGTGTGCCGCTCGTCCGCCGCGATGCGCTCGACAGCATTCGACCTCGCTCTCGCTGCCTTCGAGGTACTGCAGGAACACGCCATCCACGAGCGTCGGGCCGCCGGTTCCGCCAAAAGAGACATTGCGCCGTTGCGAGTTCAGCACGATGTCTTCGTAGTCGATCGGCGGCTTCGCGCGACTCGAGTAGATCAAGCGGTGGAACATCGAACAGGCCTTCGCGATAGGGAACGGTCCCCGAGCTTAAAGGCGGCTGCGGTCCGCAGGGCGGCCGGTGCTGCGACTACTTCACGGTTCGCCGCATTCATGCATCGCTTTACTTCAGGGCTACCGCGGCGCGTCGCCCTTTCGATACTCGGTTGTGAGCTCGTCGAGCCTGCGCTTCAGGTCGGCGTCGATGGTGTATTCGGCTGCGGCCAGCGTCGCGTCGAGCTGCTCCGGGCGGCTGGCGCCGAGCAGGGGCGCGGTGACGAGCGGGTTGGCCATCACCCAGGCCACGCCAGCGTCGCGAGCGGCACGCCGGCCTCGCCGGCGAGGCGCAGCTGCGCCACGATGGCGAAGCTGCGCTCGTTCAATAGCGGGTCTGGTACATGTCGCCGGCCGCGCCGAGGTGAAGCGGGTGTTCTCGCCCGGCTTGTCCTGCGGCTTGTACTTGCCGGTCAGCAGGCCGCCGGCGAGCGGGTTGTGAGGATCACGCCCAGGCCTTCGTCGCCGGCCAGCGGCAGCAGTTCGCGCTCGATCTCGCGAAACAGCAGGCTGTAGCGCGGTTGCACGCAGACCAGTTGGGTCAGCTTGCGCAGCTCGGCGCGGCCGATCGCGCGTGCAAGGCGGTAGGCGAGGAAGTTCGACACGCCGATGTAGTGCGCCCGCCCCGAGCGCACGATGGTGTCGAGCGCCTCCAGGCTCTCGTCGAGCGGCGTCGCCGGGTCGTCGTGGTGCAGCTGGTAGAGATCGACATGGTCGACCTGCAGCCGCACGAGCGACGCATCGATCGCATCGAGCAGGTGCTTGCGCGACGCGCCCTGGTCCCAGCTGTTGGGCCCGACCTTGCCCACCGCCTTGGTCGCGACGATGAACTGCGAGCGCCGGCTCGGGCCCTGCGCCCGCAGCCAGCGGCCGACGATCTCCTCGGTGCGCCCGGCGGTGTCGATGTCGCCGCCGAGCGGATAGACGTCGGCGGTGTCGATGAAGTTGATGCCGCCATCGGTCGCGCGGTCGAGGATGCGGTGCGACGCCGCCTCGTCGGTCTGCAGGCCGAAGGTCATGGTGCCGAGCGCGAGGCGCGACACCGTCAGGCCGGTGCGGCCGAGGCGGGTGGTGGGAATGCTCATGCAGCGCTCCGAACGAAGGTCAATGGTTGTCGCGTGGAACGCCGAAGGTCGCGTGGATCTTTTGATACTTGACCGCCGGCTTCAGCACCATGCCCTGCGACAGCTCGTCGACGACGCCGCGCTGGATCTCCTGCCACGGCGTCTGGCTGGGCGGGTACGGGTAGCCGCCGGCGGCTTCGAGCGCGGCGCGGCGCTTGGCGATCTCCTCGTCGGCCACCAGCATGTTCGCCGTGCGCTTCTTGAGATCGATGCGCACGCGGTCGCCGGTCTTGAGCAGCGCCAGCCCGCCCGTGGTGGCGGCTTCGGGCGACGCGTTCAGGATCGACGGCGAGCCCGATGTGCCCGACTGCCGGCCGTCGCCGATGCAGGGCAGGGCGGTGATGCCCTGCTTCAGCAGGTACGAGGGCGCGCGCATGTTCACCACCTCGGCCGCGCCGGGGTAGCCGACCGGGCCGACGCCGCGCATGAAGAGCACGCTGTGCGCGCCGATCTTCATCTTGGGGTCGTCGATCTTGCGGTGGTAGTCCTCGGGTCCGTCGAACACGACCGCAGTGCCTTCGAAGGCCATCGGATCGTTCGGGTCCTCGAGGTAGCGCGAATGGAACTCGGGCGTGATCACGCTGGTCTTCATGATCGCCGAGTCGAACAGGTTGCCGCTGAAGTCGAGGAAGCCGGCGTTCTTCTTCATCGGCTTGTTGTACGGCCAGATCACCTTGCGGTCGCCGGTGAAGGCGCCTTCGCAGTTCTCGATGAGTGTCTTGCCGTTGGCGGTGAGCGCGGGCTGGATCTTCCCCTTGGCGATCAATTCGGCCACCACCGCCGGCACGCCGCCGGCGCGGTAGTAGTCCTCGCCGAGGTACTCGCCAGCCGGCTGCAGGTTGACGATGAGCGGGATCTTGTAGCCGTGCTTTTCCCAGTCGCCGGTGGAAAGCGGCACGCCGATGTGCCGCGCAATGGCGATCAGGTGGATCGGCGCGTTGGTCGAGCCGCCGATGGCCGAGTTGACGACGATCGCGTTCTCGAACGCGGCACGCGTGAGGATGTCGGAAGGCTTCAGGTCCTCGCGCACCATCTCGACGATGCGGCGTCCGGTCCGGTAGGCCATCTCCTGGCGGTCGCGGTGCGGGGCCGGAATCGCCGCGCTGCCCGGCAGCGTCATGCCGAGCGCCTCGGTCAGCGAATTCATCGTCGAGGCCGTGCCCATGGTGTTGCAGTGGCCGGTGGACGGCGCGGACGACGCCACCAGCTTCAGGAACTCCTGGTAGCCGATCTTGCCGGCCGCCATCAGCTCGCGCGCCTTCCAGACGATGGTGCCGGAGCCGGTGCGCTCGCCCTCGTGCCAGCCGTTGAGCATCGGCCCCGAGTTGAGCGCGATGGCCGGGATGTCGACCGTGGCGGCAGCCATCAGCTGGGCCGGCGTGGTCTTGTCGCAACCGGTGGTGAGTACCACGCCGTCGAGCGGATAGCCGTACAGCACCTCGACCAGCGACAGGTACTGCAGATTGCGGTCGAGTGCGGCCGTGGGGCGCTTGCACGTTTCCTGGATCGGATGGATCGGGAACTCGAAGGCGATGCCGCCCGCATCGCGGATGCCCTCGCGCACCCGCTCGGCCAGCACTAGGTGGTGGCGGTTGCAGGGCGCGATGTCCGAGCCGGTCTGCGCGATGCCGATCATCGGGCGGCCCGACTGCAGCTCGTCGAAGCTGAGGCCGAAGTTCATCGTGCGCTCGAGGTAGAGCGCGGTCATGTCGGCGTTGTCCGGGTTGTCGAACCAGGCTTGCGAGCGCAGCTTCTGCGGGCCGGTGCGCGCGCGCTTGGGGGAACGCTTGGGAGGCACGGGGGGTTTCATCAGGACATTCCCTTCAAGGTCTGGTCGGCGTTGGGCAGTGCGCGGCAGTCGTCGATGTACTGCCGGATGATGTCGGCGAAGTTGTCGTGCGGATGCAGCCCGAGCCGCGCCGCACGTGCGGCCGATGCGCCCCTGGACCAGGTCTCGACCATGCCCGCGATGCGCTCGGCGCGCGCGAAGCGCACGCGCGCGCGCACGGCCGGGCCGGCCACTTCTTCGAGCGCGTCGAGCATGTCGGCCACGCGCACGTTCAGCCCCGGCAGGTTGATCGCGGAGCGCCCGCCGAAGGCCTCGCGGCTGGCTTCGTAGACGGCGATCAGCCCCTCGACGGTGCGGGTCGGCGACGACATCGGATGCGACACCTCGGGCGACACCGGGCAGACCGATTCGATGCCGGCCAGCGGCTCGCGGATGATGCCGCTGAAGAACGACGAGGCGGCGCCGTTCGGCTTGCCCGGCCGCACCGTGACCGTCATCAGCCGCGCGGCGCGGCCATCGACGTAGCCCTTGCGCGTGTAGTCGGCGATCAGGTACTCGCAGGCCAGCTTCTGCGTGCCGTACGAGGTCTGCGGCGCGGGCAGCGTGTCGTCGGCCACGATGTCGGGCATCGGCAGCGCCGCATCCGGCCCGAACACCGCCACCGAACT